>JAYELZ010000127.1:0-3300 GCA_034717835.1 Chloroflexota bacterium
GAGATTGTGGCGACGGGGTATATTATCCAAGAGGATTCGTGGCGCGAGCGGGCGCGATAAGTTGCTCACGCAGCGGAAATTTGTGGTAGAAGAGGTGCAATTCTGCTATTTGTCTCCGCTAAATCCCGTAGGTATTATAATGTGCTTACGGCTAAGATGAGAGGAGAGGACCATGAAAAATTTTCAGATACCGGAGGCTGGACTAGCAACGCTCTGTCGGCGTTATCAAGTCCAGCAACTCGCGCTCTTTGGTTCCGCGTTGCGTGAGGACTTTGGCCCCGCGAGTGATATTGATTTGTTGGTGACTTTTGCTCAGGAGGCTACGGTTGGTTTTTTGACGTTAGGGCGGATGCGTCGTGAGTTAGAGGCACTCTTTAATCGCTCCGTGGATCTAGTGCCTCGGGACGGGTTAAAGCCTTGTATCCGAGAGAGCGTCTTAGCTAGTGAGGCACCGATCTATGCGGCCTGAAATTTTGTACCTGACGGATATGGTGGAGGCCGCGGACGCAATCGGCCGATTTCTAACGCAAGCGCGGCGTGAGGAATTTTACGGTGATGAGGTTCTGCAAAGTGCTATCTTACAGAAATTGATAGTTATTGGCGAAGCTAGCGCACGTTTGTCGGCCGCCTTTCGAGACCAATATCCTGAAGTGCCCTGGGCGGATATTGTTGGGTTCCGAAACATCGCTGTCCACGAGTACTTTGCGGTAAGCTGGCCCATCGTTTGGGTAACGGCTACTCAAGATGTTCCTGCGCTCCGTGAACAAATTGCCACACTTTTGGATGATGAATTTACTAGTCCCTCCACCAAAGGCAAATATGAAACGCAAACTCATTGAACACGATATCCCCCTCGCCGAGATCTCCGAGGCCTCGGCGCGCGAGAAGTCCATCCGCCACGGACATCCTTGCACACTGCACATCTGGTGGGCGCGGCGACCGCTGGCTTCATCTCGTGCTACGGCCTTCGCCGCGCTCATTGATGATCCTGGCGAGCAGCATCCGCAGGAGCGCGCTGAATTGCAAGACCTGATCAAGCGCATCACGCCCTGGGAGGCGGTCAAGAATGGCAACAGCGCCGCCGTGAAGGAGGCGCGCCGCCGTGTGCTGGAGCAGTACGGACGCCCGCCGCGCGTGCTGGATCCCTTCGCCGGCGGCGGTTCCATCCCGCTGGAGGCGCTGCGCCTGGGCTGCGAGACCTACGCCACCGACTACAACCCCGTCGCCGTCTTCATCGAGAAGGCGACGCTGGAATGGCCCCAGAAATTCGGTATTGAGGTCGAACTGCCCCGCGAACTGGTGGAGGGCGATGACGCTGGCGCGCAGCAGATGGCGTTGGGTGACTCCGGCGAGATAGTGAAGGTGAACCTGTTGGCGCACCTGGTGGAGAAGTGGGCCAACGTGATCTTGGAAGAGGCGCGTGCCGAGATCGGGCGCTTCTACCCGCACGAGGATGCCGAGGAGCTGGTGGGCGCGCGCGAGCTCACGGAAGAGGAAGGCTGGATCCCCGTGGGCTACCTCTGGGCGCGGACCATCCCCTGTCAGAACCCGGCCTGCAACGCCGAGATTCCGCTGATCAAGCAGTTCTGGCTGGCGAAGAAGAAAAACAAGCGCATTGCCTACCGCCCGGTGGTCAAGACGGCTCACGGATCTTCACGGATAAACACGGATAAAGAAAATGAAAAAATCCGTGCGCATCCGCGTGCTTCCGTGAGCGGGGAATGGGTGGACTTCGAGCTGCTGGAAGACGCCGAAGCCATTGAGTCAGCGGGCTTCAATCCCAGCGAGGGCACGGTGAGCCGCGCCAACGCGCGCTGTCCCGTCTGCGGGCAGGTGACCAAAGCTGAAGACACACGTCGCTTGGCGCGCGACGGCAAGATGGGGCAACGGATGATCGCCGTGATCTTTCACCATCCTGACCAATTCGGCAAGCGCTACCGTTTAGCGATATCCGAGGACAAGGCGATTTACGTGAAAGCCAAAGCAGCTTTAGAAAAAAAGATAGCCAATTGGCCCTATCTTGAGCATCCAATACCACATGAAAAGATGAGTACAGAGAATCTTAACTTGGTCTCAGCCAGAGGATATGGAATAAAAGAATGGCATGAATTGTTCAATGAACGTCAACTATTGGCCCTAATCACCTTCCTGGAGAAGATAAAGCAGGTCTGCGACCGTATACGTAATGATGCTGAAGTTCACTACAATATGATAAAGGACGAATCTGTAAGTGCTGATGATCTGGCCCAGGCGGTAACAGGATATCTGGGCATTGTCTTGAATCGCGTTGCTGACTATAACTCAACGATCACGCGATGGGCTAATCACGGAGAATACATAGGAAATACCTTCACGCGCCAAGCCCTTCCAATGGCCTGGGATTATTTTGAGCTTTATCCAGCTAGCGGCTCAGGAGGAGATTGGTTATCGCATCTGGATTGGGTATCTCGTTTCATCCGGGCCAATGTTGCTATTCCTAGCGTCTGCAGTCAAGCACAGAGAGCTTCGGCTACGGAGTTACCCTTTCCTAGTAACTATCTGGATGCTGTGATAACTGATCCTCCTTACTACGATAATGTCTCCTACGCAGCACTCTCCGATTTTTTCTATGTTTGGCTCAAGCGTAGCATAGGTGATCTTTTTCCAAATCTTTTTGCCACCCCCGTGGTTCCTAAGAACGATGAGGCTATTATGGAGGTAGCTCGTCACAAAACCAGAGCGGAGGCAGAAGAGTTTTTTGAGCATATGATAGGTAATGCATTCAGAGAAATGTATCGCGTATTACGTCCCGGCGGGATCGCCGTGATTGTATATGCTCACAAGACAACTTCTGGTTGGGAAACGATGCTCAATGCGCTGGTAGAAGCCGGGCTGGTGGTGACGGCTTCCTGGCCCATCCATACTGAGATGAAAAACAGGTTACGCGCAAGAGCTTCGGCATCACTAGCCTCATCCATCTACATGGTCTGCCGCAAGGGATCACGGGAGCCGGTGGGTTTCTGGAACGAGCTGCAGCCCCAGATCCGCGCCCGTGTCGAGGAGAAACTCAAGCAGTTCTGGGTGGAGGGCATCGCGGGCGGCGACTTCTTTATCTCTGCCATCGGTCCGGGCATGGAGCACTACTCCCGCTATGAACGCGTCGAGACCTACGCTGGCGAGCCGGTGGGTGTGGAGACGCTGCTGCACTTCATCCGCACCGTCGCCACCGACTTCCTAATCAAGCAGCTGCTGGCGGACGCGCAGCGCGGCAGCATCGACAAAGAGGCGCAGTTCTATCTCACCTACCGCTGGACCTACTTG
>JAYELZ010000128.1:0-3294 GCA_034717835.1 Chloroflexota bacterium
GAGTTCGTTTAGAACTCGGCGGCTTTTTTATTGTGCCTGCCCTGGTCCAACGGCCATTGCCGGGGGCAGGCGTGGCTACTCTTGCAAAGTCCACTTGCGTGGACTAACTATTCTGTGACCCACACTTGGACCGGTTCGGTCTGCGTCTCGTTACCGGCGGCATCAAAGACTTTCACGTAAAATTGGTAGCTCCCTACGCCAGCCAAGGTCCAGTTGATGTTGTAGGGCGCGACCTTGCGTATTTCGAAGGGTTCCTCTTCAGCGTTCTTGTAGAATTCCACCCGTGCAATGGCGTAATTATCTTTCACCTCGGCGTTGATGTTGACCCATTCGTCAAAATCATACCCGTATTCTTGCCCGTCAGGAGGATAGGTGAGCGCGACTTCCGGGGGCGTGTTGTCCACGGTCAGTTGCAGTGCGTGCTGACGGACGTTTTGATTGTGCTCGACGACTTGCAGGCGGATGGTGTAGAGGCCGTCAGCCAGCGCGGTGCTATCAAATAACTCCAAGACATTTTTATCCACCTGGTTGTTATGATCCGGGCCAATTTGCGTCCACTCGGTGGGATTCATGCCCGTCCCGTAAACCAGGCGGTAGAAATTGAAATCGCCGCCGCGCGCGTTCCCGATCAAGGGGATGGCCCCGCGCACATAGGAATAGGCGGTGGGACTGATGATAGCGACCTCGTTGTCCTTTAGATCGGGGCCGTAGACGGTATCGTACTCGGTGGGCGGGGTGGGGGGACGTCGCTCTTCCGGCAGACTATCGAGCCAGTCTTGCGCTTCGGAGGGATAGACTTGATAGACCTTCTCTTCTACCAGATCCGGCGGGGTGTGGATGGTGGCCAGCCGGCCAGTTTCACGGTTGACGAGATAGACTTGGTAGATACTATCCTCTTCTGTGGGTTCGGTGCCGGGGATCATCAGCTCGGTGGTGGTGGGACAATTCCCATTGGGGAGCAGGCCGGATCTCTGGCAGACGGCCACTTCAACTAGCCCTTCTGGACGGGAGAAGGCGACAATGGGGAGGTCGCGGTGGGCGTATTCCATGATGGCATGCCAGATGTAAGAAGCCCCTCGAGAGCCGGGGGTGTTGACCATGTAATCGTCGCCTTGCGGGTTGCCCATCCAGACCCCGGTCACCAATTGGGGTGTGTAGCCAATCGTCCAGTTATCCGAGAAGTTATTGGTGGTGCCGGTCTTGGCGGCGGCGGGCCGTTCATTGGATAGTTCCAGGGCGTTGGGAGTACCGAACGCGGGAATGCGTGCGCGGCGGTCAGAGATGATATTGGTGATGAGGTAAGCCAGACGAGAATCCAAGATACGTTGGGTGGCCGGTTGCTCGTATTGGTAGAGTATTTCACCGTTACGGTCTTCCACCCGCAAGATAGCGACGGGGGCTAAGGTGCGAAAGCCGGGTCGCTGCCGGGCTTCCGACACAGGCTGGCCGTACATCACGCCGTTGTTGGCGAAGACGCTGAAAGCGTAAGCCATATCAATTAGATATACTTCGCCGCCTCCCAGCGTGAGACTAAGCCCGTAGTGTTGCAGTCCCTGGTCTAGCGTGGTGATGCCCATGCTATGCGCGGTACGGATCACATTCTCAATGCCGGCCAGAGACATCGCTTCTACGGCGGGGATGTTGAGCGAGCGCGCCAGAGCTTGGCGCATACTGACCGGGCCGTGATAGTTGCGGGTGTAGTTTTCGGGTACGTAGGGGGGCCGTCCCGCCCCCTGGTCAAAGGCTTTACGCACATCTAAGAACATCTGGGCGGTATTGTAACCCTGCGAGAGCAAAGTCACATAGGTGTAGGGTTTGAAGGAGGAGCCTGGTTGCCGCAGGCCATCGACAGCCACGTTAAATTTGCCGTCAATCTCCTCATCCCAGTAGTCAACGCTGCCTAGCATGGCTAGAATTTCCCCCGTGGTGGGACGGAGTACCATCACGGCGGTATTTTTGACATTATGATCTACGCCGATGCGGCGCGCCGATACGTCAGGGAGGTATTGGGCAGCCTCGCAACCGGCGGCGGTGGCGGCGGGTATCACGGCCGCGGGATCTTCTCCGTTCAGGATGCGGATATAGGTTTGTGCTACACAGCCCGTCTGCCGGTTGAGTTCCAGATCTATGGTGGTGTAGACGCGCAGGCCGCCGCCGGCCACCATCTCCGGCCCGAACAGCTCTTCAAGTTGATCGCGTACGTACATGGAGAAGTGCGGCGCTTGGATGTCGAAACGCGCTTCAGATTCGGCCAGGTGCAGCGGTTCGTTGCGCGCCACCGCTGCTTCTTGCGTGGTGATGTACCCTTCTGTCACCATCCGGCTTAAGGCTATTTTCTGGTGTTCGAGGGCTTCTTCCAGTGAGTTGAAGGGATTAATCGCCGGTGATTGGGGGATGGGGACTAGCATCGCCGCCTCGGCTAGCGTGAGCTCGCTGGCCGATTTGCCAAAGTAGGTGCGCGCCGCGGCGTCAATGCCGTAGGAGAGGTTCCCGTAGAAGATGGTGTTGAGATACCATTCCAGGATGGTCTCCTTCTCATAGAGCCGGGTTAGTTCCACGGCCACGAGCAATTCGGTGATTTTGCGGCTATAGCTCTGTCTGATCTGTTCTTCGACCGAGAAAACCGAACGTTTGACCACCTGCTGAGTGATGGAGGAAGCTCCTTGTACCGGTTTCCCTTGCAGGTTGTTGACGAAAGCTCGGGTGATGCCGTAAAGGTCAAAGCCGGGATTGGTCCAGAATTTTTTGTCTTCCATGGCGATGGTGGCGTCGATCAAGTTTTGGGGAATCTTATCTAGGGAGACCCAGTTGCGATCTCCGGCGTTGGGATCGATGACCTCATAGAGCAACTCTTTCCCTGTGCGGTCGTAAATTTTAGTCGTCTCGAAAGTCTCCACGCTGACGCTGGCTACTTCTTCTGGCGTCGGTAGTCCCTCGGTGATCATGGAGTACGCGGCGGCTGCCGCGCCGACACTGCCGCCTACCAAGAGCACCGAGGCGAGGAGCGCGATGAGCACCACTACTCCAATCACGCGCAGCCATAAACTGACTCCTGTCCGGCTGCGCTGGCGGCGGCGCCCGCGTTGGGCGATGATGATAGAGCGAATCATCTGTACTGGTGTGCGGTGGCTTTTGACATTTACTTGAGCATAGTGATTTATCTTCATGCCGTTATTATCCCCTGGGTTAGTCAGTTAGTCAATTAGTTAATTAGTCAGTTAGTCAGTTAGTCGGGTAGTCGGGTAGTTTGGTCATTCACGGCCAGGTGACGTGCGCCTTCTCGCCTTCTCGCTT
>JAYELZ010000129.1:0-14754 GCA_034717835.1 Chloroflexota bacterium
AGAGACGCCTTAGCTGGCCAGTAATAGCATTTGTCCTGCTAGCGACACTTTCCACGCTCCTGGCCGCACATCGCCACGAGGCTTTCCGCGAATTGCGGTTGGTGATTATCGAGCCGGCGCTCTTCGGCTGGGCTTTGCTCGCGTGCCCGCTAACCAAACGTGACCGTTGGCGCGTGGTGGATTTCTACCTGCTCGGGGCCGTGGTCATCGCGCTGATCGGCCTGGTGCAGTATTTCCTGCTGGGTGACGTGATCCACGCCGAAGGCGGCATCCCCCGGCTGCGCAGCATCTACGGCTCTCCCAACAACGTGGGATTGTACTTGGGACGCACACTGCCGCTACTCCTGGCCGTCACCCTCTTTGGCAAAGGGGAATTATTCGGCAAAGAGGGGAAAAAGCGTGGCTGGCCATTGGCCCTCAATCGGCGGTTACTCTACACGCTCGCTTTGCCTCCGGTGGGTTTGGCCTTGCTACTTAGCCTCTCACGCGGCGCGATACTGTTTGGTATCCCGGCGGGAGTAATAACGTTGGGCTTGCTCGCCGGCGGCCGGTGGCGCAAATTTACGCTGAGCGCGCTCTTGCTCTTTGCCGTGGCGCTCATTCCGCTCTTCCAGACACCGCGTTTTGCCGGGCTGCTGGATACCACCAGCGGCACGACGCACTTCCGGCTGTCGCTCTGGCGCAGCGCGTGGCAGATGTTCCTGGAGCATCCGCTCTGGGGCGTGGGGCCAGACAACTTCCTCTATGCCTATCGCACCCGCTACGTCTTGCCCTCCGCCTGGGAGGAGTTCAACCTGGCACACCCGCACAACTGGCTACTGGATTTCGCCTCGCGGCTGGGGATCTTGGGACTAGGGGCATTCCTCTGGATTCAATTTGGCTTCTGGCGGCGGGCTATCGCGCTGGGCACTAATCCCCAAACACAAAACCGGGCCTTGATTCTGGGACTGGCTGGTTCTATGGCCGTCTCTCTAGCCCACGGGCTAGTGGATGCGTCGTACTTTTACATAGATTTGGCTTTCGTCTTTTTCTTAACGCTGGCCGGAGTGCAGTGGAACACAATGCGGACAGAATGATATTCTGCCGCATTTGCAATTGAGGCGTTTTCATATATTCTCTCTGGCAGAGAAAACTACATTCAAGTTAAGAGGAGGTACATAATGAAAGGTAATGGATTATCGCGTCTGTTGGTGGTATTGCTCTTATTGATCATAGTCGGCGTAGGAGTCTGGCAACTCTGGAGTAAGGCTGATCTCTTCAAGCAAACTTCCATAGATATGCCTATATCGCTACGTCCGCAAATCACGCCTACCATTTATCCCAGCAAAGTAACAGTTATAGAAAGCATACAAATTCTAAGTCGCCTGGAGACCATCTCCTACGCGGTGGAGAAAGTCATCACGGCGGAATCAGGCCAAGGAGCGCTCGGCTTCCTCTTCGGCGACCGGTTGCTCTTGATCGCCTACGGCGAAGTGATTGCAGGTATTGATCTGGGTAAAATTGATATCAATGATGTGATGCGCGGTGCTGATGGAACGCTCTATATGCGTTTACCCGCACCAGAGATCTTCATTGCTACTTTGGATAACGAACGCACGCAGGTCTATGATCGCAGCACCGGCCTGGTGGGACTTAATGAGCAGCTAGAGACCGAGGCCCGTCAAGCCGCGGAACATCATATCCTAGAGGCTGCTCTGGAGCGCGGCATATTGGAGCAGGCAGAGGAGAACTCCCGTCACATCTTGCGCTCCCTAATTTTGAGCATGGGCTTTGAGCATGTCGCCTTCGTGGAGGTTCTGCCCACACCTACCCCCACTCCGACTCTCACCCCAACCCCTTCACCCACTCCCGAGTAGATAAGATATTAAATTGTTACCAATACGTAATGGCCATTCATATCTCCCTGAATTATAATATGGGCAATGTAAATGGGGAGATACTATCTATTATGCCTAAAAAAACAAAGGCTTCTGTAATACCGCTAGGAGTTTCGGGAGCGTTGGTGGATGCCCAGCACGAAAACAGCTATCTGGCTGTGGAACAAGAGGGGCGGTACTGGCTGGTTGATTGTGGGGGCAATGTCATGGGGCGGTTGCAGCGAGTGGGGTTGGACCCTCTCTCCTTGCAGGGTCTGATTATCACTCACTTTCACCCCGATCACGTCTACGGCTTACCAGCCTTCTTGCTAGGACTCTATGTGATGGGTATGCAAATAACCACTCCTCGACAGCAGCCATTGCCAATTTACGCCCGGCCGCAAGTATTGGAGAGGGTAATCGCGTTGCTTGAGCTCTTCGAGTACCAAGGCTGGTTGAAAGCCTTACCGTTGAGCTATCGTGAAATAGTTCCTCAAGCCGGGGTAAAGGTGGCCCAAGATCTCAGTTTCGAGATTACGGCCACGCCCACACACCACAGTATCCCTTCAATGGCGGTACGTTTTACCTCGCTACAACGGAAAAGTGCTTTCGTCTATTCCAGTGATACGTTACCCTGCTTTGAAGTTGAGGAGTTAGCCCGTGGCGCAACGCTCCTCTTCCACGAAGGAGAGGGAGCCATTCATGGACACAGCACGCCAGCGGATGCCGGTGCTCTGGCTACACGCGCCGGGGTAGAACGACTGGCAATCATTCACTATCCGGTAAAAAAAGGGGCGCAAGTTCTATTAGGCGCCCAAAGTACCTTTGCCGGCCCCGTAGAGTTGGCCGAGGAATTCAAGCGCTATTATTTCTGAGCTCCCCCGGCAACTGAAGTTGCGGGCTACGGCTACAAAGTCGGCCTACGCCGACTAACTCGCTTTCTCGTTTGCAGCGGAGTCATCTTTCGGCTTTTGACTTTTAACTTTCCCCTTCCCCCTCTCCCTCCCCGTGTTATAATTCCCCCTGTGATGGAGAAAAATCAACGAGAAGTTACGCGCGCCACCCTGCTGGTAATGGCAGCTTTCGCTTTCAGCCGGGCGCTGGGACTAGTGCGCCAGATAGTTTTCAGCCGCTACTTTGGCACCGGCCCGGAGATGGACGCCTACGTCGCCGCCATGCGCATCCCCGATATGCTCTTTTTGGTAGTCGCGGGTGGCGCGCTCGGATCGGCCTTTATCCCGGTCTTCACCGCGCGCTTGACGCGGGGTGAGCGCACGGAGGCATGGGGATTGGCCTCGGCGATTATCAACCTGCTCCTCCTGGTCATTATCCCGCTCAGTCTAGGGGCTATGCTCCTGGCCCCCTGGCTGGTGCGTCACCTCATCGCGCCCGCGCTCTCTCCGGCCATTCAAGCCCGCACCGTCATCTTGATGCGCGTGATGTTGCTCTCCCCCGCTATCTTTGGCGTGAGCGGCGTCGTGATGGGCATCCTCAACGCGCACCGACACTTTCTGCTCCCCGCGTTAGCTCCGCTCCTCTACAACCTCGCAATTATCGCGGGCGCCTTATGGGGCGGAAACACCCGCTGGGGGACTCTAGGGCCGGCTATCGGCATGGTGATAGGGGCGCTTTTACACCTGGGAGTACAGGTGCCGGGTTTGCTCCGCTTCTCGGCCCGCTACACCCCCACGCTGGGATTGGAGGACGCTGCCGTGCGCAACGTGGGCCGCCTGATGGTGCCGCGCGTGTTGGGCGTCGCGGTGGTACAGCTCAATATGGTCATCACCACCGCCCTGGCTTCCACTTTGGGTTCTGGAGCGATTTCCGCGTTGGATTACGCTTGGCGGTTGATGTTGCTGCCGCAGGGCGTCTTCGCACAAGCCGTAGGCACCGCGGTCTTTCCCACCCTCTCAGCACAAGCCGCCAGAGGCGAATTAGATGAACTCCGGCGCACTCTCACCACGATGATCCGCACCCTGATCGCCATCGTCTTACCCGCCACAGCGGGGCTGATAGTGCTAGGGCAACCCTTGATTGCACTTGTCTTTGAACGCGGCGCCTTTTCAACCACCTCCACCCACGAGGTGAGCGTGGCGCTGGCGCTCTTCGCGCTAGGATTACTGGGCCATTCACTCATCGAAATTCTGGCGCGGGCCTTCTACGCACTCCAAGATACTTGGTCGCCGGCCGGGGCCGCTGGCGGCGCAATGGTCATCAACCTGATATTAGGACTACTCCTGCCCGCACTCTTTGCGCAAGCTGGCTGGCTTCCGCTGGGCGGGCTGGCCCTGGCAAACGCACTGGCCGCTCTCTTGGAAATGGTAGTTCTCTTCTTGTTAATGGAACGCCAGCTCGATGGTATGCCCAACCGCGAACTCTTGCACTGGTCGCTGCGCCCTTTAGGAGCCACGTTGGGGATGAGCGCAGTTTTGTTACTCTGGCTCCACATCGCCCCAGAGTCGCATCTCATTTTGAGTATTGGCGGAGTGCTCTTGGGGCTAGCGAGCTATCTTTGCTGCGCTTGGCTTCTGCAGATGGAAGAGTTGCTAACTATCCTTGCTGAGCTGCTCAAGCAGGTACCCACTCGCAGCTAACGGGACACGCAACCAGAAATTCAACCGCAATGAAACGTGCCCATATCATAAAGGAGGCTAAATGTCTGACTACTTTGTAATCGAAGGTGGCAATGCGCTGCACGGGGAAATCTCTCCCAGCGGGAACAAAAACGCCGCGCTGCCGGCTCTGGCAGCGACCTTACTCACCTCCGAACCGGTGATTCTACATAACTTGCCCGCCATTCAAGACATCGCCACCATGGGCCGTCTCTTGGAATCGTTGGGCGTGCAAATTGATTACTTGGACGCCCACACCTGGCGGTTACAAGCGGCCAACATCGGCGCGCCGGAGGATCAGGAGCAAGGCCGGGAGCTCTTCCGCGCCATCCGTGGTTCCATCCTTATCGCCGGGCCGCTACTGGGACGGTTGGGACGTCTGGCCATTCCCGCTCCCGGCGGCGATGTGATCGGCCGCCGGCGTGTTGATACTCACTTCCTCGCTTTCCGTGCTCTGGGTGTGACGGTGGAGACCTCCGACTCTTTTATCCTGAAGGGCGACAATCTGCACGGGGCCGACATTCTATTGGATGAAGCCAGCGTCACCGGCACCGAGAACACCATCATGGCCGCCGTCCTGGCCGAGGGGACTACCATTATCCGTCATGCCGCTTCGGAACCACATGTCCAGGACCTCTGTAACTTGCTGGTCGCCATGGGCGCAGAGATCACCGGCGTCGGGACCAACACGTTGGTTATCCACGGCGTGGAGCGTCTCCACGGGGCCGAATTCACCATCGGTTCCGACTACATGGAGGTAGGCAGCTACATCGCGCTGGCTGCGGCGGTGGGAGGAGAACTATTGATTCACAACGCGGTTCCGGAGCAGATGCGCATGACGCGCATGGTCTACCAGCGGTTAGGCGTGACCTTTGAAGTGCGCGGCGACGACATCTTCGTGCCGGCGGAACAATCCCTGGCCATCGTGCCGGATATGGGCGGCGCGATCCCCTCCATCGCCGACGCTCCCTGGCCCGCCTTCCCCGCCGACCTGATGAGCGTCTCGCTGGTATTGGCTACGCAATGCGAGGGAGCAATACTCTTCCACGATAAGATGTTCGAGAGCCGCATGTTCTTCGTTGACAAACTCATCCCCATGGGCGCGCGCATCGTCCTCTGCGACCCGCACCGCGCGCTGGTCTACGGCCCTTCGCCTCTGCACGGCGACGAGATGGAAAGCCCCGACATCCGCGCTGGCATGGCGATGTTGGTTGCCGCTCTGGCCGCCGCAGGTACCAGCACCATCCACAACATCCGCCAGATAGATCGTGGCTACGAGCGCATCGAGGAGAAACTCAAGCTACTAGGCGCGCGCATCGAGCGGCGGAATGGACGCAGGACTAGGTAGTCAGCTGAAAATAGAATTCGTCAAGCCCCCAGACTTTGGCTCGCAGAGGAGAACCAAAAGACTTGAGCGCTCTTTGCCCGTGGGGCAACCAGTTGCCAGCTACTACAATCCTGCTAATCCGGCAGATGCGGTGCTCAAGACTGGAATAATAGAATATCATCTGTTCGTGTTGGTCATTCTGGCATTTTTCAATATTATGATGTTAGTCGGATGGCTAATACTGGTAGCGTCTTTTTTCCAGAGGCGCTGAAGATAATCCTGATGACTGGCGACTTTAGACCTTTGACTTGCGACTTTAGACTTATCTTCAGAGGAGCCATTATCATGAAATTACTCTTAGCCACACACAACCACGGCAAACGCCGCGAATGGCAAGCGTTGCTGGCAGGTCTGGATGTTGAACTGCTCTTGCCAGAGGATCTCGGTCTGGAGATAGAGGTCGCGGAGACCGGCGCGACCTACCGGGCCAACGCGCTCCTCAAAGCGCGGACGCTCTCAGCAGCGGCGGGATTGCCGGCCCTGGCGGATGATTCCGGGCTGGAAGTCGACGCGCTGGACGGCGCTCCTGGAATCCGCTCAGCGCGCTACCGGCTGGGCTCCGACGAAGTGCGTTACCGCGCCTTGCTCCAAGCCTTGCAGGATGTGCCGGCCTCCGAGCGCACCGCGCGTTTCCGCTGTCTGGCCGCCGTGGTCTTCTTGGACGGTCGCGAATTCACCACCGAGGGCCTCTGCGAGGGCGTCATCTCCACCGCCCCGGCGGGAAAAGAAGGCTTTGGTTACGATCCGGTTTTCTACGTGCCCGAGGCGGAGTGTACGATGGCCGAATTCACCCCAGAGCAGAAAAACCGACTGAGCCATCGTGCCCGCGCGGCTCAAGAGATGAGAGAGATACTACAGCAGTTAGCCGTTGGCTGTTAGCCTTTTGACTTTCGACCTTTGACTTTCGACCTTTAACTATAACCGGAGGTTCCATGTCAACCAACGTTTCATCAATTCCTACTCGCGGCATCCCTGGCTGGGTGATACGTGTGCGCGCGCCATTTATGACAGCTACCATTATCCCCGTGCTACTGGGCGGGGCGGCCGCCTGGGTAGCCACCGGCGCGTTCAGCTGGCTACACTTTTTGTTATCGCTCGTAGGAGCACTGCTCCTTCATGCCGGGGCGAACATGCTCAATGATTACTTCGACCATCTGAGCGGCACGGACCGCCACAATCGCCAGGCCATCGCGCCCTTTACCGGCGGCAGTCCCATCCTCAAATTGGGGTTGCTAAGACCGGAGCGCGTGCGCAATGAGGCCTTAGTCTACTTTGCCATCGCGGCATTCATTGGCTGCTATCTAACCTGGCAGAGTTCGCCCTGGCTCTTGGCTATCGGAGCAGCGGGTCTCTTCGCCGGGTATCTCTACACTGCCTATCTAGCGCCCACCGGCTGGGGGGAACTCTTCCTCTTCCTCAGTTTTGGCCCCTTGATGGTGCTGGGAACCTGGGTCGTGCAAACTGGCGCCCTCAGTTGGGAACCGATCTGGGACTCGCTGCCGGTAGCCTGCCTGATTATGAATGTGCTCTGGATCAACCAATTCCCCGATGCGCCTTCCGATAGCGAGGCCGGGAAACGGCATTGGGTTGTGCGGTTGGGACGCGAACGCGCGTTACCCATCTACGGCCTGCTCTTTGTAGCGGCCTACCTAGCGCTGGTGGTCAACGTTCTCACCACGCTGTCCCCGCCCTGGACGCTGGCTGGCTTGCTCACCATACCGCTGGCCTGGCGCGCTTGGAAAGTGGCGCAGACGTACTACGATGAGATGCCCGCGCTGCGTCCGGCTAACGAGCTGACGATCCAGGTACATCTGTTCACAGGAGTGTTGATAATTGTAGGCTATCTGATTCAAGGTATAGTACGATAATAATTACTATCACAAAGAGGAAGGACGAAATGAATTTAGCAGCATTAGAACACGATCTACGTACTTATCGCCCGGCGGGCATGGAAAGTTTCCCCAGCAATTATGTCTGGCCGCGCTACGAGGGCCTCTCGGTGGGGAATATCCCCGCGACCATTGCCCAACTACTGGGAGCCAGCACGGCTAACATACTCCCGCCGCTGCGCGCCGACTTGCTGGCGGGATTGGACGAGGACGTCCGGCGCGTGGTGCTGGTCATCCTGGACGGGCTGGGCTGGGAACAGCTCCAACGCATGATGGCCGAGGACGAGGGATTGATTTTTCATCAACTGCAGGAGCGGGGACGGCTATTGCCCTTGACCTCCATCTTCCCCTCAACCACCGTTAACGTCTTGAGCACGCTGCGCACCGGCGCGCCCCCCATCCGGCATGGGCTGCTGGCTTATGAACTCTACCTGCGCCAGTGGGCCACGGCCGCCGAGTGCATCTCCTTCTCCCCCATCGTGGATCGCGGCTCGGCGGCCCTGGTGGAGTGGGGCTTGAACGCGGAGAACTTCTTACCCGTCCCCGCACTGGCCAACCAACTTTCCATTCAAGGAACGCTTACCTATCAAGTGATCTCCCATCATATCAAGAGCAGCGCGTTGAGCCAGATGTACTTCCGGGGCATCCGTGAAGTGTACGGCCACTTCTCCGCCTCAGATTTCTGGTTGACGGTGCGGCGGGCACTGCATGAACATCACGCGGAGCGTTGCTACATTTCGGCATATTGGAGCGCGGTGGATACACTGGCTCATGTCTACGGCCCCCGCCACGAGTCTGGGCTGAATGAAGTGCGCTCGCTCTCCTACCTGCTACGACGTACTTTCTTGGAAGGCTTATCGCCGGCAGATCGCGAAGGGACGCTCCTGTTAATCACCGCCGATCATGGACAGCTCGAAACTCCCGTGGAGAAAGCCATCATCCTGACGGAACATCCCGAGCTAGCCAAACTGCTCACCTTGCCGCCGGTAGGGGAGGCGCGCGCACCTTTCTTCTACGTCCGGGGCGGCGATCTGGAAAAGGCGCGCGCGTACTTGGAAGAGCATTTTGGAGAGCAACTTATCTGCCTGGATCGGCAGGCGATACTGGATAGCGGTCTTTTGGGGCCGGGCGAACCTTACAGCGAAGTTCCCCACCGGCTGGGCGACCTAGTGGCAATTACCAAAGGTCACGCTACTTTTGTCCGCACCGAGGAGGATGCCAAGCGGCTACCGGGTCGTCACGGGGGGTTGATGTCACAGGAAATGTTGGTACCATTCTTCGCCGTGCGCTTGGAAGATTTGTAATCCAACTAGGACGCAGATTCGCGCTGATGAACGCAGATAAAATAGAAAAAATCTGTATTAGTCAACAAGATAATAGGCATTGAGCCCCTGGGCATGGTTGAAAATGGTAGTAAAATTAGCGGTCATGGATAAAAAACGCACATACTTCCGACCGACTACGGCCCAGCAACGTCGGCTACTATTTGAAACTGGGAAGAAACAGGCAATGCTTCTCTAGCCGGCCGGAAAGCCCGCGTAACCCGGAGGACATGCTACCATTGGAAAGAGCGATTTGAGCAAGAAGGGTATACTGGCTTAGCGAAGCCCAAGAGCCCTGCGCCCTACAAGCCTCATAAAACGTCTGTCGAGATTGAAGAACGAGTCATCAAGATGCGCCGGGAGCATGAGGACTGGGGCAAACGGCGCATTTCCGACGAGATGGCCAAGGCCCACAATTGGGTGCCGCTGGTTAGCCCGAACACCGTCAGGCGTATCTTGAGGGACGCTGAGCTATGGCCTAAGTGGCCAGAAACGGTCAAAAAAAGAGTCCGAAAATGTAGTTCGTACCGCCGAAACTCCTGGGCAGGCGCTGAATGTAGATTTATGCTTGGTGCCCGCCAGTCATGAGGCCGAACAGAAACCACCTGCGGTGAGCGGCTCTTCAGGGCGACTGATCATTGAAAAACCTGCCGAGCCAGAAAGCGAACGCACATGGCCTGGCCGCGTGTTTGAAGATGGAAATCTGGACTACCGCCAGGCGAGGTTGCAGTTTGTGGCCGCTTCTCAAGCGCAGCCGGAGCAATCTACGAGTGCAGAAACGGCTGAAAACGATGCAAAGAAGTCGCTCAAAGCCCAAAAACGGGCCCTGCGACAGGAAGAAAGCGCCTTGAGGGAAGCTCGCCGAGTGATACGGCAGCAGCGCAAGCAAGAAGACGCCGCTTGGAAAACTCTCCGCGCCGCGCGCAGACAACAACAGACTGAACCAGTCTCCCCGCAGCAACGCAAAGTGCAAGACGCATACTGGCGAGGTTTGCGTGTGCAACGCCGGGTAGTTCTGACAAAGCGCAAAGAAGAAGACCAGCAATGGCGAGAAGCACGCCGCGCCTTCCGAGAACGTTGGTCGCAGTTGCCAATTGTTACCTCCTGGATAGCCATCTTGGTCATTACTGATAACTGCACGCGGCAATGTCTGGGATTACCCTTGTTTGTCACCGGGTCAAAAGTAACCGCCAAAATGGTTGTGGCTGCTTTACGAGTATTGTTACCGCCAGAACTGCTCTTTCTAATCAGCGACCGGGACGTTCATTTTACTGCTAATGCTTTTCGAGCACTCGCGCAGCATGAAGAATTCATCCATGTGCTAATTGCTCGTCATAGGCCGCAATCCAATGGGCTTGCCGAACGCTTTGTGCGTACTCTCAAAACGTGGCTCAAGGACAAGTTTTGGGGAAATGATCAGGAACTGGGTGCTCTATTGGAGTTATTTCTGGCTGAGTACAATGACCGTCCACATCAAGGCCTATCAATTCCCGGTCTATCGCCGAATGAATTCGCCAACCGCATCTGGCTGCTGTGATTTACAGAAGATTTGCAGTGTACATTATCCTATTGACTAATACAAAATCCTGTCGAAATGCAGATGGTAATGGCTCTTGTTTTAGAAGCGGAAAGACAAATGCGTTCGCCCTAGGTTCGGGAGTGAGAACGACTGCCCTGCGCCAGTGCCCGCTCTTGCAACCAGAGGTTCGCCAAGCTCCCGGCGCTCAAGCCACGCGAGGCAGCCAACTCGCGCAGGCGGACTAGCAAGTCAGGGTCAATGGCAATGTAGTGGCGGCGCGAGCGGAGGTCAATACTGAATTCGACCTCCTGGGTCTGGTCATCGAAATTGGTCGCATCGTGTGTATCCCAAAACTCGGCTATTTCTTGGATGGAGCCTGCCTTGGAAAGGCTGCTCACATTAGTGTTTTTTGCCATAGCGTTTTCTTTCCTCAGCGGTCATATCTCTGACGGTGATTATCAATGCTACATTACGTGGCTTCAATAGAAAGAACAGAACCAGATAACGCCCGCCTGTGGTTTGCCCAAAGGCGGCGTATAGATCCTCACCGGGCCGGTGCCCACGTTCCATAAAACGGACGTGAGGGTGTCCCAGCAACACTTCTTCCGCTTCGTCGGGCCATACCTGGTGTTTACGGAGAATTTTATCTTCAACTTCATCTAGCCAGATGATTTCTTGAATCTGCATCGTGTAAACTCATTATAAGCGATTGTTCATTAGTAGACAAGTAGTCGCGATTTCCAGAAGAGGAGCATAACTAAGGCACGCTAGAACTTTGAGACGTTGTTGGACTTGGATCCGTATCATTTGGTACTAGCGGCTCGCCGAGCGACGCCAGGTTGTGAGTTGCGCAAACCTCATCGACAAAATTAATGCCGTGAGCCGTTTCCTTGCCGAACGGTATCACTATCACAGATAATGGCACACCACCATTGAGCCGCTTGAAACATTTCCCATAGAGTCGGAGCAGCTTCTACGATTTCGCGATGAGTTTTACGCTGGCATTCAAGCAAAGTACGAGCATATTCTGGCAAACCTCGATTTTCCCCGCGAGCACAAGATCGCGGAGATATCCCAGGCGTTTCAAGAAAGAAACGTCGTCATTGTGCATGCTGCTTCGGGACAGGGTAAGAGCACTCTAGCGTACCGCTATCTCCACGACATGTACCCCGACAAGTGGCGTTTTGCTATCAAACGCGTGCAAGATGTCGAGCATGCATTGAGTATCGCGCTGGCGCTCTCCGGATTTGCCAAAGCAGTGGAGGTGAAGGCCCTCTGATAGAATTTGTCTATTTGCTTACCCAGACAGAGACACTGCAGCAGCGATTAGAAAGTCAGATGCAGCGCATTGGAGAAGAGGTGCGAAGGCAGCGAGCCTCTCCAGACGAGCTGCGGTTGCTATCCCTTGTGGCGGTAGCTTCAGTTTATGATGCACGATTACGAACCCGCGATGTCATCGCATCTTTGGAACTGCCGGCACCGAATTGCACGTTGGAGCAGTTTGAGCAGGAGTACTTCTTGCGCCGCACAACTGAGGGGATGTATCTTGAGGGACTACATCCTATCCGTTCAAACATTCTCAGCTGTCTGTTGATTCAACCTGATGTCAATCCGTGGTTGGATATTGTCGCCCAAGCGTTACCGTTGATGCTTGAGGAAGACCTGGAAACCTTCATACTCCATGCTTGGGTGGATGAAGATTATCAAGCAGATCGTGACCACTTTCTCGATCTGGTGGTGTCCTTGCAACCCAGGACCTGGTCGGGTATTGCCGGTGTCCTTCGCTCCCTATTGTGGGTTGGTGCCTGGGAGTACGTCGCGGACAACTGTGCGGTGCTGGATGCTGGTTGCAAAGAACTTGGTCCCGCGTGGTGGTTCACCATAGACCTCAACTTTGCCGCGCCCGGGGAAGGCCCAGAATTGGGCGAATGGTGGACAACTTTGGGGTCTCTAATTCCGCTGGAGCGCCAAGCAAGAATCAAAGCGATTCGAGAGGCTCAGACGCCCAAGAATGCACTCTTTCAACGGTCTCAAGAGTGGTTACAAGCGTTGAGCACACCACCGACATCTCCTTCCGCGTCCGAGATTTGGCGAGAGGTTGCAGAAGTCTGGTATTGGACTACTCGACTGACACCTGACAAGTCGGTCATTGATTGGATTCCCGAAAATCAGTTAGACGCTTCGGTAGCAGATATGCCTCTGGAGATCCTTGCGGACCTGTCGTTCGCGCTGTACCTGGGTGACTCAGCATGGCATCAGGGATAGTTGGAAACTCATGAAGATACTCTATATCAGCGCTTGGCCAATCAAGAGAACATCCTTGCTCTGGAGGAGGTGGATACAACACTCAAGCTCCACTTTATCCCTTCGGGGGATGTGGAGGGAGACCTCTCTGATCCCTTGCATGCTGAAACAATAGCCAAAATCAATCTGGTGCGCAGATTGTTCCCAGGTCATGAGCACTATGGTGCTCAAGGCTACGGGTTCAAATTGGCGGGCATTGAACTACCACAAGGTGATAGCACTCGGAAAGAGGGAGTTCCAGTAACTGATCTGCTACCGAAATGGCTGACCTGGCTGAATGGTGTGGCTAGTAGTATTGCACGGCTTCGTTATCGTCCTGATTCTTGGGCCGCTTTTCTGGGCATGATAGTCGAGACTCGTGGATTGATTGTTGACTGTCTGGATGAATTGAATCGAGGATTGATGAAGTTCTGTCAGCGTAATGGAGCCATCAATGTAGGTTTGAAGTATATTGATTTACAAGCATGGCGGCGCTGTTGGGAGCAATTAAGTGGGATGATGGACTTACCCAAATCCGCTGTAGATCCGTGGGGTTTCGCCAGTGAAACCGCTGACAGATTCTCCCTACAGACACTTGCGCAACAAAGACATGTGCCTACCGCGATTGCTCTTCAGAAGTATAAACTTTATCTTGAGGCACAGTGGGAGTATTTTGCATCAATCCGAAATTTCTTTGGCCAGGCTACTGCAGTCTGGCTCACTAACGCGTATGCCGGAAAGCTGCATCCCAACGATCCGAAGAGAAGAATAATTCATGAAGCGCTGCAGGAACAAGGCGTAAAGACTGATCCGAATCTGCCCGTCTACAACCTCTTTGAGGGTAAGGAGCAACTGCCGGTATATCAACGGCGGTTCAAGGCGTTGTTTGGTCAGTACCTCGGCCATCTTTCTGACTTGATCTATCACCGCATCTCCCTAAGTCTATAAGCAACTGCTTATGCTCTTTAGTTTCCGCTAAAATCTTCAGCTCACTTTAGAAAAAGAACCCCACAGATAGGGTTTTTTCTGAAACAAACCCATATATGCCCGTTATTCTTGTTTTTTACTACCTTTCTCAAAGTTGGGGGTAGCAAGATTTCCCAGAAGTTTGAGAAACTCGATTTTTTCTGTCTAAAAACAGCATTTTGAGTATGTTTTCACCAAAAACAAAGCCAAAAACGGTTTTTTTCTCACTCAAGTTAGCGGAAACTAAAGTATGCTTATACTTTGTCTTTACGCCGTGTCAAGGGCCAATTTGGAGTTTCCCTCTCCACGCCCTTGACAACAGCAAAAAAAACGTGTATACTATATCATATCTTATATAAGTAAGGTCTGATATAATATATTAGTTATATATAATAAAGGATGCCAGCATGTCATTAAAACACGCCCTGTTGGGTTTCTTAAGCTACCAGCCCATGACCGGCTACGATCTCAAGCAGCACTTTGATCGTTCCATCTATTACTTTTGGAACGCCAACCTCAGCCAGATTTACCCCACCCTGTCTAAGATGAAGGGTGAGGGCTGGCTGACGATGGAGGTGGAATACCAGGAAGACCGGCCGAACCGCAAAGTTTACCACGTCACCACGGCTGGGCGTGAGGAATTGCGGCGCTGGCTGCAGGAGCCGGTGGCCGTAGCGCCGGTCCGCGACGCTTTTCTGATCAAAACCTTTTTCAGCGGACAACTCGCTAAAGAGAAAGTGCTTTCCCAGTTGCGCCACCATCTGACACTGCATCAGGAGCAACTGGCAGCTTATCAGGAGACGGTGCGGGGAACGATACAGCAGAGCATAGAGGCAACGGGGATGGAGCGGGATGGTCTTTTCTGGAACCTGACCCTGGATAAAGGCATAAAGTATGAGCAGGGATGGATCGAGTGGTGT
>JAYELZ010000129.1:14854-18694 GCA_034717835.1 Chloroflexota bacterium
TCAGGAGACGGTGCGGGGAACGATACAGCAGAGCATAGAGGCAACGGGGATGGAGCGGGATGGTCTTTTCTGGAACCTGACCCTGGATAAAGGCATAAAGTATGAGCAGGGATGGATCGAGTGGTGTCAGGAGGCGATTGCCGAGATCGAGGCCCTGACCGGCTGAGAAAACAAATACCGGGAGGCTAAAAATGAAAAGTAGGGTTACTATCAACAAGAAAACGTGTATCGGCTGTGGTTTGTGCTCCCAAGTGTGCAGCAAAAAGATACTCAAAATGAACCACGGGCAGGTGGGGGTGGTGGACTATCCCGATTGGGGATGCTGTCAGTGCGGGCTTTGTATGTCAATCTGCCCGACTCGAGCAATTCAGGTCGCAGGATTGAACTATGACGAGTTTGTCACCCTACCGGAAAACCAGGTTGATTTTGCATCTTTGGAAGCCATGCTCTCTTCCAGAAGGTCAATCAGGAGTTTCAAGGACAAGAGCGTCGAGCGCGGGGTTTTGGACAAGGTGATTCGAGCGTCAGCCATGACCCCCATCGGCGCGCCACCCACCAATGTCCAGGTACTGGTTCTAGATGAGAAGGAACATCTCAATGAGTTATACCAGGATACTGTGAGGTGTTGGAAAAAGTTGATGCAGTCAATGAAAAACCCGATATATCGGATTATATCGAAAAGGGTTGCCGGAGCCAACCAGTATCACGCATTGACACATCACGCTTTGCCCTCGGCAAGGGTTTGCTGCGAAAATGCCGATAACGGCAAGAATGACTTTACATTTGATGCCCCGGCTATCATCCTCTTTCACGGTCATAAACTGGGCGTCTGTGTCGTGGAGAATTGTTGGCTGGCCGCCTCGTATGCCACCATAGCGGCCCATTCTCTGGGACTGGGTTCGATATTCAGCGGCATGATCCCACCTATCGTCAATATGAATGTGGATGTAAAGCACAAGTTGGGCATCCCTGACGAAAATGACGTGCAGAGTTGTTTGATACTGGGGTATCCGGCCGTGAAGTTCGAGCGGAAAATATCCAGAGAGCACCAAGAGGTACGGTATCTAAAGCGCTAATGATAGAGGAGCTACGACAATGAAAATCACAGTTTTGAACGGCAGCCCCAAGGGGAAGACCAGCGTCACTATGCAGTATGTTCACTACATCCAGAAAGAGTTTCCCCAGCACGAACTGAAAATCATCAACAGCGCACAGAGAATTAAGAAGATCGAGTCAGATGAGCGCGCTTTTCAGGAGATTCTCGATGATGTCAAATCCTCAGACGGCGTTTTGTGGGCTTCTCCGGTTTATTATTTTCTCGTGCCCTCCAATTACAAGCGCTTCATCGAGTTGGTTTCAGAAAGAGGCGCAAAAAAGGTTTTCCAAGACAAATACACAGCAGTCTTGACGACCTCTATCCATTTCTTTGACCACACGGCGCACAACTACTTGCACGCCATTTGTGACGACCTGGATATGCGCTACGTGGGGGCGTTTTCCGCCGATATGACCAATCTGCTGAAAGCCACGGAAAGAGAGCGACTGCGCCTGTTTGCCGGGGACTTTTTCGAGACCATTGGCAACCAGGCTCCCATCTCGAAAAGCTACCGGCCGGTAACCTGGCGAGATTTTGACTATCTCCCCGGCGACGCGAGGAGCAAAGTAGACGTGGGCGGCAAAAAGGTCGTGATCGTGACAGACGCCCAAGAGCATCAGGCGAACTTGCGCGGGATGATAGAGAGATTCAAAGCTTCCTTTTCCGGCGAGATCGAAACTATCAATTTGCGTGACCTGGACATCAAAGGATCATGTCTGGGCTGTCTCCAATGCAGCTATGACAATCAATGTGTCTACAAAGATGAGTATGTCGCTTTTTACAATACCAAGATCAAGACGGCGGACATCCTTATTTTTGCGGGGACGATTCAGGACCGGTATCTATCTTCGCGATGGAAAATGTTCTTCGACCGGTCGTTTTTCAACGGCCATGTGCCATCGTTGATCGGCAAGCAGCTAGGGTTCATTATTTCCGGCCCCTTGAGCCAGATACCCAATCTCAGACAGATCTTGGAAGCGCACGCCGAGATACAGCGCGCCAATCTGGCCGGAATTGTGACCGACGAATATGGCGCTGCGGCCGAAATTGATAGCTTGCTGCAAGAGCTCGCCGGGCGTATCGTCCGGTTTGCCGCTAGCGGTTATATCCGGCCGTCCACATTCCTGGGCATAGGAGGCACGAAACTTTTCCGGGATGCAATTTGGGGGCGACTCCGCTTTCCTTTCCGGGCTGATTATCTGGCCTACAAAAAACTGGGGGTATTCGATTTCCCGCAGAAACAGTACAAAATGCGCATTCAGAGCGCCATCATGTCGCTGCTGTCAAAATTGCCCGCTTTTAGAAGAGAGGTCAACAAGCGGATGAAGGATGAAATGATCAAGCCGTTCCAAAAGGTGCTCGATCGTTAGCGGAGTCTGGTAGGTAGGGCGTTCCCAGAGTCCGTTTTTTTTACCACGGAGACGTGGAGAACACAGAGAAAAAATGGGGAAACCCGGTATAAACACTCCGTGTCCTCGGTGTCTCCGTGGTGAGCTAAACTTTTTTCATGGAGCCAAACTATGTCCATTCCTTGTCTTGGTGTTATCGGGCGTTCCAATAGTGGCAAGACCACGTTGTTGGAAAAACTAATCGGGGAGCTCACCCGACGGGGGTATCGCGTGGCGGTGCTCAAGCATACCCGTCATCCGGGCGTGCAGACGGATTTACCCGGCAAGGATACCCGCCGTTTGTGGGAGGCGGGGGCCGTGCATACTACATTCCTGACCCCCGACCGCCTTGTGCAGACCCAACGCTATGCGGAGGAACCTCAGTTAGCGCGCGTCTTAGCTGGCATCCGTGACGTGGATTTGATTTTGATAGAGGGCTACAAGCGTAGCGCTTTCCCCAAAATCGAGGTGGTGCGCGCGGCCCGTGATCCACATCCGCTCCCTGGCATTGCTGGCCGGATAGCTTACGTTACCGATCTGCCCGCGCTGGCGGGCGATTTACCTCTCTTTGAACTGAACGCGATTGAACCGCTGGTTGCTTTCGTCGAAAATTATCTGGCGGAGTGGAATGATGGGACGCTGGCAGGAGATTGACCACACCGCTGATCTGGCACTGCGCCTCTGGGGTGACGATCTCGAGGATCTCTTCGCTACCGCCGCCCGTGGGATGTTCGCGCTGTTGGTGGATTTGGAGCACATTCCTCTCGTTGAGGAGCGCTGGCTCACGTTGCAAGCGGCGGATGTGGAAATCCTGCTGGTCGATTGGCTCAATGAGTTGCTCTACTGGGGCGAGCGGGGAGGGTTGGCGGCTTACCGGGAGTTCAAGTTTGTGGAGTTAACGCCCACTTCGTTGCGCGTGCGTGTGCGGGGTGGGCCGGTGATTGCGTATCACGGCTATATCAAGGCCGCGACTTTCCACAACTTGGAGGTGCGGGTTACTGAAGCTGGGTATGAGACCGAGATAGTTTTTGATATGTGAGAGCGAGAAAGCGAAAAGGCGTGGGGGCTTCAGTACATAGTTTGAATGATCTTACAGATCCAGACAGAATTTAAGTCGCTCGTCAATCTGCTTTATCTGGGTAACGGTCAATGCTCCGCGCTTCTCCTTCAACATAGAGCGGTGCAATAATTGAAGTTGGGCCAGAGCAATGTACGATGGACGTGTCACTCCCTGTTCCCGCTGGTCAAGGTAGAATACTTGAGGTAGACGATGAGTCACCAGTAACTCAAACTCGGCTTTGGCGCTGTGTTGTGATTTGACGGTGTAAATGGGAGCTACCAGTATGTACTCATAAC
>JAYELZ010000129.1:18794-44229 GCA_034717835.1 Chloroflexota bacterium
TCGTCGGTGAGCTCGTTAACAAAGCCAAAGGCCTCGGCGGAGAGATCAAAGGGGGAGGACGATTGGGGAGGCACTGGCAGGAGGATGATATTTTGTTTGTGGCGGCGAACGAGGAAATGAGTTCCAGACGGTAGATCGTACCGTATCTCCTCGGGCAGTGTCACTACCCCTCTCGCGTCTAATTTAACAATCGCGGTCTCTCTCATCCTTTACCTCTTTCTCGTACTCGGGGGTTGAATTATGATAACATTATAGTTGTTGAGGTAAGGGCTGTCAAGCAATGCCAACAGGAAATTGGCGGGAGAGGACATAGGTTTACCTGATAAAAACGGATTTACTGGTTGGGAGTAAGAGAGCTATAAAGCGAAAAGGCGAGAGAGTGAAGGTCGGCGGGAGAAAGTAAAAAATTTGTGCAATCTATGTAAGCTGTGGATAGAATTTAGCGAGAAAGTGCGAGGAGGTATTGATGGCAACTAGACCAGCGCATCCACAAGAATTTGACCGCATCAATGAGTATACCTGGGAATTGTCGCGTTTATTTGACGGACGGATGAATGTTCCGGTACGGATTTACGGCAATGAACAGATATTTGAGCAGGCGTTTGGCGATCACTCTATCCAGCAACTGGTCAACGTCTCCATGTTGCCGGGGATTGTGCGCTACGCGATGGCGATGCCTGATATGCACCAGGGTTACGGTTTTCCCATTGGCGGCGTGGCGGCGTTTGATTACGACGCGGGGATCATTTCTCCTGGCGGTGTCGGCTATGACATCAATTGTGGGGTGCGGATGTTGGCCTCCACGCTTTACTACGAGGAAATCGCCCCGCATTTGGAGGAGCTGCTAGCGGTCATCTATCGCCACTGTCCTAGCGGGTTGGGGAAGGGTAGCGCCGTGCGTGTCTCGCGGCAGGATATCGAGCAGGTGTTGGAAACCGGTGCGGAGTGGGCTTTGAAAAAGGGTTACGCTGAACGGGCCGATCTCGTCTGCACAGAGAGTAGCGGTCGCTTGCCGGGAGCGCGGGCTGAGGCCGTGCCTTCTAGAGCCATAGAGCGTGGTCGCCCACAGTTAGGTTCGCTGGGAGCTGGCAATCACTTCCTGGAAATTGATGTGGTAGATGAGGTCTATGATGTTGAGGTGGCCGAAACCTTTGGGTTGTTCAAAGATCGAGTGGTGGTGCAAATTCACTGCGGCTCGCGCGGTTTGGGGCACGAAGTCTGTAAACAGTATTTGCGGCGTTTGCAGTCTGTCCCGCAGCGTTACGGTATTTCAATTCCCGACCGCGAGTTGGTGGCTGCCCCCGTGGATTCACCTGAGGGCCGCGATTACCTGGCGGCGATGTTTGCGGCGGCTAACTACGCCTTCACCAATCGCCAGGTGTTGGCGCATTTTGTGCGACGCTCGTTTGAGCGGGTGTTGGCCGGTAAAGTGAGCGAGTGGCATTTGAGCCAGGTGTACGACGTGGCCCACAATATCGCCAAAATTGAGGAGCATTTGGTTGCTGGTGAGCGTCGAAAGTTGGTGGTTCATCGCAAAGGGGCCACGCGGGCTTTTGCGCCTGGCCATCCTGACTTACCGGCGGTTTATCAGAAGACAGGCCAGCCGGTCCTCGTGCCGGGGTCTATGGGGACAGCCTCTTACGTGTTGGCGGGCACGGAACATGCTATGCAGGAGACTTTTGGCTCCACCTGTCATGGAGCCGGGCGGACTATGAGCCGTCGTCAAGCCAAACGCAAGGTGTGGGGGAAGGATTTGCACCGCGAACTGGCCAAGCAGGGTATTGTGGTGCGAGCTGGCAGCATGGCCGGGTTAGCAGAGGAAGCCCCGCTGGCGTACAAGGACGTGGATCAAGTGGTAGCTTCCGTGGCTGGAGCGGGGCTGGCGCGCAAAGTGGCGCGCGTGCGTCCCGTGGCGGTGATCAAGGGGTAAAGACAGTAGACGGTAGACGTTAGACAGTAGACGGTAGACGGTAGACAGTAGACGGTAGACAGTAGACGGTAGACGTTAGACAGTAGACGGTAGACAGGGGACAGTAGACAAGGGAGACCGCCGAGATTAGAAAAATCTCGGCGGTCTGCTGTGGGGGGGGGAGGGTTCCCTTACGTGGCTAATTCTTTCTTCAAGGCCACGCCTAAACGTTTTATCCCTTCCGTGATCATGGCCGGTTGCGCATTGGAGAAGTTCAAGCGCATAGCGTTAAAACCGCCATCGGCGTGAGGGTAGAAGTTGACGCCCGGCACATAGGCCACCTTGTTTTCCAGGGCGGTTTTCATGAAATCCGAGGTATTGATCTGGGCCGGTATTTGCGCCCAAAGGAAGAGGCCGCCTTCTGGCTGATCCCAATGGCACTCCGCTGGCCAATATTCCTTCAGGGCCGCGATCATAGTGTCCCGCCGCTCTTTATAGGCTATGCAGAGTTTGTTGATGTGAACTTTGAGAATGCCGCGTTGGGCCACGTCATTGACGATCATCTGGTCAAAGGTACTGCTGTGCAGGTCGGAGCCTTGCTTGGCCAGTACCATCCGTTGGATGATTTCCGCTGGGGCGACAATCCAGCCGATGCGCAGGCCGGGAGACATGGTTTTGGAGAAAGTTCCCAAGTAGATGGTGCGTTCCGGGGCCAGGGCCGCGATGGGGGTGACATCTTCTTTCTCATAGCGGAGCGCCCCATAGGGGTCATCTTCGACGATGATGAGGTCGTGTTTCCGTGCGATGTGGATGAGCTGGCGCCGGCGTGTTTCCGGCAGCGTGGTGCCGGCGGGATTGTGGAAGTTGGGGAGTACGTAGATGAACCTGGGGGTATCATCTTTGATGATTTCCTCAAGGAGCTCTACTCGCATGCCTTGTGCATCGAGGGGTACCGTGAGGAAGCGGGTTTGGTAAGCGCGCCAAGCTTGAATGGCGCCTAGATAGGTGGGGCAGCCGGTGAGGATTGTCGAGCCGGGATCAATGAAGACTTTCCCTAATAGATCCAAAGCCTGTTGTGAGCCGGTGGTGATTTGGATATTATCCGCGCCATGGTGGATGCCGTACTTAGCCATGGAAGCTGCTAGATATTCACGGAGCGGGGGGAACCCTTCGGTGGTGCTGTACTGCAAGGCTCGTTTGGCTTCGTGGCGCAGCAGGTGATGACAGGCTTCCTCGATTTCGCGGACCGGGAAGAGTTCCGGCGCCGGCATCCCGCCGGCGAAAGAAATTATATCCGGCAAAGCGGTGATTTTGAGTAATTCACGAATGGCTGAACTTTTCATGCCGTTAGTACGTTCCGCCAACAGCCGTTCCCAGTTTACCGGCCCATCGGGGGAATTTGCGTAAATGGTCATTTGTATCCTCCTATAAAATTAGTGTGCTGTTGCCCAAAAAATATCCCTGCTAATCGGTTGACTAGCAGGGCGAATTTCATTGTCCCGTGGTAATTACCAGGGTAAATAGCTCCCAGCGTGTAAGGGCGAGGGGTGCCCCCGTTACCAAAAGAGCACGTATTTTAGAGTGGTTTTTTCTCATGCTGATATTGTAGGTATTTTAATTCAGAAAGTCAAATGTGTTTTGTTCTCTAACTCTCTGATTTCTATCCCTCTGGGAGCAAGCAGTGGATGCAGGTAAATGCTCATAGCCTCAGCTTGGTTCTATTCTATTTTTGGGCGATTGAATTATAATCGCTCTTATGGAACCTAATTTAGTCCCAGCTCAGGAAAAACGTAACGAGATCATGGCCGGTAATTCGCGCTTTATCGCCACGCTGGCCCCAGCGTTCAGCGTCACGGAGGCGCGGGCGTTTATCGGGCGGATCAAGGAGGAGTTTGCCGACGCTACCCACAACGTGCCGGCGTTCGTGATCGGACATGGGGCCGCCGTCACAGCGCACTGTAACGATGACGGGGAACCTTCTGGCACGGCGGGACGACCGGCGTTGGCTGTTTTGCAGGGGAGCGGGTGGGGCGATCTGGTGGTTGTGGTGACGCGCTATTTTGGCGGCGCCAAGTTGGGCACCGGCGGTTTGGTGCGCGCTTATGGTGCTGCCGTCCGGGAGGTGTTGGCCATCACTCCGGTGGCACAGAAGGTAACCACTCATACCGTGCTGTTGGCGACAGATTATCATTATTTTGAGCAGGTGCGCTTGTTGGTCCCCGCGCATCACGGCCAGATTTTAGACGAGGAGTTTGCTGGGGATGTGCTGGTGACGGCGCGTTTCCCAGTCGCACAGTTCCCCGCGTTCCAGAATTCGTTGCGCAACCTCTCCGGTGGGCAACTTGAAGCCCTCATTATCACCACAGAAGAAGATACCCTGTTGCCTTTACCCGCGTAGCTAGCTGCGCGCTAGGGAATGCGTGGCTACAGTATCAGTTCCTTGGAATTCTATCCAGCGTGTCAGCCCCGGCTTGTCATTTCGAGCGAGCAGCCGGCGTTTTTTTACCGGCTACGATGCGAGGAATCTTCCACGACTGTCAGGCGGTTAGTTTTGACGGGGGGAGATTCCTCGACTACGGGCCAAAAGCAGCCTTCCGCTCGGAATGACAGGTTAGAGTTAGCCTGCGGGGCGGGACTAATGAGCGGCAAGAACCTGAACGCATTAACCATTTCCTATCCCCTACTCCCTGCTCTCTACTCCCTACTCCAGACTTTTAACTTGCTGACCGTCTTCTCTGTGATAAAATAGCTCCTATGGATGTGGGCATTGTAGTCGTTAGCTATAACACCTGCGAGCTTTTGAGACGTTGTTTGACCACTGTTTACGCCAGCACTGGGCTGGCGTTTCGTCTTTGTGTGGTGGATAACGCTTCGGCGGATGGTAGCGTGGAGATGGTAGCTCGTGAGTTTCCCCAAGCTTTGCTGATTGCTAACGAGGAGAACAGGGGGTATCCCGCCGCGAACAACCAGGGCTTACGGTTGCTGGGTTTTGCGCGGGGGGAGGAGGGCGGGCCGCGCTATGCCCTCCTTCTCAACCCAGATACCGAGGTGCCGCCAACGGCTCTGGCGCAGACGGTGGCTTTTATGGATACGCATCCAGAGTTGGGGATACTGGGACCTAAGCTGGTGCGCCCCGACGGCTCGCTGGATTTGGCTTGCCGGCGTTCGTTCCCCTCTCCAGAGATTTCTTTCTATCGGTTGACGGGCTTAGCCCGACTTTTCCCCAAGAGCCGCCGGTTTGGACGCTATAATCTCACCTATCTAAATCCCGATCAGGGCGCTGAAGTAGATGCGGTAGTGGGTGCTTTTATGCTGGTGTGCCGCGCGGCGATTAACGAGGTAGGGTTGTTGGATGATACTTTCTTCATGTATGGCGAGGATCTCGATTGGGCTTATCGGATCAAAGCTGCCGGGTGGCAGGTCTACTACTATCCGGGGGTGACGGTGCTCCATGTCAAGCGGGCGGCCAGTCGCCAGAGCGCCAAAGCGCAGATAGAATTCTGGCGGGCTATGGAAATTTTCTATCGTAAGCACTATGCGGCGCAGACTGCGTGGTGGGTGCATCTGCTGATTATCGGCGTGTTACGGTTCAAATTGAATTTGACGAGATGGCAGGTCAAACGATGAGAGAACTGAAGCAATTGAAATACAGACGGGCACGTTATTATTTCATGGTTTTTTTGATGCTCGGCGATATGTTGATGGCGGCGGTGGCTTTTGCCCTGGCCTATGGGTTGCGTACTTGGATACCGTTTCCGACCGTGACTCAGGAGCTGGGGCGCGTGGAGGATTATCTGCCGATGTTGTTGATCCACACGGCAGCGGTATTGTTGGTATTCATCTTTGCTAAGCTTTATGTCACCATTCCCGTTTCTCGAGTGGATGAATTTTACGCGATTATCGTGGCAATCACTTTGGGCACGTTTTTAGGCGTGGCGTTTACTTCTTTACTGCTGCGCGATTTTACGGTGGGGCGCGATTATTCCCGGACGATGCTCTTCTACGTCTGGTTGCTCTCCATTGTTTTGATCATGTTAGGGCGACTGCTCAATGCGTGGCTACGTAGAATCCTGATCCGTAGAGGTTGGGGACGCCGCCAGGTCTTGGTGGTTGGTACCGGCGATATTGCGCGGATGATTTTGCAGAAAATCCTCTGGTCGCCGGAATTGGGTTATGATGTGGCGGGTGTGGTTGCCAATACGAGTGTGGCTCCCGCATCTTTATTGGGTTTGCCGATCGTGGGTTCTGTGGGGTTACTGCAAAAATTGATCACCGAATATGGCGCAGAAGAGGTGATCATCGCTTTGCCGGAAGAGACCTCACACCAGGAAATTCTCTGGCTGATCTCCGAGTGTGAACGCGGACGGGTTACTATCCGCGTCTATCCAGACCTTTTCCAGATTATGACCGGGCCGGTGAGCATTGGGGAGCTGGGGGGGATGCCGTTGCTCACGGTGCGCGATATCGCCCAACAGGGCTGGCGGCGAATTGCTAAACGGATGATGGATTTGATGGGCAGTCTAGTGGGGCTGTTGCTCTTCTCCCCGCCGATGATGTTGATTTCGATATTGATAAAGCTAGAATCACCCGGCTCTGTTTTCTACGTACAGGAGCGGATGGGCTTGGATTCGCGGCCTTTTCCCATCCTCAAATTCCGTTCCATGCGCCAGGACGCGGAGCAGCAAGGGCCGGGCTGGACGAAACCCGGCGATCCACGGCGCACCAAAATCGGTACGCTGTTGCGGAAAACTAATCTAGATGAGGTGCCGCAATTTATCAATGTCTTATTGGGCGATATGAGTTTGGTTGGCCCGCGGCCAGAGCGTCCGGTTTACGTGGCACAGTTCCGACGCAGTATCCCCCGCTACATGGATCGCCATCGTGAGAAGGCTGGCATGGCCGGGTGGGCGCAGGTCAATGGTTTTCGCGGGGACACATCAATTGTAGAGCGTACTAAATATGATTTGTGGTATATCGAGAATTGGTCGTTATTGTTGGATATGCGAATTTTGATTCGCACGGTTTTGCAATTCTTCCATTCGCCCAACGCTTATTAAAAATTGGTTTCCGGCGAGTGCTGGCAGAACCCGGAAATTGAGGAGGAGTGTTTAAGTGCGTTCTGACACTACCAATACCGTTCCTTCCGAGCTGTATGATGAGGACTATTTCTTAACTGCTTGCGAGGGCTATGCGGAATTTAACTCCAGCGCGGGGGAATATCTCTCGCGGCGTTTGGAGGAGGCGTTGCGAGTCGCCGGTGTCACTGCCGATATGCGTATTTTGGATGTAGGCTGTGGGCGGGGCGAAGTTCTCCGACAGATTTGGCGGCTAGGCGCGCAGCCGTTGGGGGTAGATTATGCCGCCGTCGCGGTGCGTTTTTCCCGTCAAGTTATGGCGGCGGAGACGGAGGATGTTATCCCTGTGCAGCAGGCCAATGCCCGCCAATTGCCCTTCCTCTCCGGGACTTTTGATCGCGTGTTGATGTTGGATATTGTGGAGCATCTTTATCCTCCAGAATTGACTGAAGCGCTGGCCGAGGCCTATCGTGTGCTCAAGCCGGGCGGTCGCCTGGTCGTGCATACCGCGCCCAATGTTTGGTATGATCACTATGCTTACCGTGGCGTGCGGTTAGTACGGCGGTGGTTGGGACAGGGGGACAAGTACCCGCGCAATCCGCGCGCGTTCTTGGTGCCGGAGAACGTGCAAGTACATGTCAACGAGCAGTCGTGGCTTAGTTTGCGTCGCAATTTGCGCCGAGCAAAGTTTACCGGCATCCAGGTCTGGTTGAGCACCCCGGAACAGCACCGCCGGGAAAACTTGCTCTTTCGCGTCTTGCGCGTGATCTTATTCGAGTGGTGGCCCTTTCGTTGGTTTTTCCAGCGTGAAGTTTTTGCCGTAGGGGAGAAGTGAAAGATCGACGCCGGGTGGAAGACCTTTCCATCGCTGAGCTGGAAGAGCTGCTGCGCTTGCGCAAACGCGCAGCGCGGCTGGCGAGTGGTGGAGCGCGCTACAGCGCCACGCTGGCGGATGTGGTTCCACGTGCCGCGCGGCGGGGCATCAACTGGCATTGGATTGGAGACCGGCTGCTCTTACTGGTAGAATTTCTAGCCGTGTTGGGTTTGGCGACGGTGATTGCCCAGCTGTTCTTCATGGTGCGTACGCTCAATGAAGAGAGCCGGGTCCTGCAAACTGCCCCCACGCCCACGGCGACGCCGCTGATTGAGGCGGCTTTATTGCCCGGCGGGCATACGGCCCCAGATGTAGGTGGTGGTTCCCAGCCGGCGGCCATTCCCGCGCATCTCCAGCATTTGGTGGCGGAAATCACGCCGCTGCCAGCTCCCACGCCGGGGCCAGAACAGGCGCAACGTCTGGTGATCGCCAGCTTGGGAGTGGATGCGCCGGTAGTGGAAGGGGATGATTGGGAAATTCTCAAAAAAGGGGTCGGGCATCATATCGGCAGTGCTAATCCGGGCGAGCGGGGGAATTGTGTGCTCTCGGCGCATAATGATATCTACGGCGAAATTTTTCGCTACTTACCTGATTTGAAGGTGGGGGATGAGCTACTGTTGCATACGCAGACGCGGGTTTACCGTTATGTAGTACAACAGACTCGTATTATTGAGCCTACCGAAGTGGAAGTTATGGCGCCCACGAGCAGTCCGGCGTTGACCTTGATTTCTTGCTATCCTTATGGGGTGGATACGCAGCGGATCGTCGTGATTGCCTCATTAAGTCAGTAGTTGTTAGTCAGGTAGTCGTTAGTCAATTAGTCGTTAGTCAATTAGTCTTTAGTTTGTATATTTATTGGAGGAGAAAATGGCAAAGAAAAGACGCACACCGAAGCTTTCAGCAACGCAACGTTATAGTCCCGGCAAGGGGCGCCAGCAACACACGCAGAAAAACCGGAAACAAGCGCAGCTAGCCACAGCTAAGGCCACGGCTGTGACTGAGGAGGAATTAGCAGCGGAGTATAAATATGTGCTCAAAGATTTGAAGCACATTGGGGTTATCGCTCTGGCGATGTTAGCGCTACTGATAGCGCTGGCGTTAATCCTGATTTAACAGAATTCGCGCCCTCGCAGGTTTAACCGCCCTGGAATTTATTCCGGGGCGGTGCTTTTGTAGCCCCAGAGCCAACGTAGGGCCACATCCACGAGCAACGCACACCAGAAGTTTTGGGTTTGTAGGTAGAGTAGGGTGCTGGTTATGAGTAAGGTGACATTTAACCAGAGGTCTCGCCCGCGTCCAGGAGTGGCTAGCTCCTCCCAGGTTAGGGGGCTGAGGATGTTCTCTATCAGGAGTGGTAGCAATCCCGCCCAACTGCCAATTTCAGTTCCCCAGAGCAGGACGAAAGGCGCGCGGTAGAAGGCCCAGTGGCTTTCCTGACAGCTAGCTTCGCGGAAGGCTACGCCCATATCGCGGCGTCGAGTAGGCTGGGTGGGACGTAAACGCATGATTTGACGCCGGCTTAAAAATACGATTGCGGCAGCGACTAGCCCCATCCCGCCGGCCCAACCCAAATCACGCATCCAATCGGTTCCATTAGCTACTGTGTGGGCGGCAGTGGGGAGGGATTGCAATCCTAAGCCGCGTTCCGTCAGCGCGCCTCGCCAGAGCAACACCACAGCGGGTAGGCCTAGGTAGTATGACAACCGGGCCAGTTCTCTGACCCATGGGCGGCCGGCCCAACGTTGCCAACGTTGCCGCCAGGTGACTTGCTCTCCGGTGATGGGGAGGAGCAACCATTTGATCCAAGCCGCCAGTACGGCGAGGGCCATCGATACCCCTAGCCAGAACCAGCGTTCTTGAAATGGGGTCAGATTAGAGAGTAACATCGTTTTTCGTCGGTACCGTTACCTGAATCAGGGTCCCTTTTCCTGGCTCTGAATGGATTACCGTTTTACCTCCGGCCAATTTGGCTCGTTCCTGCAAGTTGAGCATCCCCAAACTGCCGCGTTCCTCGTAGTTGTCCTCGGTAGCGATGACGTCAAAGCCCAGTCCATTGTCTTCTATCTCGATGATCGCATGCATGGTTCCCTGTCTATGGAGACGTACCCACAAATCATCAGCTTGAGCGTGTTTGCGGGCATTGGTAATGGCCTCGTCGATGATATAGAACAATGAACCTTGAGCTTGCTCGGTCAGATATAGGTCGATATCTTCTTCTGCTGCTAAGTGAATGACTAAGGAATCGGTTTCTGCCAATTTTTTGATATATTGCTCTACGGCGGGAACTAGACCCTGGCTCTCCAGAATCAGCGGGCGGAGAGTGAAGAGCATCTGCCGGATGACTCTGGTGGTAGTACGCGCTTGGGTTTCTAATTCCTGCAATTCAGCCTCAATTTGCTCCGTAGCTCCTCTTTCGAGGAGCATGCGGACATAGTTGAGGCGCATCGCGATTGCGGAGATGGTCTGTGTAGGGCCGTCATGCAGGTCACGAGCTAGCTTTTTGCGGGCTTCTTCCTCGACGGTTACGAGTCGTTCCTTTTCTTCCATGAGATTTTGATAGAGTTGTGAGTTTTGTAAGGCCATGACTGCTTGACTACAGATGGCTTCTAGTAAATCCTGGTAGTCAGGAGTATAGACGTGGGGTTCGGGACTGCCTATCACCAGAAGCCCATAGCTCTCAAAACCGGCGCGTAAGGGGGCGACGAGGACTTCACGGCAGTGGTGCAGCGCGCCTATCTGGCTCAACTCAGGATCGCTGCCTGGCTCTGCGGCGATAGTGACTTCTGCGTTTTCGAGCACGGTGGCCAGGAGTCCCTCTTTAGCCGAGAAACTTTTTTGTCGATCATGTCTTGAGAGGCCGCGTGAGTTGGCTATGTGAAGAGCTTGATCTGTGCGGAAGAGTAGAATCATTTGAACTTGAGAGATGTCGCGATCCAAGAGCTCGCGCAACCCTGTTTGGCTTATATCCAAGGCGGATTGCAGCACGCGCTCGTGGTTGAGGGTGGCGCTGAGGGTACTGGCTAGTTCAAAGATCAGGCGGACGCGTTGATGTGCGGCTGTTATTTGGGATTGGGCTTGTTTAGCATGCACGCTACGTTCTTCCCAAAGCGCCATTTTGATTTTCGAGCCGACATAACTGATGGTTAGACCTGCGCAGAGGAGTACTGCGCCTTGGCTTAGTATTATGTCGTAATTGTGCCAGAGGGTGCCGAGACTGGTCCCAGGGGGACTATCTATTTGTTGGCTGGCGCTCCAGCCGTAAACGGCGGCGGTGCCTAGCGCGGTACTTAAACTGACCCACCAGGGATAGCGCAAGGCGGTGGTAATGATAGGTATGGAGGAGAAAAATAGTAGGGGACTTTCGACACCGCCGGTGGTCCCGATGAGTCCCAGTGTTAGGGAAATATCCAAGATAAGGGTGAAGGCGATCAGTGGTTTTTGAAAGGCATGCAACATTAGCAACAACATGACGAGCAAATTCCCAATAATGCCGCTGACTAATAGGGCGATTACAGGGGGGGCAAAAACCACTCGTGGATCTGAGGTGGTAATTTGCAGGCTGAGGACTGCGGTCACGACGATTAGATATAACCAGCGGAGGTTGCTATAGAGCCATTCGATTTTGAATTCTGATTCGGGCATGCTTGCTCCTCTGAAAACAAGTCTAAAGTCGCCAGTCAAAGGTCTAAAGTCTGCGGCAAGACCCAGGTGTGGGCGGGGCGGTAGTGCAGCCTTTGCGTGATTGTAGGGGTGGCATCCCATATAGGAATTTCTCTGAAAGTGCGCACGTAGCGGGCCTGGAGAGTTGGGCTTACTATCTCAGGCGAGTTGTTGTAGGTTGGGGCAACGGCTAGATGGAAAAGCGAATGTGTACAATTTCACCATCTTGAACGACATAATCTTTCCCTTCTAGTCTGAGAATTCCTTCTTGACGTGCGGCACTGAGGCTGCCGGTTGCCAAGAGCTCTTGATAAGGGAGCACTTCGGCGCGGATGAAGCCGCGCGCCAAATCGGTATGGATAGTCGCGGCCGCGTCCAGGGCACTCTCTCCTTGCTTCAAGTTCCAGGCGCGCACCTCTTCCTCGCCTATGGTGAAGAAGGAGAGCAGTCCAATCAACTCGTAGGAGCGGCGGATGACGCGCTGGCGTATTGGTTCGGAAATTTCGAACTCCTCCATGAAAATTTCCACCTCATCCTCCGGGAGTTGGCTAATTTCCAGTTCCAGTTGTCCTCGGAGGGACATTAGTTTGGTTTGGGGGTAGTTATATGTTACCAGCTCGGCGGGCGGAATGTCATCATCGCCGGTGTTGAGCAAGACCAATACCGGCTTGAGGGAGAGTAGTCCATAACCCGCGATAGTTTCGCGTTCGTGCTCTCCGAGATCTAGGGAGCGGAGGGGCCGTTCTGCTTCCAGGGTGGTGCGTAATTGTTGGAAGAGTTCCTGCTCGGCCAGCAATGCTGGGCGGGCGCTGCGCTGGGCGCCTTTTTGCAGTTGGGCGGCGATGTTCGTGAGGCGATTCTCTACGGTGAGGAGGTCAGCTAAAAGCATCTCGTTGTGCAAGATCGTTAAGTCGCGTTGCGGGTCAACGTTGCCCAGCTGGTGCGGGACGCAGGGGCTTTCGAAGGCGCGCACTACGTGGACGAAGGCGTCCATGGTGGCTATCTGGTTGCGTAACGGGCCGCTCAAGCCTTCTTTGCCGATATCTTCTTCCAGGCCGGCGATGTCGATGTAGGTAACTTGCGCGTAGGTGGTTTTCTGAGGGTGATAGAGCTCGCTAAGTTGTGCTAGGCGATGATCCGGCACTGCGACTGTGGCGCGGTGTAATTCTAGCTTGCCTAGTGACGCGGCCAGAGTGGGCAGGTTGCTGCCAGTTAGGGCATTGAAGATGGTAGTTTTGCCGCTGGTGGCTAATCCGATGATTCCTAATTCCATGTATGTAGACTCCTTGCAGCTAGCGTAAAAGCAGCTAAGTATTATACTTGATTTTAGTCTATTGACGCGATGTTTGTAGTTAAAGTGGATATTTTAGCTTCCCTTTTCAGGAGGTTCGTGTTGCTCCAACGCCTGTTGGACGAAGGTGAGAGTGGCGCACTGACTGAGGATGGCGATGAAACCGGGGTAGAGGACGAGCAGTGGCGGGAGCAGTACGCAGAGACTCCCGCCAAGTCCCAACAGGAGTAGCCAGAGGAGGGTGGGGAGCGGGTGTAGGAGAGTGAGGTAGAAGCCGTTGCGCAGGGAGAGCCAGAACTGCGGGGTCGCCATCTCCATTTGGAAGGCGAGTAAGTAAAAAGCGACGCCGCTCCACAAGAGTCCGGTGATAATCCAGAAGGCGGTGAGCCAGATGGCGAATTTTGCGGGGAGGGGAGAGCTGGCGGGTTGGTTGTAAAACCAGATATTGGCGGCGATGAGGAGATAGCCGCAGAGCAACAGTAGGATGTTGCCCAGGTTGCGGAGACCGTACTCTCTGGCTCCTTCCCAATATGTCTGCCAGGATGAAGCGTCTCCGCGGACGGCTTGCCGGGCGACTTGCCAGAGTCCGGCCCAGGCGAAAGGCGCGGGGAGGATGAGTCCGGTTGCTAAGAGCGTACTCACTCCCATCAAGGCGAGAGTGAAGATGTTTTCGTAATAGGTAGTTAGGCTCTGCCAGATGATTTTGAGTATCTGCATTGGTTAATCCTCTCTTTGATGTGGAGTTTTAGCTGCGATTGCGACAGATCAAGCCCTTGAGGTAATCCCCTTCTGGGCAGGTGAGCGCCACGGGGTGATCGCTGCTCTGCGTCAGGCGACCGATGATCTGGGCATCGCTGCCGGCATCCAGGGCTGCGCCGAAGACTATTTTTTGGAAGAGGTCGGCGGAGATGGCGCCGGAACAGGAGAAGGTGAAGAGCTGGCCGCCGGGACGGAGCAGGTGGAAGGCTTGCAGGTTGATATCTTTGTAGCCGCGTGCGGCGCGTTTCACGGCGCGTTTGCTAGCGGCAAACTTAGGTGGATCGAGGACGATGAGGTCGAATTGTTGGCCGGCTGCACGCAGTTCACGTAACACCTCGAAGGCGTCGCCGGTAATATCCTCGGCTCTGGCAGCGGCGTAACCGTTGAGCGTCAGGTTCTCACGACCTAGCGCGAGGGCGGCGGCTGAACTGTCCACGTTCACTACGTGGGCGCCGCCGCCCGCCAGCCCGTAAACGGCAAAGCCGCCGGTGTAGCTAAAGACGTTGAGTAGGGTGGGCGGTGCTGGTCTGCTCGTTGCTAACCGGGCCACGGTCTCCCGCAACCGTTGGCGATTGGCGCGTTGATCTAGGTAGAAGCCGCTCTTGTGCCCCTCTTTCACGTCTACCAAGAAACGAAGTCCGTTTTCTAAAATCATCACCGGTGCTGCGGGAGCCGGACCGTAGAGCGGCCCCACTTGTGAGGCTAACCCCTCTTTGTGACGTGCGGCGGCATCGCTGCGCTCGTAGATACTCTGCGGAGCGAGTAACTCTACCAGCAGGGTGGTGAAGAGCTCGCGCCGCGTCTCGGCTCCTGCGGAGAGGAGTTGGATGACTAGGGTGCCGGCGTAACGATCCACGATCAGGCCGGGCGCGCCATCGGATTCGGCGTGGATGAGGCGACAGGCAGTGGTTTGCCCGCTGGCCAGCAGCGGGCCCCGCGCGTCAATGGCGCATCGCAACCGTGCTCGCCAGAAATCCGTGCTCTCCGGTTGCGCTCTCTCTCGCCAGGAGATGAGCCGCACGCGGATCTGTGAATGGGGGCTGTAATGTCCCCAGGCCAGGAATTCCCCCCGGTGACTCTGCACGGCGACTAATTCTCCTGGAGCTGGCGCGCCCTCCACTTGCTGGATGGCTCCTGAGAATATCCAGGGATGTCGTCGCTGGACGGGTTTCTGGCGGCCTTGTTTTAGGATGATGCGGGCTGTAGTCATAAATTTATCTCCTATGAAAACCCTCACCGCAGAGGCGCAGAGGGCGCCGATATTTTAATAACTTACCTTAAGAAACGTTGAGCCGCTGTGCTGCTGCAACGCTACCACGCTGCGACTAAATTGGCCAGAAGACCGGCACGAGTAAGATGGCAATCAGATAAACTAAGATGGTGAGCGGCGATCCGACCTTGATAAAATCGGTGAAACGATAATCGCCGGAACTGTAAACCATCAGACAGGCCGGTTCCAGCGGGGTGATGAAGGAGCAGCTGGCCCCCACCGCGATCATCATCACGAAAGTGCGCGGATTCAGCCCTAACTGTTGTGCGGTCTGGATGGCGATGGGTACTACCAAGACCGCCGCGGCCTGATTGGACATTGGTTGGGTGAGGAGGAGGGAGAGGAAGAAGAAGGCCGAGAGCATGAGGGTAGGGCTGGCATTTTGAACTAGTCCCACAATGCGCGTCGCCAGGAACTCGGCGGTTCCGGTATGCTGCATGGCTGCGCCCAGCGCCAACATGCTACCGATGACAATTAACGTTTCCCAAGCAATCTCGTGATACGCTTCTTCCGGCGTGATACTGCCTATCAGGAAGACTGCCAGGGTCCCCGTCAACACCGCTACCGGTAGGGAGAGTACATTGAGCGCGGCTAAAATTAACACCGCGGCGAAGATGCCGATAGTCCAGGGAGCCAGTTCGCGTTTGTGGTATTGGTGCTCGACGGCCCCTAATACTTGGAAGGTGTTGTTAGCATCTAAAATACTAATGCGAGTGCGGCGTCCTTGAATGAGCATCCGGTCGCCGATTTGCAGGGGCGTTTGGCTGAGCTTGCGGAAGATGCTTTTGCCATGTCTATTGATGCCTAAGGTTTGCATCCCATAGCGTTGGCGGAAGCGCAATTCTCTTAACGTGCGCCCGATGAGCGGCGAACCGGAGAGGAGAATCACTTCGGCGAGTTGCATCTCGCCAGTTTGCAGACGGGGATCGGAGAGTTTGATATCGGCCTTGAACGCGAGTCCCTCAATTTGCCGCGCTTCCAGTAGCTCCTCGTGATGTCCCCGCACCAGGAGCTCGTCTGCAGGTTCCAATTTTAGATGCGCACGTGGAGTGAGATAGTGGGTTTTATCACGCACCACGCGGAGCACCGTTAAATCCAGCTCCCGTCCAAACCCGGCTGCGATGAGGGTTTTGCCGATGAAGGGTGAGCCGGGTAGAACCAGTAATTCTGCCAAATAGGGATGGATGCCAAATTCTTTGTTGTCATGGTTGCCGGTGTCCGCTGTGCGGTTGGGGATCAATCTGTGACCTAGCATCACCATGTAGACGACACCTAACACGGCAACGGGAATGCCTACCGGGGCCAACTCGAACATGCCTATGGGCGGTAATCCATATTGGGTCAGCAACCCGCTGATCACGATGTTGGTGGAAGTGCTCACTAGTGTAATCGAACTCGCTAAAATGGAGGCGAAAGCGAGCGGTAGGAGTAATTTAGAACTGGACATGCGCAGGCGGCGGGCCAACTCTATAGTGATGGGGATGAAGAGCGCGGTAGAAGCCGTGTTGCTCATTAGTGCGCTTAGCGTGGCGACGGCGACAGAAATCACTAGTAGCGCGCGTTCCTCATGGTCTCCGGTCAAGCGCAACATCAGCTTCCCTAAATTATCTGCGACCCCGGTACGCACCAGGGCGCGGGTGAGCACCAACAGGCCAAAGATCATCACGACCGTATCGCTCCCGAAGCCGGCGAAGGCTTGCTCTGGCGGTAATAACCCCGTCAGCGCGAGGGCCAATACTACTCCCATCGCAATTAAATCGGTGGGTAGCTTCTCCAACGAAAAGAGTACCATGGCTACGATCACTAAAAACAGCATGGAAATAATTTCTGTGGACATTTAGCTCCTTGCTAGAGTGGCAAATGGTGAATTTTTTCTTAGCGTCTCAGCGGCGAGTTATCCAAGAGCAGTGATCTTTCTGCCGTATCTGACGAGACTATTTTACCATGTTCACGGATACAAGCATCTGCGAGGCTATTTCTTCTACGCGACATCCAGATACCTCCACACCTAATGCGCCCGTGTGCTCTTTTGCCTACCTACCTTTGTTGGTGTCCCCACCAGTATGGTGGGGTTATCGAGTTTGGGTGATATGCTACTTATAGTTTGGATTGTTTAGAGCACCGGAAGGGCGTATAATTGGGGTGCATCTCTAGGAGCTCACAACGATGGATATTCTGTCATTGCGCATCCGGCTGTTCGGGCAGTTTGAACTTGCGTGGGGCGATACACCGCTTCCCACGCCTCGTTCTGCGACCGCCCGCTCGCTGCTGGCTTATCTCGTCGTCCATCACGACCGGGCCTTCCCCCGCGACGTGCTGGCTGGCACATTCTGGCCAGAGCGCTCTGACGCCGCCGCCCGTCGTGCGCTCTCTCAAGCTCTCTGGCAAATTCGCCAAACCCTCTGCCTGGTCTCCGACCGCCTGATAGCAGACCGGGATACCGTCACCTTCCTTCTCCAATCTCATGATTGGCTGGACGTGGCGGATTTTGAGAAGAGCAGGCATACGTATTCTGCACCCGTCCAGCCACTTGAACAAGCCGTGGCTCTCTACCGCGCTGATTTTCTGGAAGACCACTACGACGATTGGGCCCTCCTGGAACGGGAACGGCTGCGGGAACTGTATCTGCGTATGCTGGAACGGCTGCTCATGCTGTACAAGCAGCGCGGCGCTTACGAGCAAGCGCTAGCTTGTGCTCAACAGTTGGCCGCCGCCGATTCGTTGCGCGAAGCTGCTCACCGGGAATTGATGTGCCTCTATCATCTTCTGGGGCGTACCCATACCGCCCTGGAACAATTCGTCATGCTGCGAGAGCTGCTGGCGCAGGAGCTAGCGATTACACCTACTCCCACCACCGTCGCTCTCTACGAGGAGATAGCCGCTACGTTGGAGGGGGTTATCCCTCCACATCTACCGGTTGTGCCCGCTCCGCCTCCTCTACTACGCGACCTGGCCCATTTGCCCTTCGTGGGACGGACGAGTGAGCGAGCTGTGCTGGTAGACGCTTTGCAAGCCGCTATTCAGGGCCGGGGGAGGCTGGCCCTCATTGAAGGAGGCGCCGGCGTGGGCAAAACGCGCCTGATCAGCGAAATTGTCGCCGATGCCCAATGGCGTGGTTTCCAGGTCGGGCTAGGTAAAGCAGACCCGTTGGCCGCCCCGGCCCCGTATCAACTCTTGCATGATGCACTCTCTCCCCTGCTGACGCCGCTGCGCATTACCCAACTGGTGGAACTGGTTGAGCCAGTGTGGCTCAGCGTTATCATTCCCCTCTTCCCGGCTATCGCTGAATATCTACCCGATCTCCCTCCCCCCCGCGTCACTCAATCCTCATGAGGAAAGGCAGCGGCTGGGAGTAGGCTTTATGCGTTGCCTGACAAGTTTGGCTGCCATCGCCCCGCTCCTGCTGGTTCTTGAAGATTTACACTGGGCAGACGAGGCCACCCTGGTCGCGCTGCCGTATCTGGCTCCCCGTTTACCGGACAGCCGCGTGTTCCTCATCCTTACCTGCCGCACCACGGCAGCCCGTGCGCGGCCTGCCGTCTGGGAAAGCCTGAGGGCGCTCGACCGTGCGTTGCCTTTTCTGCGCTTACGCTTGACCGCCTTTGAGCGGGCAGAAGTCATAACTCTGGTCCAGCGGGCGCTGGGAGCAAGTGGGACAGACGCTAGCGCCACGGCCTTCGCCCGGCGTTTGCAGGATGAAACCGGAGGCAACGCGCTTTTTCTGGTAGAGACTTTCAAATCGCTGCTGGAACAGGGCGCGCTGGTTCCCACAACCGCTGGCGATTGGGTTTTGCCTTCCAGCGACCTGCCGCTACCCACCCCCACTTCAATCCGGGAACTGGTCGCCGAGCGCGTAGGTCGTCTAGCCCCTGCACTGCGGGCGGTGCTGGAGCTGGCGGCTGTGTTGGGTGAGGATGCTGATTTTGCGGTGCTCTCCCAGGTTAGCTCACTCTCCCCTGCTAACCTGGCCTGCCGTTTGGAGACCTTGTGCCAACAAGGTTTCTTAGTGGACACCAATACCGGTTACCGCTTTGAACATGATCTGACTCAAGAAGTCATCTACCAAGCCCTCGCCCCGGAGCGACTGCGAACGCTGCACCGGCAAGTGGGCACGGTGTTGGAGGAGTTGAGTCCTGAACGGGTTGAGTCGCTGGCCCGCCACTTTGATCAGGGAAATGTGCGCGACAAAGCCTTGACCCATACCCTGCGGGCCGGAGAACTAGCCTGGGCAGTCTGCGATTACGAGAGAACTCTGGCTTATTACCGGCGGGCGTTGGTGTTGGCCGATGACAGCCTCGCCGTCCGTTGGGACCTCCTAAACCGGCAGGAAAGGGCGCTCGACGTACTGAGCCGCCGGGAGGTCCAGAACGGCGTACTGGACGAGATGTTACACCTAGCAGTGGTGTTGGACGACCCTGTGCGTCAAGCCAGCACGTATCACAGCCAGGGCTGGCTGGAGGTACTGTCCGGAAAACCCGTCCGGGCACTGTCGCTGCTCGACAAGGCTGCCGCACTGGCCCGCGCTGCTGGCGAGCGTGACTTGCTCGGCGACTGCCTGACGTCGGCAGCCCGCGCCTGGTGGCGCATCGGTGACGTGGCTCACTGCCAGGCGGCAATCGAGGAGGCCTGGGCACTTTTTCAGGAGACGGGCAATCGCCGTAACGAAATCCGGGTGCTCAACATGCTGGGCAACCTGCACCTGGGGTTGACCGGCCAGTATGCCCAGGCCCTGGCGTACTTTGAGGAGAACCAACGTGCCGCCTACGAACTCGGTGATCGTTACCAAGAAGCCGCAGCTCAGGCCAACGTGGGTATCACCTGTTCGTTGCTAGGTTGCTATGGGCGCTCGCAAGAGGAATTGGCGGGAGCTTACCAGGTGATGGCCAGCGTTGGCGACCACAATTGGCAAGGTATCATCCGCCGCTGGCAAGGAGCTAATTGCCGTGGTCTGGGTGAGCTAGATCAGGCGCAAGTGATGGGGGAGGAGGCGTTAGCCATCTGCTGGGAAGTCAGTAATCACAATTTTGAGATTGCAGCGTTGGATTTACTGGGCCAAGTCGCACTGGAACGGCACACTCCGGAGCAAGCTGGACTCTATTTCCAACAAGCTATCGTAGTCGCGCAGGCCAACCAGCAAACGATGGACCAGGCGCTACAACAAGCGCATCTAGCGTTGGCATACCTGTACCGTGGTCATTTAGAGGAAGCTCATCGTCTCTCAGAACAGGCCAGTGCCATGCTAGCGGGGCGAGGAGAGCAATTCAGCTACATGAAAGAGATTTACTTTATGCGTTATCAGATCATCGCGGCGGTGGAGGGGGCAGAGGCTGCTCAACCTTACCTGGAGCAGGCCTATCGGGCATTGCAGGCCATGGCCGCCGATATTGACAACCTTGACTTACGTCACTCCTTCTTGGAGAACATAACCGTGAACCGTGACATTGTGGCAACCCATCGTCTGGGATATCTCCCTACTCCGCTCCGCCGCCAGACGATGCGTCTCCCCGCCGCCGGCGCCCCCACCGGCCGTCCCCTGCGCGATAACGAGTACATTGAAGTGACCTGGACCATCGCCGCGCCGGAGGACGATGAGCTCATCGGCAAGATTACTCGCCGCCGCCACCGTATTTTACGCTTGCTCCAAGAAGCCCAAAAACAAGCGGCTGCTCCTACCGTTGCACACCTGGCCGAGGCCTTAAAGGTTGGCGAGCGCACCATCAAGCGCGATCTGGCGGCCCTGCGCGCTGCCGGCCACGCAGTACGCACGCGGGGCAGTCACCGGTAAGGCTTTAGCCAAGCAACCGAAAATTTCACAACGTAGTTGCAGATTTCGGTTGCTGAAAGTTCGCGCGAACTTCCCCCACATCACAATCCCCGCAACCTCGCCGGGCAGACTGCGCACTCCCTGGAAATAGAAACCCGTTGTGTATGCCGCCCCCGCGACGGGTGCTATGAGCGTTCCGTGCCGAGAACTCGTTAGTTCTAAATCGCCCCCCATCCGCAAAATGGCCCCCAGGTTTCCCCGTCTTGGCCTTCTGCTGAGAGACTGTAGAGATACCCCTCTGCTACATTAGGGATTAGCATATTGGGGAGATTAAAAACTGGCATATCAAGGGAAAGGTATTCACTGTGACCAGAGAACCACGGCGCAGCAATTCGTTCGTCTTTCGCTTATGGTGGGAGGAGGGAGGTGCCTTGCCCCTCTGGCGCGGCTGGATACAGCACGCCGCATCGGGTGAAACGTGCTACTTCTGCTACCTGACCGAATTGTTGGCCTTCATCGAGGTGTACACCGGCTCGCTGGCGCAAGCTCCCGGCGCAGAGGCGCCCAGAACGAGGAGAGGAGGTGATGATGATTGACCAATGCTCAAAACGGTGAATCAATCTAACGCCAATCAACGCGAAAAAGAGGGGAATCAGGAAAACTCGGTGTTCTCTGCGTCCCCTGTGGTGAAAATTGTCCCAGTTACATAGTTAATTAAGGAGAAATCGAGATGAAACGCTTTACACGATACGTCACACGCAAAGCTTTGTTCAACATGTTGATGGCCCTGGGGCTGCTATTGACCCTGGGCAGCGGTACCATGCTAGCATATCCTGCCCAAGCACATGAACCGGGGCCTCAAGCAGAAATGGGTTCCCAGGCGGCCCTAGGTACCGCCTTCACTTACCAGGGTTATCTGAAGGACGGCAGCGGCCCAGTGAACGAGACCTGCGATTTCCAGTTCGGTCTGTGGGATGCTAATAGTAGTGGTGGTCAAATAGGCAGTACCCAAACCGCCAGTAGCGTGGACGTGGACGATGGCTACTTCACTGTGCCGAACCTGGACTTCGGCACAAGCGCCTTCACCGGCGACGCCCGCTACTTGCAGATTGACGTGCGTTGCCCAGCCGGCAGCGGCTCCTACACTACCTTGAGCGGGCGGGTGGCACTCAACGCGGCACCCTACGCGCACAGTCTGCGGCCGGGGGCGGTCATTGAGGGCAACGTATCTACTGGCTTAAAGGTGGAGACCAGCGCCGGTGGCACGGCCGCGGCGCTGCTGGGGTACGCTTCTTCTCAGACGGGACAATCCAACGGTGTCTATGGCAGTACCGATTCAACGGACGGAGGTGCTGGCGTCGTTGGCCGCGGGGAAGCCGTGACCGGGAAGGCGTATGGCGTCGCTGGCGTGAGCTTCGCACCGAGCGGCGCTGGCGTCTACGGCACCGCCCCCACCACCGGCACCGTGGGTATCGCTACTTCCGGAGCCGGCCCCACTTGGGGCGTCTATGGCAAAAGCGATGCGTCTGGTGGCTACGGTGTCTATGGCGAGAACACCTCCGGTGGCACCACCTACGGCGTCTATGGGCTCAATGACAGTTCCTCAGGCGCCGGTGTCTATGGCAAGAGCGAAAATGCTACTGGAGTAGGTGTTCGTGGCGAGACCGTGAACGGGCATGCCGTTGAGGGTATTGTCGATTGGACATCGGGTGGTGCCGGCTACGGTGTGTATGGCTCCGGTGGCCTCTATGGCTACGGCGGTGGCTTTGAGAACGCAACCACGGATGTTCCGACGGTGCAGATCAAGAACTTGAACTACACGGCGGGCGGCCCGGCGCTGCACGTGTATGGGACGACCGTTGTCAGCGCCAGCGTCAGTGGTATCGGCGCCAGCGGCAGCGGCCTATATGTTCACAACAGCAAAAGCAGCGGCGTCGCTCATGGCATCTATGGGCAAACAGACGCAAGCAGCGGCTACGGTGTGTATGGCCAGGGTCCCACGATCGGCGTATATGGCAATGGTTCCACGGCTGGCGTATATGGCGAGGGGTCTACCAGCGGCGTCCATGGGATAACGAGCGGGGCCGGCGCTCACGGTGTCTACGGCCAGAATTCCAACTCCAGCAGCGGTTATGGCGTGTATGGTCGTGGCTTCCGCGGTGTGGAAGGTTATTCCGATAGTGCCGATGGCGCTGGTGGCTTTTTCAGGAATACGTCCGCTACGGCTTCGGAAAATTCAGTGGGGATGTGGGCCGGTTCCTACTATGGCGACATCATCCAGGGACACGAACTAGGCAGCGATGGCACATCCATGAACCGGCGCTTCCGCGTCACATACCAGGGCGACGTTTACATTGATGGTACCTACTATGATACAGGGGCTGACTTTGCCGAGATGCTCCCCGCCGCCCAAGGTCTGGAGCCGGGCGACGTGTTGATCATCGGCCCGGACGGTCAATTGGCCCGCAGCAGCGAGGCGTACCAGCCCACCGTCGTAGGCGTTTACTCCACCAAGCCAGCCTTCGTCGGTGGCTCCGACGAGGATATGGAAAACCCTGGCAAGGTACCGCTGGCCATCGTCGGCATCGTGCCGGTCAAGGCCAGCGCCGAGAACGGCCCCATCGCCCCCGGCGACTTGCTCGTGGCCTCTTCCATCCCTGGCCACGCCATGAAGGCCGGCCCCAACCCACCCATCGGCACTATCATCGGCAAAGCGCTAGCCGGGCTAGCGAGCGGCGTCGGCGTCATTCAGTTGTTGGTCACGTTGCAGTAGGAGGCATACGATGAACAGACGAAAACTACTATCCGTCGCGTTGGTGCTGGCGGCGAGTCTGCTGTTCCTGGCCGGTGGCGCTGTTCTGGCCCAGACCGGCGGCGGATACGACCTGACTTGGTACACAATTGACGGCGGCGGCGACATGGTCAGTGGCGGCAGCTACACGCTGGCGGGCACCGCCGGCCAGCCGGAGCCGGGGCCGGTTCTAACTGGCGGGGACTATACCCTCGTCAGCGGTTACTGGCCGGCCGGAGGAGTGGCCAACGATGAGCACAAGATCTACCTGCCGCTGGTGTTACGCAACTTTTAGAAGGGCAGGGCCATGGAATCTGAAGATCCCGGTCTATTTTATAATTGCGCTACAGATATCAATGTCAGCGCCACGGTGCGCGCAGATGTTGTCCCGCATCTCGCGCTCCGGGCGCTGACCGGTATCAGTGATTGTATTTCCGGGATTCCTACAGTGGCAACATTAGCCAACAGCGTATGCCTCGTTGGAGGATGGTTCAATCCCGTCTCAGCACCAGCGGAGGTAAATGGACAGGCGTTGGTAGACCCGCCGCAGGTCGCCGAATGCGTCCACGTACCGCGTGTAATTCAGGGTGTGGTCAGGCCATGGCAATCGGGGCGACCAGGTAGGATCAGCGGCGTGTACGTGGAATCTGCGGCGAGGTCTAACGCAATTTTGCCCCTCCCCTGAGTTGAATGGGGCACTGATGATGATATCGCATTGCCAACCCGGGCGACATTTGACACCCTCCTGATAAGGATATATACTATCAATTGATGGGGTTACAGATATAAGCAGTTATGGGGAACTAATTCCTGAATATATCCAGCTAAGGGTATTTATTATACCGAAGTTTTGCGTAATAACACCTGCTGGGAGGTGGTTATGCCGAAATAGTTCCTGATAAACGGAGTTTTAGGGTGTTATCGTGAATTTTTTCGGAATATCTAATAGTTGTACCGCTTAATATAAATTCAAGAAAAGTTTCCCGAAAATGGTAAAATAAAAGAAGAAATAACTTCGTTACTATTTATTTGGAGAGTTGCCAATGTTAGTTACAAGAAAAATCCACGAGAGTGTTCAAAAGTTATCTGTACCGTTTCAAGCAGAGGTATTAGATTTTGTCGAGTATCTGTTGATAAAATCGGAACGTGAAGTTGCTAAAGAAAGTGAACTAAATTGGTCAAGTTTTTCTTTAACTTCGGCTATGCGTGGCATGGAAGATGAAGACTCCCCCATTTATACAAGGGATGATTTAAAGGTTATTTTCGCATGAAAACTTCTGGTCAGATAATTTTGTTCAAGTTCCCTCAAACGAATTTGCAACAAGGAAAACCACGTCCTGCTTTATTGCTGGGTAAACTTCCTGGACGATATGACGACTGGCTAATTTGTATGCTTTCAACTCAATTGCGACATTACAATCAAGGATTTGACGAAATAATACAAATTGGAGATGCTGATTTTTCTAGTTCTGGTTTGAAAGAGCCAAGTGTAATTCGAGTTGGTCGCCTTGCAGTAGTAGCAGGAAAAGTATTACTTGGCGCAATAGGAGAAATTGGTGCTGATAGACTTCAACAAGTGAAGGCCAATCTTTCTGATTGGCTTATTCAATCTTAACGAGAAAAGTTGTACAAAATTCAAAAAGATCTTGTCGTCTGTATTTGAATAATCAAAACAGGCATCTTTTTATTGAAGGGCGGTACAACCCCGCGTCAAGCTGACGTGGCTAATGCGCTGGCAAAATTAGGTGGTTTTCGCTATCAACGGTTCGGGTGATTTGCGGTTATAATCCCAACCCGCCACGCACCTTACGCCATCGTTAGCACACCCGGCGCAATCGACTTTTCTTCTTGAAAAGCCCAGCTATTTCCTTTTGACAAATAAGATGGTATCATGTACAATACCAGTATGAAACAGTACCGCGTCGTCATTGATACAAATGCCCTGGTAGCAGCCCTTATATCTAGGCGAGGAGCTTCGTACAAGTTACTTATGCTCACCAACAGCGGAAGATTTAGCATCCACGTTTCGGTGCCGCTGGTGT
>JAYELZ010000130.1:0-3229 GCA_034717835.1 Chloroflexota bacterium
CGTGGTGCTGTGTGCAGGGGTGGTACTCCAAGAATCACCGGTCACGGTATGCGCGGGGGTGGTATTTTGCCCATTGGAAATCGTCTCGCCGCCAACTTGCACCGAGCTACCGGGTGTGAGCACCTGATTTTGACTGACGCTATCCGTGCCGCCAGTCGCAATCGAGACACTGGGTGCTAGCGGCTGCGATTCCCCGCCCCCGCCAGACGCTCCAATCACTCCGGGAATGCCGACACTCGCTCCGCCGTGAAAAGTCGCGGAACCGCCCCCGAAGGAAACATTACCACTTACATCGCCACCCATCGCCGCGTCCAGGGCGGCGCTGTGTTGAGGGCTCCCTCCGCTGGGTGGTGGTGCTGAGGATGCTGCTGAGGGGGCTGAGGAGGGGACTGGGCCTGCACCCCGCAAAGAAGCCTGCGCCGCGCCACTGGCGGCCCCCCCCTGCATGGTGGGCACGCCCCCGCCCCCGCCACCGCGGGGGGCAGCACCCGCGTTCTGGATCGCCGCGAGCGCTGCGGGATCGTTGCGCGGACTGCTGCTACCGGTCTGCTGCTGCAACGCGGGTGTAGTCTGCGTAGTCGGTGGATTGGCCGCATTAGGGCCCGAAGTAGTCGCCCCGTGCGAGGTAGTCTCCGGTATCTGGGATTCACTATGTGAGTGCGAGGTCACCTCAGGGGTATGCGATACGGACGTGGCCTCTGAATGACTGGTGCTGTCGGCCCAACCCCGGGTCTCCGCCGTGCCAAAGCTCTCACCCGTGCTGAAACTTTCCCCTGTGCTGAAACTCTCCCCCTTACCGGAGCTCTCCCCCGTGCCGACAGAGTGCGAGTCGCCCTGGGACGTACCCTGGGAATGGGTGGTGGTATGCGTAGTGCCCACCGTATGTGATCCACCCACCGAATCGGAGGTCATCCAACCCTCGCTTTCGCTCACGGCGTGCCCTTGCGATTTAACCAAACTCCAGCCGTCAGTATGGGCCACACTCGTGGCCTGACTTTCACCTTCGCTAGCAGAGTGCCCCGCTGACGTTCCATACCCGCTCGTACCGCCTCGCCCGAGCGAAAGGTTAGCCATGATGGGGATGCCTAATGAAACCCCGAAATTGCGCGTTCCCTGGACACGACTGCGGAAATGCCCTGCCTGCCGGGCTAGACGCTGACGGAGCCGCGTCAATTCCCGGCCCCCAGAGCGCGCCCCCCGCCCACCCAGCGGGTTGAAAAGCGACACTTGAATCATGGCCTGCTCCTGGGCCAACATCCCCTGACTGAGAATCTCTCCCTGACGCAGGCCGATCTCCACCGGCTTACCGCGATGTTGCTCACCCCACGGTTCAGCGGTCGCGTGGGTGTCCGTCGCGGCCTCGCGGGGATCATTGTGTCCGCGCTGCACCAACAGATAGGGATGCTCCTTGAAAGCCCGTTGCAGCCAGCTGATCAGTTCTAGTGGCGGCGGGTCGTAGTGTGATTGCGGATACGCGGCTTGGAGGCTAGCTTGGAGCGCAGTACTCGCTTGCTCCGCGTTAGCGACCGCGGTTGACAATCCGGCCCGCTCTGCGGTCACGTCATGCCAAGAGACCGTACCGTATAACTGCACGGCGCCGTAGCCCTCGCCGGGCACAATCAGCTTGAGGTAGATAGGAGTTACTCCGGCGAAGAGCAGTCCCCGCAAGGCCTCGGCCATCGCCTGATGGCGGGCCGCAGATTCCACCTCATCACCGGGCAGATAGGCCAGATAATAGAGCTGGATCACCTGCCAACGCTCACGCCAGGGTTCCTCGCCCCCGTTCCGTACCCGCAGACGACGCCAAAGATAGCGCAAACAACTGTCCGCGTCATATTCCACGCCCGTGTCCAGGAGTTCGATGTCCGCAGGCGGTTTAGTCTTCTCGTCAATTTGTGCTCGGAACAGTTGGGAAACCAGTTGGGCAGGCCGACTGGTTAGGTTAGTTAGGTTATTTAGCATATGACCTGACCTCATCTATAACGACCTCAGCTCCGCGCAACTTTGCCAACAACGCGTCTGGCCCGGCCGGGGTATCCAGCGCCTGCAAGGCGCTGCCCAGCGTCGTTACCAACAGTAACAACGGGGCGTCTGTATCGCCCAGGCGGAAATTTGCCAAGAGTACCGTGAAGATCCGCTCGGTGCGGAGCGGGTCTGCACGCACCAACACAGGGATCCCCAAGCTAGCCAGTCGGGCCATCAATTGCGTGAGCGTGAATTTTGGGAAAGGGGAGCGCGGGCAAGGTGCCGCCGCCCGCCAGAGTGGGAGCCATTCTCGACACCAACGACATTGAAACCAACTCTCTTCATCAGAGTTCCCGCCGCTCAGGCCCGGCACCTGCTGATGCGCCTGACGCGGGAACTCTAAAATTTGCTCGGCTACCAATTCATAACAAAGTCCTAAGTTAGTTTGGTGACCACCATTGATTTCAAATTTGGTAAATGTAATTTGTTTATTCGTCATTCCGTCCTCGTTTTTGGCCATAGAACTAAACTAGCGCCTTCATAGGTGAGAAACAGCAGCCACTCATTTCTCGCTAACATGAAGATTCCCAGGCTGCTTATAAGCACCGATAGCAGCCAACTGGGAGCACCTCGATATCCCATCCCTACGCGTCCGCGTCTCGATACCGAATCGCCTGTAAAATCTCGTCCACCGTGCGGAAAGGCGCGGTCATATCCACCGGCAGCGTGGTCAGCCGTTTGAACAGGTAGGACCCGTAGGCAAAAGGTATCCCGTAGAGCACCGCCCACAGCCCTAATGTAATCACGATGCCGCTGGTATATTGCATAGCCTGGGCGGTTAGTTCCGTGTTTCCCCCCAAGGTTACCGCCCACCCGGCCAGGTCCAGATCCGCGAAGATCGCGGCGGCCATGCGCAAGGCCAACAGCGCAACTGCGTAGGTGAGGAGGAAGCGTTTGAGGGTATGTAACAAATTCACGCGTTCCAATTGGACCATCAGGAGCGTGAGCGGCAGTGCCACCCACATCGCGGCCCCCAACCAGGGCACCGGCTGCGGGTAGATGTGCGCGGCGACCACCCAGAGTAGTGCAGCCAGCAGGGTACTCAGCGGGAGATAAAACGAGACTGGCCGCCGGGGAGCCGCGACCCCGTTGCGCCCCGGCGTGGTGGCCAAGACGTCGCGTTCGCGCCGGTCGATGTAGAGTGTGCCTAGTATCCCGATTAGTGCTACGAGCAACGGGAGTTCCGCCAGCAGTCGATACCAGA
>JAYELZ010000131.1:0-2500 GCA_034717835.1 Chloroflexota bacterium
GCCGGTCAAAGTTACCTCCGTGCCCGTAACCGCGAGCGGCGCACCCCACCCAAAGCCATCAGTGCTAGTATAGACGCGATAACCGGTAGCGGCCTCCCCGCGCAGCCCCACGGTATCGGTAAGTGAAGGTTGCCAGGCGATCCGCACCCCGCCGCCCCCCACGTTCTGCACGCGCAACCGCTCCGGCGGTTCCGGCGCGGTGACGAGATCAACGCTTCCCTGCTCTTCAAAGTACGCCACCACCCCCTGGTAGACCGCGCGCGCCGCTAGCCGGTTGAAGCGCGGCTCCTTGAGCGCGTTCGCGTCATGGACGTTATCATGGTAGCCAATCTCCAAGAGCACGCCCGGCATCCGATTGGCTGGGTCGTCGTCCCAGAGCATCCGCACCTCTCCTAAATTTAGCTGCCGCTCACCCAAATCCCGCCAGCCAACCTCCCAGCCGGTCCGAATATCGTGAACCAGCTCCTCGTGCACCGCTTGCTGGAGCTCCAAGCTGCCCTCGGTGCGCTTGTAATACTCCGAACTGTTGTTGTAGACGTAGGAGACGGTGCCGGAGACCACGGTGTTATGACCGTTGTAACCGTTGGTGTGCCAGGAGAGATAGATAGCGTCCTCCTCCACACCACGATGTTGCCAGCGGGCATACATCGGACGGGCAGTCACGTCGCTAAAATAAAGCCACTCCTCACGAGCCAAACCCATCCACTGGCTGTAATAGAAAGTGGCCGCCTCCCACCAGGGTTTATCCGGCGGCGCGGGGGCCGTTGTCCCAATACCAGCCAATTCATCGAACTGCCCGCCGCCCAAACGCAGCGCGTCGGCGATGAGATAGTCGCCCGCGACGGACGAGTGGTTATCCAATGTGACCGTCAGGGAACCGGTGTAGCAGGGGAACGTGCCCAAATAACGCCACGTCTCCGGGCGGATACGTTGGTCGAGGTATACCGGTGAAGAGCCGCCCGCGTGGTGGATGGTGTAATGAGCATCACGTACGCGGTTAGGATTGGAATCCACCCAAGCGTAGAGCGCGTAGTTTCCCTGTTGCGGAACCATCAACGTCCAGGCAGCGGTGGCGGTCGCCGTCTCGGTGACGGTGCGGGCAAAGCGATAGCTGCCCCCGGCATAGCCGGTGATTAGGCTGGTGTACCAAGAGCCGCTCTCCGTGTAAGTGGTCAAATCTTCGTTATCGGCGATGACGCGGGCCGCGTTCCAATCGCGCTCGCGCACGGGAATCACCGTGGCGCCGGCGTTCTCCAGGTAGGGGATGAGGAACTGCGCCACGGCCTCGGCGTTGTTATGATCCTCGATAAACTCCTCATAAGGCGGTCGCTGCGTCCGCCAAGCCGTACCGTTCCACTGCCAACCGTGCCCCGCGCTGACGTAGACGGTCTTGCCGGCCAGCGAGCGCGGAAACGTCGCAGCCTCGGGCGAGGCGGCCGGCTTGAGGCGCGGAGTCTCCTGCGCAGTGAGGCGGGGCTTCGGGCGCGGCAGAAAATCGGAGAGCGGACGGCACTCACCACTCGCTGGGTCTCGCGCCAGGACGTGAAGCACGCGCCATTCGAGGGGCATGAGCGCGCGAGCCACCGTCTCCTCAACCTCTTCCGCGCCTAAGCCCTCGGCGGCTTGCAAGACCGCCGGCGTGACATCCAGACAAATTACCAGAGTATTACTGGTAATTTGCACGGACTCGACCGGCCAGGGGAGCGGCTCATTATCCACCAGCGAAAAGAACTGCGCGCGCAAATCTGGGCCAGAGGGCGCAGCCCCTATCGCCACTCCCCACGTTCCTAAAATGAAACCTGCCACTACCACGGACAACCCACATTTAATCAGACGTTGCATGATAACTCCTTTGGAAACAGTCGGACAGTCTTTAGTCCAGTAGCCGAATAATCGTTTTTCGCGCTGGGAGGGTGTGCGCCAGCACAGGACATCTCCTTTGAAAATAAGTTGAAAGTCAAAGGTCGAAAGTCGAAAGTCTGCCTCAAGACCAAGCTGTTGGCATTGTGGTGAAAATCTTGTTTTTTCAGTAGATTCAACTTCCAGTCTACCATATTTTTACCTAAGAAAAATTTGTCTACCCTTACCGTTGTGTTAAAATTACTGGACTAAAGACCACCAGACTACTGGACTAACGACTACCAGACTAACAACTATTAGACTAACCGGAGGAAAATATGAGCACGCTACTAATCAAGCACGCCACGCAACTGGTTACTATGGATGATGACCGTTGCCGCATTGACGATGGCGGTCTTTTTATCCGCGATAATGTGATTGAGGAGGTGGGGCCGACCAGGGAGTTGCCCACGGAAGCCGACCGCGTAATTGACGCCAGCGGGATGGTGCTGCTGCCCGGCCTGGTCAACACGCACCACCACCTCTACCAGACGTTGACGCGCAACGTGCCCGCCGCGCAGGACGTGGTGCTCTTCAAATGGCTCCAGACGCTCTATCCGCTCTGGGCGGGGCTGGATAGCGAGGCGATTTACGTGAGCGC
>JAYELZ010000131.1:2600-15151 GCA_034717835.1 Chloroflexota bacterium
ACCACCACCTCTACCAGACGTTGACGCGCAACGTGCCCGCCGCGCAGGACGTGGTGCTCTTCAAATGGCTCCAGACGCTCTATCCGCTCTGGGCGGGGCTGGATAGCGAGGCGATTTACGTGAGCGCGCAGGTGGGATTAGCGGAGTTGCTCCTCTCCGGCGCGACAACCGTGGCCGACCACCTCTATATCTACCCGAACGACGCCCGCCTGGATGACGAGATCCGCGCGGCGCAGGAAATGGGAGTGCGGATACACGCCACACGCGGCTCGATGAGTTTGGGAGAGAGCGCGGGCGGTTTGCCGCCAGATTGCGTGGTGGAGGATGAGGAGTTTATCCTCCAAGATACGCGCCGCGTCATTGAGACATACCACGAGGCGGAACCTTATGGGATGGTGCAGATCGCCGTCGCGCCCTGTTCCCCCTTCTCCGTGACGGAGGATCTGATGCGTGAATCGGCCAAGTTGGCGCGCGCCTACGGCGTCCAACTGCATACCCATCTGGCGGAGACCCAGGATGAGGAGGCGTTCTGCCTGGAGATCGCGGGGAAACGTCCGCTGGCTTACGCTGAGTCGTTGGGCTGGATAGGGGACGATGTCTGGTTCGCGCACGGCGTCCACATCAACGCGGAGGAGATCAAACGCCTAGCGGAGACGCACACGGGCGTGGCCCACTGTCCGAGCAGCAATATGCGGCTGGCCTCCGGCATCGCGCCCATCCGCGCCTATCTGGACGCCGGCGTGCCGGTCAGCATCGGGGTTGATGGTTCGGCGAGCAACGACGGCTCGCATCTGCTCCAAGAAGCGCGGATGGCGTTGTTGCTGCAGCGGGTAGCGGGGAACCCGGCCGGTCTCACCGCCGAGGAGGCGCTCTGGATCAGCACGCGCGGCGGCGCCGAGGTGTTGGGCCGCGATGATATCGGGCAACTCGCGCCCGGCATGGCCGCCGACCTCATCGGCTTGCGGCTAGATACGGTCGGCTTCGCCGGCGGCGCCGTCCACGATCCCCTGGCCGCGACCATCTTCTGCCAACCTGCTACGGTGGATCTCTCCGTCATCAACGGGCAGATCGTGATCGAGGATGGGCAGCTATTGACCGTTGACCTGCCGCCGGTCATCGAGCGGCACAATGAGATCGCGCGGAGATTGGTACGGTAGGCTCGCCGCAGAGACGCAGCGGACACTGAGAAAAGATTAGATGGGTAGACCAAAGAGGTTGCAGGCTGAGTGGTTTTGCCGACACGACGCTAAGTATACAGACTGCGCGGCTCAAGGATTTTATGAGCCGCGCAGTCTGGTCTTTCTAAGCTATTGATGTTAAGAGGTTGCCGCTGCTAGTACCGCCGGGGCTTGCTGCCCCTTGAACTGGCTGAGATACAGATGCTCGTAGAAGCCCTGCTTCTCAAGTAGTTCCTCATGCGTGCCCCGCTCAATGATCTCCCCTTCTTTGATGACCATGACGCAATCCGCGTCGCGGATGGTGCTCAGGCGGTGGGCGATGACGAAGCTCGTGCGCCCGGCCATCAACCGCATCAATGCCGCCTGGAGATGTTTCTCCGTGCGCGTATCAACGTTGCTGGTGGCTTCGTCCAGGATCAGGATTTCCGGATTGGCTAAGATGGCGCGGGCGATGGCGAGCAACTGCCGCTGTCCATGGCTCAGATTGTTGCCGCGCTCGGCCAACACCGTCTCGTAGCCCTGCGGCAGCCGGTGGATGAAGGTATCGGCGTTGGCGAGGTGTGCCGCCGCCATCACCTCCTCGTCAGTCGCGTTGCTCCGTCCGTAGCGGATGTTCGCCATCACCGTATCGGCAAAGAGGAAGTTATCCTGCAAGACCAGCCCCAGCTTGCGGCGCAGATCGTCCTTTTTGATATCGCGGATGTCCACGCCGTCGATGCAGATTGCGCCGTTATCAACATCGTAGAAGCGGGTGAGCAGGTTGATGATGGTGGTTTTGCCCGCACCCGTCGGCCCCACCAGCGCAATCATCTCGCCGGGGTTGTTGTACATGCTGATGTGTTTGAGCACGGGCACGTCCGCCTCGTAGCCAAAACAGACATCCTCGAAACGCACCTCACCGGCGATGTGTGTCAGCCCCTGGGCCTCCGCCCCGTCTACCAGTTCCGGTTCCTCGTCGAGGATCTCGAAGACGCGCTCCGCGCCGGCCAACGCCGATTGGATCGAGTTGAAGAGCCGCGCGATATGGTTCAGCGGGCGGGAGAATTGCCGCGCATAATTGACGAAGGCGGCGATAGTACCCACGGTCGCCCAGCCCTGCACCGCCATCCAGCCGCCGCTTCCCGCCACGAGTGCCAGGCTGATATTGTTGACCATGTTCATCAGCGGCCCCATCGCGCCGGCGACGGTCTCCACCCGTGTGGCCGCCTGCTGTAATTTGCGGTTAGCAACGTCGAATTCCTTGATAACCTCGGACTCGCGCACATAGGCCTTCACGACTTGTTGCCCTGTGATGGTCTCTTCAATGAGCCCGTTGAGGCTTCCCAGATATTGTTGCTGTTGTCGGTATCCGTCCCGTGTGAATTTCACCATATTTTTTATCAGCACCAACGTCAACGGGATTGTCAGCAATGTAACCAACGCCAGCGGAGGGTTGACGATGAACATCATCACGACCACGCCGACAACGGTCAGTGCACTGGAAAACAACTGCGTGGTGCTGGAAGAGAGCACGTTGCTGACATTCTCCACGTCGTTGGTGAGACGGCTCATCAGATCGCCGTGCGAGTGCTGATCGAAGTAGCGCAATGAGAGTATTTGCAGTTTGGCGAACAGTTCCGCGCGCAGATCACGCACCGTGCGCTGTGCCACGCCCGCCATGATGGTCGCTTGTAGCCAGATGCTCAAGGATGACAGAATGTAAATGGCAAGCATTATACCTGCAATGCGGGCCAGACCCGCTAAGTTTCCGGTATTGATGAACCGGTCAATCGCGAGGCCCATCAGGGCTGGGCCAATCACATTCAAGACCGTGCTTACTAGGACAAGGAGTGCGACTCCTACCAGGGTCCACTGCTGCCGTTTCAAGTAACCCCACAACCGGAGTAGCGCGCCGCGAGCATCTTTGGCCCTGGCGCCGCCGCGTAGGTGCGCGCTAGGGCCGCGTCCACGGCGTCCGATCAGATTGGGCGCTTCGTTTGTCTTGCGTTGTGCTTGTTTAGACATCTGCTATCCCTCCATCCCCCAGCTGCGAGTCGTAAATCTCGCGGTAGATTGGACTGCTTGCCAGTAGTTCAGTATGCGTGCCCTGCGCCACAATCTGACCGTCATCGAGGACCAGGATCTTGTCGGCGGTGAGCACCGTGCTGATGCGCTGCGCAATCACAAGGCTGGTACGATCTCGCATCAGATCATCCAGCGCAGTCTGGATTTTGGCCTCGGTCTCGACGTCAACGGAGCTGGTACTGTCATCCAGGATCAAGACCGCCGGCTGGAGCAGCAACGCTCGCGCGATGGCGATGCGCTGTTTCTGTCCGCCGGAGAGGTTGACCCCTCGCTGACCCAGCACCGTAGCATAGCCCTCCGGCAGCGATTGGATGAAGTCATGGGCCTGCGCCGCCTTCGCCGCGGAGATTACCTCTTCGTCGCCGGCCTGGGGACGTCCGTAGCGGATATTATCGCGGATCGTGCCGCTGAACAACACCGTCTCTTGCAACGCGATGCCAATGTTGCGCCGCAACGTATCTTTGTCGATCTCCCGCACGTCGATACCATCGAACGTCACCCGCCCGGCGGTCACATCGTAAAAGCGCGGGATGAGATGCACGAGGCTGGATTTGCCTGCGCCCGTCGTGCCGAGCAGCGCCACTGTCTGCCCCGGCTCGGCGACGAAGTTGATTCCCTTGAGCACCGGAGCGCTACCGTTGCTATCGTAGCTAAAACGCACATTCTCGAAGGCCACGCGGCCTTGCGGCGTGATGTCGCGCTGTGCGGCACGACGGTTCTGCACCGTTGGCTCATTCTCCAACACCGTGACGATGCGTTCCGCGGAGGCCTGCGCGCGGGAGACTTGCAGCACGATCATGCTCACGATCATCAACGCCATCAGCGTGCGCATCAGGTAATTGGTGAATGAGATGATCTCACCGGTCGTCATCCCGCCAGTCATCACCCGGATGCCTCCGAACCAGATGACCCCCACCATGCCGACGTTCATCGCCAGCATCACCAGCGGCATCGTCACCGCGATCACCCGCGTCACGTGGATCGTCCGCTCCATCAAATCGTCGTTGGCCGTGCCGAAGCGCTCCATCTCGTAATGTCTGCGCACAAATGCCTTGACCACGCGGACACCCGCCAGATTCTCCTGCATGATTGTATTGAGTTTGTCCAACTTCTCCTGCACGATTCTAAACAGCGGGTAGGCCCGACCGATGATGAAAAAGAGGCCCAGCAACACCACCGCCATTAGCCCCAAAGGGATGTAGGCTAGCTGCGGGGTGGTTAGGAGTACCATCGCCAGGCTCCCTACCAACAATAGCGGTGCGCGGATCAGAATCCGCAGCATCTGATACAACGCCATCTGTACCTGTGTCACATCGTTGGTTAGATTTGTCACCAACTGCCCGGTCTCCAACTTGTCTAAATTGGCGAACGATAGCGATTGTACCTTGCGGAAGAGCGCGTCGCGCAGATCCGCCCCAAAGCCCTGCGAGGCTCGCACCGCGAAGACGCCGTTGAAAAATCCGCCCGCCGCGCCGATCAACGCCAGTCCAACCATCAACAGCCCGGTGTGGATTACCAGCGCGAGATCCAGATTGACGATGCCTTTATCCACGATGCGTTCGATCAACGCTGGTTGTAGCAGATCCATCGCCACCTCCAGCGCCATCAATAGCGGGGCCAATACCATCGATAGACGGTACGGCTTTAGAAATTTAGTTAAACGTTGTACTGCTTGCATACCGGTACCCCCAAATAGACAAAATTTTCATTTACACGGTGCATTTGTAGATGCCGCCATCAATAAATTCTCACGCACGCGCTCCAACAAACGCTCTAACTCAATCTGCTCTTCCGCCGAAAATCCCGCCAAGGTCTCTGCCTCTATCTCCACAAAAACCTCGTGTAATTGCGCAGAGATCGCCCGCCCGGACTCGGTCAAGTACACCCGCGAGACACGCTGATCCTCCGGATCGGAGCGTCGTGCCACATGCCCGGCCCTTTCCATCCGTTGCACCATCTTTGTGATAGTGGGCGGCGCGACGTGCATTAGCGTGGCGAGCTCCGAGTGCGTGCGCCCATCCTCCTGCGCCAGCGCCCTCAACGCCACCGGCTGTCCCCGGTAGGTGCCCAGTACGTTCAAGCGCGGTCGTAGCTGTCCATGGTGTAAGTGACATACTTGCCTCAGCAAATGACTCAGTGAGCGAGGTTCTACCATATCACACATAGCGCTTTCTGCACCTCCTGGTTTTATTTAGCCAGCTAATAGTTAGCCGGCTAAATTATAGTCGAGGGCACAAGATCCGTCAAGCGGCGTCCAGCAGCAGGGCAAGAGAGAGTTAGTACACAGAAAAGAGTGGCTTTGCTACCAAGACGCTAAGATTTATGAATTTTGCAGTCTAGTTGTGATTTTGCCACGAGTCCCCTTCATGGTATAATGCGGCCCGCTGGAGGGATGCCAGAGCTGGCCGAATGGGACGGTCTCGAAAACCGTTGTAGCCGCAAGGCTACCGTGGGTTCGAATCCCACTCCCTCCGCCAATAACCAGAGAGGCTGTTGCAGTCTGAGAACTGCAACAGCTTCTTTTTGTTGGTGAGCACGGCTTGTAGGTATATCATTTAGTTGCCGGTGCTTGCGTGGCTAACACTTCCCACGAATGCGTGAAATGTAAAAAAGGCCCCAGCTTCCCCGTTTCCATCATTGTTTGTATGGCGGCGATGAGGGCATTTTCGCGTTCCACAGTATAGCTAACGCTCCTCAAAGTAGCGGTGGTATAGCCGCCAACAACTTCCACCAACCCTTGTCTTAGCAGTGGGAGGTACTCGGTGGCGGTGGGCAGGACTTTGTAGCAGAGCTCTTGGTGAAATTGAGGGGAGATTTGGTCAAAGGCGGTCAAACTGGTGTATGGAGATTGCTCAGTAATCCACTGATTGACCCGCGCTGCCGACAGGTTTTCCTGCTTCTCTGCGGTTCTGTGGGGAGAATGACGGCTGCCGAAATGTTTCCTCCTGTTTATTGAGAAGCTGCGCCTCTCAGTATATAGGCCTATGGGGGCAGAGCACTATTAGATGTTTCCAACAAACTGCTGTAATTACTCATCATTTGTGCTAAAATGATATCAACCGTTACTAAAGTGCTTTTTCCTCTCTACAGAATTTTCTTGGATGATTATAATTTATCAGCGAGAGGCGCGAAATGACAGCTGTCACTAAAGCGAAACCGACACGCAACTTGAAAGGTATCCCCGCGATTCCACGTGCGACCTTGAGTGTACCGCAAACTAGCCCTACGTCGCTTCCCCTGGCCCTGGCGCGGCCAGATTTGGCCTCACCTGGCGATATTTTGGCTTTGCAGCGCACGGTGGGCAATCGCGCAACCACTCACCTCATCCAGGCCCAAGTGCGCGTAGGGCCGGCCGGGGATCGCTACGAGCGCGAAGCAGATCAGGTGGCGGCGCAGGTGATGACGATGCCCGCTCCTACTCGGAGACAAATTGCCCAGCGTCAGGAGGAAGAAGAGGAGCTCCAAGCACAGCCCTTAGCGTCAACTAGCCCTCCACTGGTGCAACGTCAAGCGGAGCGACACGCAAATGATGCGCCGGTTATTCATCCCGCGTCTCCCCAGAACATCCAGCGGATCTTTGGTAGGGGTAGGACGACGCGCAAATCGCGGGTCTACCAGGGCAGGCCGGGCGGGCGCCAATCGCAGGAAAAAGTTATTGAGACGATCAATCTCTCCCCCCAGGGACGGGCTACCCAATTGAAGCGGTATCTCGTCGACAAACCCGTCAAGGGTAATCTCAACGGCTTCAACGTCGTCCTGCCGCTTTTAGAAGGTGGAAGCTCTAATGAAGTGGAGAACCACTTCCCAGGGAACAAAACCATCCCTGCCCGCCTCCGTGAGATCTTCAGTAGTTACCGCCAGCAGTATCTCCTTGAAGTTTTCCAGGGCGGCGAACCCTCGGCTAAATCCAAATTTGCCCTGCGTGCTGGATTGCTGACCGGGACCTCGTTCACCTTTGGGCGCGGCAGCGGACGGCGCGAGCACAACGTCAACACAGACCTGGTGGCTTTCGCCCATACATTATCAGTTACAAACTTGCGGAACATCTTAGCCGATCGGGCGCTTATCAAACCCCTCACCAAGAAAACACTCCGTTTGCTCAAAGTGGAGTTGAGGGCTAAGCAGAAAGAGGCCGAGACGGAAGACGTGGATGACGACTCAGAGAGACTGGTTAAGCAAGTCGAGCTCTTCAACGCTTATCAAAAACAACTCATCGAGATGGTGAGTAGCCGTCCGGTCAAGATCGTGGGCAGCCGGAGCAAGCACAAACGCAGGTTAACCAATGAGTTGCAGCAGTGGGCGGAGGGGAAGCCGCGCGCGATCATCGACAAACTCCTCAATCCCCAAAGTGAGTTCTCCCAAACATTAGCCAGTAAATATAAACGCGCTGATGTCATATACCTCAAGGCGCTGATGAAAAATCCCTCCTCGTGGCAAGCCGAGCACGAAGATGAGGAGGAGGTTGAAAACCTGAGTAAGGAAGAGTCCGCCGTACTCCAGCAGATCGAAGCGCTGTTGGCACGCCAGACCGACAAGGGAAGACTCAAACGTCTGCGTCAACGGGGTAACATCCAGGCGCAGATTGAAAAGCTTTTGTTCGGCGAGGGTGGCCCGGCGAACGCGCTGGCGACGGTACGCAAGTTGTACGGCGAGGGCTGGCAGGAAACGCTGGGCAACAAGCTCCAAGCGGCCGGGTTGGCGGAATCCAAGACCGAGGAACTCCTGACCAAGATAGAGCATGGCGGCGAGACGGCCGGCGGCATCTACCAGCAGCTCTGGCGGCGCGTGCCCCGCGAATCCCATGCCAAGTTGCACCGTTCCACCAAGCGCGTCCGCTGGAGCCGCACCACCCTCGATCTGATCCAACAACTCAAGCCGGGCACGCCCGCATACAACTTGGTGCAGGGCGATCACGCATTGCTGGTGAAAATCGAAGAGCACAGTAAGACCGCACATTGGGATAAAATTACCGCGATCCTGGGCCTGGAAGAGGTCCAACCAGAAGAGGAAGTCGTAGCACCGCTACCACCCGATACCGGAAAATGGGTCGCGCTCCTCAATGCCGAATTGACGAGCAACATCATCAACCGCGCCACGCTCTACCAACACGTCTTCAACGCGCAGCAGGATGCCTGGACGTACGGAAAAGCACAACTGCCGCAGGAGGCTCGCGCCGGTCTCGGCGACCTTTACGAAAACCACGGGAACGTACCAGAGGGAATGACAAACGGTTACAATACCTTCATGCGCCAACTTGGCGCGGGGATTGAGTTTGGCAAGTGGTGGAGTCCGGGCGAGAAGCAATCGCGCACTAGACTGAAGCAGTCTGTGGGGATTGACGCTGCTCCCTATGCCAGACGTCTGACCGTGGGCGACCTGTTGAACGCCGCTAAGAAATCTGGGGGGAAACGGCGCACCAAGCAGGAACTCGTCAAGTTTGCCATCGAGGGTCTTTCCGGTCAAGCTTTGTTAGATCAATGGGCTGTATTGGATCGTCAAAACCTGGTCTTCAAGGTCAAAGCTACCCTGTGGGGGCAGACCAGAGATAGAAATCAGAAGAGCCTGGCAGATCTACTCAAACGTCCGGAGCGCGTCAAACTGGAGCGCGCGCTGTTGGAGCGCATCGCCAAAGAGTGCCTCCAGGCAGAGCGTTCCAAAGAAGAGGCCGCCGACGCTATGGTCGCGGCTGATATGATGACCGAAGATCAGCGCGCTCCCGACGCGGCTATCCGCTACGTCGCCCAACGTACTCTCTCCATCGCCGGGCTGGAAGGCGCGCAGCAGCTCTCCAAAGGCAAGCAGTGGTCGCGCTTTAGCACCCGTTCCTTGATTTACAAGGAAGCGCAATCCGAATATTTGGGCAAACTCCGCAGCACGCACACCGACATCCGCACCGGGCCGGAAGAGGAAAAAGAGGAAAAACTCACCGAGGGCACACAAACACTCGCAGAAACAGCAAAGACTCTCAAGAGCGAGGAAGAAGCCTTCAAGGCGCTGCGCGTCAAGTACAACCGGCGTTTCAAGGCCCTGGTGATGACCGTCACCTCGGCGTTACTCGGCACACTGGGGCTGGTCTTCACCGGCGGACTCTCTGCCGGGCCATTGATGGCCGGCCTCTGGGCCGCGCTCTCGTCCGTGATTAGTAAAGGTATCAGCACCCTGGTCGAATACACTAACGAGGGGAACGTCGTCGTGACGGACGCCTTCCGCGAGCTCTTCGTGAATACCGTGATCGGCTTCATCGGCGGCGTGATGGGTAACGTCAATCTGGCGGTGCGTAGTCTGGGGGCCAAGTCGCTCTATGGCGACTCGGCGAAAGTTGGGGCCAAACTGTTCGGCAAGCCGGGCCTCTCTATCCTGGGCGGCTGGGCGCAGCAGCTGAGTACCACCGTAGTTGGCGCGCCCAGCCACGCGGTGGACCGGCTGTTGCAAAGCAGCAGTGTCACTTCAGCGTGGCAACAGAGCCGTGATAACTTCGCGCAGAAATTCAAAGGGTTGCCGCTGGGAACGCTACAATCTTATGCCAAGGGGTTCTTGACTATGGCGGTGGTGGAGGGCAGCCTCGCCCTGAAATTAGGCGATTTGCTCCCAAAAAGCGACCATCCCGGATTGGGGAAACTGGGCACGGGCGAAGAGGGGCTGCAATCCAAAGAGACTTTCGAGAAACACGGTGCGATTCGCCCCTTCGAATTCGATAGTTGGAAAGGGTTTTGGAAAAGCATCGTCCAGGGCAGTCAGGTCAATACCACCGATTACGGCAAGAGTTTCATTATTTACAGGAAAGGTGTACCGAAAGGCTGGGAGGTGGATACTAGCGTCCTGACGACTGATGACGGCCCGCAATCTTTGGTGAACGCCTACAAATCTCTGGGCTTCACGATCGTCATGGGGAGCCTCAAAAAAGGCGTGAGCAAAGCTCTCTCCACCGTGGGGCCTAGCAAGCAGCCGTCCTTGACGGGGCGCAAGAGCGGCGGGACGGAACATGAGGGGTACGAGGCCTTTGGAGAGTTGGACACGGAGAAGTTACAACGACTCAACACGCTCAACCCGGAAGATCGCGCTAAACTGATGGGTCTCTCAACAGAGAAGATTACCGCTCTTCCCGTGGACAAGTTGCTCGCGCTGGCACGAAAGAACGCTTTGAGACAAGCCGAATTCACCAAACTGAATGAACTTAGTCTGCCACACCTGCAACGCTTTACCATCCTCTCTCTCACAAAACTTGCTACCCGGTTCTCGGCTGAACAACTGGCAGCGTTCAAGACCCAAAATTTAAATTTTGGTCGTTTAGGGCGATTTTTACAACTCCCCACCACGACGCTTAACAAATATGCCCAACTCGATGCGGTAAAGCTCGCGCGGCTGGTTAAAAAATTCTCTAAAGCGAAACTCACAGCTCTGGCGGATCTCGGCACGCCCCGGCTTGAAGCGGTGTCCCAGCTCAACAACGCTTGTCTCAGAATTATTCGGGAGCTTAACCGAAACCAGTTGCAGACGCTCGCGCAGCTCTCCGTCAACCAAATCGGAGAGCTCACCGCGGAGAATATCATAGAGCAGCTCAATCAACAGGATTAAAGCGGAGAGAGCAGACGTTATGTCAAACCTGGAACCAAACACCGCCTTGCATAGAGCCTACACTCTGACGGCGACAACGCTGAAACTCCAACTCGCCTTGGAGCAGCTGCCCTGGCGCACGCCCGCCATAGCTCAGACGCTCCATCACTGGTTGGGCGAGCTATTGGGCCCAGAAAGCCTCACCCGGTGGCCGGAGATTATGCTGGGCGTCTCGCTGACTGCCGATCTGCGCGGCTTGACCTGGTGCGTTAATGATGAGGCCGGCGCGTTCATCCCGCGACTGGCCCGCTACTTTGAACGTGCGGGGGTCTCCGCAGATGAGATGGAGCGCATCGCGCAAGCGGGCGCCACGTTCCAACCGGCGCGGCTTGCAGGCTGGTTTGAGATCTACGAGGGCAACTACAACGCTGGGTGGGCTTTTCCAGCCCCTCTGCCACTAGCTCAAGCGTTAGCTCACACCGCATCGGGACCAGCGGTCGCACCACTGGCGGAGTGGGCCGCGCGCCACGACGTGACTACCTGTACCCGGTTGGGCCGGGCGGTCGGCGGGGAGTATCCGTACACCGAACTACAGATCCCGCTACCGGGCGCGGATGTGGAGCAGCAGCTAGCGGCTGCTGAGGATGCTTTTGTGGTTCTGGATATTGCTGCACCCCCCCCAGTGCCTGTGCTGACTGCATTGCGTCAGGCCGCCAACCCTGACTTGGGGCTTTCCATCTGGCTCTCAGCAACCGGGGTCGTCAAATTGGGTTTGATCGCACAGCAGCCGAGCGCCGGTTTAGTGACGCGCTTGTATCATGCCGCGGATCATGCTCTTGATGAGACTAGAGCGGCTTTTGAAGGAGTTTTGGATGTTCCTGGCCCAGCTAGCATTGAGGGGCAACGTCTCGCAGCAGGGTTTGGGATCATATCTCATTACACCTTGTCCAATTTAGCGGAACACGCAATACGCTACCAGAAATTTAACTGAGATGCAACGCACCGAACTCATTTTATAGTTTCTTTATTTCATTATTGAGGAGGGTAAGATGACTGCGTCACATCAGCCTAGCACAACAGAGCAGGAGAAAGGGATACGGAGACCTCCGGTACTCAAAGACGTGCGCTCAAACTTGGCTTTGCGTGTGGCGCAAGCTAACCCCCTCTTACTCCAACGGCTCATTGCTCGTCCGGAGTCGGCCTCGCCTGACGGTATTCTGACCTTGCAGCGCACGGTGGGCAATCGCGCAACCACCCACCTCATCCAGGCTAAAGTGCGCGTAGGGCCGACCGGGGATCGCTATGAGCGCGAAGCTGACCGTGTTGCTGCGCAGGTGATGCACTTCCCCGCGCCGGAGGGGGGACAGACGGCGCAACGTCAAGGTACGGAAGAGGAAGAACTCCAAGCCAAACCGCTTGCCAGCTCCATCACCCCGCTCGTCCAACGCCAGGAGGAAGAGGAAGAGTTGCAAGCCAAGCCGCTCGTCCAACGTCAGGCTGGAGGTGGTTTTCAGGCCAGCGGTGCTTTTGAGCAACGGCTGGCTGCCCAGCGAAGCAACGGCAGTCCATTGCCGGATAAAACCCGCGCTTTTATGGAACCGCGCTTTGGGGCCGACTTCAGCGGCGTGTGCGTACATACCAACAGCGAGTCCGCGCAGCTCAACCGTGAAATCAACGCGCAAGCCTTCACCCACGGGCAGGATATCTATCTCGGCGCCGATAAGTATCAGCCGGAGACGGACGACGGTAAACAAT
>JAYELZ010000132.1:0-3170 GCA_034717835.1 Chloroflexota bacterium
TTCGTGGGACAATCTGTATCTGGCGTACCGCAAGGCGGCCAAAGGTAAGCGGGGCAAGGAGCCGGCGGCGCGCTTTGAATACCGCCTGGAGGATAACCTGGTCACGCTGCAGCAAGAGCTACGGGCGCAGACCTATCAGCCGGGGGCGTACTACTCTTTCTATATCCATGAGCCGAAACGGCGTTTGATCTCCGCGGCCCCATTTGCGGATCGCGTGGTACATCACGCGCTGTGCAACGTGATTGAGCCGCGCTTCGAGCGCAGTTTCATCGCCGATAGTTACGCCAATCGCGTCGGTAAAGGCACGCACCGCGCGCTGGATCGTGCCCAGCAGTTCGCCCGGCGTTATCGTTATGCGCTGCAATGCGATATCGTGCAGTTTTTTCCTAGTATCGACCACGCTGTCTTGCGGCGAAATCTGGCCCGCAAGATTGTTGATGCGGACGTGCGCTGGTTGATCGACCGGATACTGGAGAGCGGGCAAGGGGTCTTGAGCGAAGAATACAGGATGGTTTACTTTCCCGGTGACGATCTTTTTGCCAGCCAACGTCCGCGTGGCTTACCTATCGGGAATCTCACGTCACAGTTCTGGGCCAACTGCTATTTGAATCCCTTGGATCACTTTGTCAAACGCGAGTTACACTGCCCGGCTTATTTGAGATACGTCGATGATTTTCTACTTTTCGCGAACACCAAGGCCGCCCTCTGGCGCTGGAAAGAAGCCTTGGAACAGCGCTTAGAGCGTTTTCGGCTCATGATTCACCCCGGGGCACATCCGCGCCCGGTGACCGAAGGGTTGCCGTTTCTGGGCTTTGTGATCTATCCCGACCGGCGGCGGTTGAAGCGTCGGAAGGGACTTCATTTTCGGCGGCAATTACGCGACTTGGTGCGCCAGTATCAGCGGGGAGAGATCCCGCTGGAGCAGATCAATGCCTCCGTGCAAGGCTGGGCGAATCACACGCGGTACGGGAACACGGTGGGGTTACGGAAGGCCATCTTGGGCACGGCATTCTCCACGTTTCAGCTGTCTGTCAAACAGAAGGAGTGTCAAGCATGAAAGATCAAAAAGCACAGTGGCAGGAGCAACTGGCAAAACTCGAGCAAGCCATCGCCGCGCAGGAGAGCCTGCGTGGGGTGCTCGAAGACGCCGAGATCGAAGCGGCCCTGCACCCGCTGCGTGAAAGGCAGCAGGGGTTACGGGCACAATTGCGCGGTTCCGGGGCCAGCGCGCAGGGCGAGCATGCGCAGGCCGTGGGCGAAAAGGGTGTCCTTATTGGCGGTGATGTAGAAGGCGACGTCCTTGGGGCCGGGGCGCAGAAAACCGTTAACCCTGACCCAGTACAAGCGGCAGCCACCCGGGCCCGTAAACGCTACCTCCATTGGATGTCTCAGCAATGCAATGTGCTCCCTCTGGCAGCGATGGGCGGCGAAGAGGGATTAAGCGATGAGGTGACGCTGGAAAAGGTCTATGTGGATCTCGATACCAAGACGCGTGTGCCGCTTACCGCAGAGGAGCAAGCCGAACGTGCGAAAGATTTCACGTTCCGCATGCGGGAAGGCGATAAGGACACGCGCCCGTTAACCGCCCTGGAAGCCGCGACGCAGACCAAGCGCCTGGTCTTACTGGGCAATCCCGGCAGCGGTAAATCCACCTTTGTGCGGCAGTTGGCGGCGCGTGCGGCGGCAGCCTATTTGGCCGGGGAGCCACCTTTCTCGGACTGGACAGCGGGGCTGATACCGGTTCTGATCACCTTGCGGGAATTGGCACCGGAACTGACCGCATTGGGCCAGCAAGACAGCTCAGAGGTTGCGCAAGAAGAACGCTTGGTTGAAGCCGTACGGACTTTCCTAACAAACCGCCTTTCGGCCTGCAAAGCAGAAGCCTGGGATACCTGTCTGGAAGATGTGTTGTTGGCGGGTGACGTTCTGCTAATTTTCGATGGCCTGGACGAGGTGGCGGAGGCCTGCCGAGGACGCGTCCGACAAGCCGTAGGTGCGCTGTTAAACGCCTATCCTACCCTCCAGCGCGTGATGGTGACCTGTCGTGTGCGCTCCTACACCGGCGCAGCGGTATTAGCGGGTTTCACCCCTCACACGCTGGCGCCTTTCGACGAGGAGAAGATCAAGGCTTTTGTGGAGGGTTGGTATCGAGCACAATGTGATTTGGGGCGCTTACGGGAAACCGAGGTTCAGGAACGGGTCCGCGATCTACGACAGGCGGCCGGGGATGATAACCTGCGAGAATTGGCCAGTAATCCCATGCTGCTGACGACCATGGCCCTGATCCATCAAAAGGAAGTGGGCTTGCCCAAGGAGCGCGTGCGCCTGTACAGTCTGGCGGTGCAAGTGTTGCTTACCCGTTGGCAGAAGCGGAAGGGGATTGTCGCCTCAACAGAGCTACGTACGATATTGAGCGATGACCTCAAGTTGCGTGAAATTCTGGAGCGGTTGGCGTACGAAGCACACCAGGGCCAAGCAGATCGCAGTCGTGCCGCCGACTTGCCACGCAAAGATCTGCTGGAGATATTGGAAGAAGAGGCCTATCTCGGTGAGATCGGATTAGCCGCGGAATTTCTGGACTATGTAGATCAACGAGCAGGTCTGCTGGTGGGGCAAGGCGGAGCCAACGCAGGGCGTATCCCCACGACCTACACTTTCCCGCATCGCACCTTTCAGGAGTATCTGGCGGGTTGTTATCTGGCGGGGCACTGGGATGTGCTGGAGATGTACTGGCGGCATGCTGGCGAGGGGGATGCCTGGTACCTGGCGGCTATGTTGGGGGCAGAAGAGCTGCGTTATAATCGCCGTAACAAAAAGGAACTATTGCATCTGGCCTACGATTTGGCGGCGAGTGATGGCGAGGAGAGTGCTCAGAAGTGGCAGGCGACCTTGTGGTCGGGACAGATGGCGGCGCTGTTCACGCCGGGAGAGATTCTGCGCGTCATGCAAGGTGCCAAATCAGGTGAAGTATATCTGGCACGCTTGAAACCCCGCCTCGTACAGCTCCTGCGGGAGCAGCCTTTAGGGGCGGTGGAACGGGCCGAGGCTGGTAAAGCCCTGGCGAAGTTGGGCGATCCGCGCCGGGGTGTGGGGCTGCGTGAGGATGGACTGCCGGACATGGTGTGGTGCGAGGTGCCTGCCGGGTCGTTCTTAATGGGGAGCACCGACGA
>JAYELZ010000133.1:0-3165 GCA_034717835.1 Chloroflexota bacterium
TATTTTTTTAGAGGCCGGTAGAGACCCCAGGGCGTGAGCCACGTGTAGCGGCGCAACTTACTAATCCACCGCGAAACTACCTGCGGGGAAGCGAGCTGTACCACACCCGGTACCGGGATAGACTTTTTAGCTGCCGAGTCGTAAATCTGCGCCAGGCCAGGAAAGTTGTCCAGTAGATTAGCCAGGTATGGCCGCCACGACGGTAATATCTCATCATCTTTATAAACTTGTTTAGCTGGTTTTAGTTGCTTAGACATCGTGCTAACTCCTTTAAGTTAAGTGTAAAGGCGGAGCTAGACGACGTAGCCCCCGGAGGGGTTCGTTTAGCCCCGCCGGGTTAAGTGGTTCATTTCTCTCTGGTGCTGGTGCTATCGCTGTCGGTAGTCATCCCAAAGTTCGTCCAATTTCAGACGGACTTTTTCAAGCGACTTTTCCAACTGAATGACGTAATCAGCGACTTCCATACTGCAACGCAACTCAGCCGCTTTTGCGTCAATAATCTGCTCTGCTGTCAAATTATCGTAGTCTGTCATAATTCCCCTTTCCTGCGTTGCCGCAGAATTACTAGATATGTGAATAAAAAAGTAACTGTTAAGTATGCTGCGCTCCAAAGCCTTGCTGGCGCAACTCCCGCGCCGCCGCTGAAAAATCAGCGTGGCAGGTCAGGAGCGCGTAGGCCGCAAACGGGGTGTACCCGCGTTCCGGCTCGAAGGGGGGCGCATTAGTGGAAAAAACGTAAAAGTAACCGTGTCCGCCGTGATTGTACGTAGCGGAGATACCCCGGCGCTTACCGGGACGCCGCCAATACTGGGTCGCCCCGCATTGACGGACAAAAGTCCAGCCGTGGGCGGTGAGGAGCGCGTTGAAGTCGCCCCGTTGATTGTAGTCGTTGCCGGGTAGTCTTTTGTCTGTTGAGCGGGACCGTTGAGGTCTCTGAGGAGTAGGAGGAGTCGGTGCAGCCTGCGAAAAGGCGCGGGCGGCGGCCAACAAAGTACCGCGTTCTAACGCGTCCAGGGTGGGAATTGCGTCCCACGATCCGTATTTGAGAGTGTAGCCTGCACTCGGTGGGGCTAATACATAGCCACCCGCACCGCGTGTTTCGATTAAGGTGTATTTATCTCCCTCGGGAGCCACCGCCAATTTCTGATTACCTGCGGCTGCGGCACTACGAAAATAGACGTGCCAACCGCCGCTTTGCGTTTGGACGATAGGCAACCGCCTGAGTAAGCCAGGCGCGAACGTCTGCACCGTGATAGCCCAGGGACGCATCAGCTGCGGAGCGTCGAAGTCCAAGACCTCTAACTCGCCGCTGACTGGCCCGGTGATGATGGCCACGGCATCCGCCGCTCGACGGCCCTCAAACCAGGACTGTACAACGTCTGGCGTAGGGAGTTGTTGTCGAAAAGGGATCCAAGTAGGCTTCCCCGCGGTATCGCGGGGTAAGAGCTGGAAAGCGGGGCGTTTAAGACGCCGGTCGCAAGGCAGGACAGACAACCCTGCGGCTAAATAACCCTGCGCTTGCGTGTAGAGAGTCATAAGCAACCTCCTCTGCTAGCTACGAAAAAACCGGGTCGTCAGGTAGAGTAACCTTAAAGCGCGGCGTCAATGCCAGGGCTACTGCTAGGCCCTCACTAATGACATACTCAAGGTATTTATCATCCTCGGCCGTGCGTTGTCGTAACCGCGCCGCGTCAGCTGGTTCTACCTTTAATCGCACTGAAAAATCAAATGCCTCTAATCCTGCTGCGTAATTGATTCTGATCTCAGACATGCGTTACCTCCTGAAATATGAATTATATAAACCAAAACCGCCTTAGTTCAAAGGGCGGGAAAATACTGCGTGACAAACTCTTGCGCGTCCGCTAACGGTGACGTTTTAGGTCGACCTTTAGCCTTGGGCCGCCAAGAGAAAGAATCTTGCCGGGGGCGGGTCTGCTTAGCAGCCCGCTCTTTGAGCAGTTCTGCCGCAAGCCTCTGCGGTTTTGCCTGCCGCAACAACGGCGAATCGTCGTCGCGCTGCTCCTGCTCCTGCTCCTTTTCGTTCTCTGACGCAGAACGCAAGAATGACACCAGTGCCATTAAACCCATACCACCCATCAGAAATAACCACCAAGTGGGAACTGTAGCTAACATATTGAATACCTCCTAAGAAGATAGAAATGTATAAAGGGGCCCAGTGCGGAGGAAATTACTCCGCGCACTGGGCCTAATTGGAAAAAGCGTACCGCGCGCTAGACTAGAACGGTGCCGTAGCAGTGATAGAGTGCTCCGCTACGTGCAGCGCTTCCGCCGCGACAGTCGCCACATCTGAACCGTGCTGTTTACACCACTGAACTGTGGCGCGTAGCGCGTCCAGGTCATTAGCAGCCACCAGGTCTTGCAATGTACCGTTAGGATACTTGGTGCTAGCAAACGGCAGCGGCTGATCCGAAAAATCGGCAGTGGACGTAGAGGTAATTTCTCCCTCTCCGTTGGGACCTGCTTGGTCCCACGCGGCAGCCCACTCCGCGAAAGTTTCCCATTCGGCCTCCACGAAATCAGCGAGCTGATCCCCGATATAGGCCGCGTCGGGATTAAATTCTGCGGACTCCACGAAATTCACGGGCGTGATCTTGGACTTGCGAGTGCCAGACCCGACCATACGTGGTTGGCCAGATTGAATTTTGAACGTAAAAAAGGCGGCTGGTGCTGCGCCGTCGGTGGCCTGCTTAACCGATTTGCGATGCTGGCGTAGCCCGGCCATCAATTGCTTGCTGGTCAAGCCTTTGACCGTCAACATCACGGGGCCAACCAGTCCCTCATCAGTCTGAATAAGCGTCAGTAATTGTAATTTCCCACGCGCTCCAGGCGTGTAATCGGAGAGCCGATGGCCGTCCTGGACCCAGGAGAAACGGGTCACCAGCGGGGCTATGGAGAGCTCCGTAGCAAACATGACCGCGGTTTCTGTGCCGTCACGGAAACGCAAATTGCACATTTCCGCGCCGACCGGATACGCGCCCAGCTCGGTATATTGCTCCTCGCTGATGGCGAAGCCGCCACGCGGTTGCTGCGGCTCCAGGGTCGCGCCCTGGTTGATGTACTGAATAAATGGATATGAGGGTTGATATTGATCGTTTTTCATCACCTGACTATTTTCGCTCTTTGCTTGCCAAGACATGTTAAAAC
>JAYELZ010000134.1:0-3164 GCA_034717835.1 Chloroflexota bacterium
TGCGCCTGACGAGCGATGGCCCGCGCGTGGTGGACATCGACGCTTGTATGAAGTCAGGCATCCAGAGCGGCGCCTTCCGCCGCCGCTGCATGGACGATTTTGCGTGACCTTCCCAAAAGCTACAAAAATGATTTTACCAGAACAAAGAGTGATAATTGGGCATGGTTTAATTTAGATTGACACTTCACCAAAAGCTATCTGATGACTCTGGAGAGAATGAAGACAGATTATCATCTAGTTGCCTATAAAATGGATATTTTGGGCCGATTTTGAAGCCAAAACAGGCTTTACACCCCCGTTTTCATGGGAAATTGTCTATAAAAATTATGATGTTAGATTGAAAGTGTCAATCTAACTCCCTGGGGTTTTGAACCATGCCGATAATTCAATACCTTAAAAATCAGTGTAATCCGGTGCGCCACGAGGCGTGTATTTACCAGTTGGTGAAAGTCCAACTTGACCAATTTGCCATTTAGTCAGAAGAAGTAAGAATGACATAGTTAGCAATAACCACCGATTTCGGCCTGGCCGAACTGCTACGGCCGGTGCCGCTCAAGGCGATGCACACAATCCGTGTTAGAAGTACACGGCGGGGCAGGGGTAACAACACTTCAATAGAAGCCTCCGGCACAGAGACGGGCAACTAGGAAACATAGAAGGCCCTTACCACCGACAATTATCATCATAATTGTACTTCATGTTGGGATGTATCCTATACGGTCGTATTGTTATTCAAGAAGTTCAGGTTCATTTACAAATATTTTATATGAGGGGAAATACGTATGGCAAAGAAAGTGATCATGCCCAAACTGGGTATGGCGATGAGCGAAGGTAAGGTAGTCGAGTGGTTCGAGGACGACGGCACGGAGGTCGAGGAGGGCGAGACCATCGTGGTGGTAGCGAGCAGTAAGATCGTCTACGATGTGGAGGCGCCGGCCGATGGTATCCTTCGCCACATCGCTCAGGTCGAGGAGACGCTCCCCGTGGGGGGACTGGTCGGCTTCATCCTCAATCCGGGCGAGGAGCTGCCGGAGATTGAGAAGGTCGCACCGCTGCCACCGGAGGAAGCCCCTGCAATTGAGAAAGCGAAAACAGAAGTCGAGGAGAAGCCGGAGTTCGTGCATGCTTCGCCGCTGGCCCGCCGCATCGCGAAGGAGGAGGGATTGGAGCTGACCGAGATCGAGGGCAGCGGTCCCGGCGGACGCATCGTTAAGGAAGACGTGCAGCGGGCGCTGGAGGGACGCAAACCGTCCGCGCCTCCCAAGTCAATCTCCTTCACCGGTATGCGCGAATCGATCGCCGAGCAGATGGTCCACAGCCTGTGCACTATGGCCCAGCTCACAATGACCACCAAAGTTGACGTGACCGAGCTGCGGGCCGCACGCGCGGCGCTGCGCGAACGCTGGGACAAGAAGATCTCCTACACAGACCTGCTGGTCAAGGCTGCTACGCTGGCCCTGGCCGATCACTCGCTGCTGGGCGCCCGGCTGGAGGGCGACGAGATCCTGATGCCGACTGCGCTCAACATCGGTGTGGCGGTGGCGCTGGAGGATGGACTGATAGTACCCGTGATCCGGAACACCAATCGGCTCACAGTGCCCGAGATCAGCGACACAATCAAAGACCTGGCCCGGCGTGCCCGCTCGGACGAACTGAGATTGGACGAGGTCAGCGGCGCGGTCTTCACTATTACCAACTTAGGCATGTTGGGCGTGGATGTCTTTACGCCCATCATCAACCCGCCGGAGGTCGCCATCCTGGGCGTGGGACGCATCGTCGAGGAAGTGGTCTGGGTCAACGGGCAGGCCGCACCGCGCGCGGTGACAACACTCAGCCTGACCATCGATCACCGCGTGGTCGACGGCGCGCCCGGGGCCGCCTTCCTGCAAACATTGACGCAATTGCTGGAGCACCCGGCTCTGATCTTCGCGGGTAGCAAACAGCAGGAAAAGAAGTAGGCGAGGACCGAGGAACAAGACCTGGCTATCGTTGGCGGTGATTCCGGTGGGTTCTCCGTGGCGATACGTGTGGGTAACTGGGGGCGCCACTCCACACTACGGAGGGCGGCTGCGCCGCCTAAATGCGCCCACGGGGTTAGCGGAGTTGTTTTTTTTCTCTGTGTGGTCGCAGCACAACCAAAGCTCGTGAGGGCACACGCAAATCGGCAAATGTTTCTACGACAGCAAGCCCGGCCTGTTTTTTGATCGTGCGCTAGCCCCGGGCTTGCTTTTTGGAGCTGGAGGGGCAATTGAGCTAGGGGCGGGTTGATGCTATTGCATTGAGTCGGAAGCCGGGCGTTTTCTTCTGGAGCTACCTGGGCTTGGACATCGCTCTCTGGTTGGTGGCAGGGACCCACCGATGACAGTTGAAAAATAGCCTGGCCAGCTAGTTGCACCCCGCAACTAGCTGGCCAGTTCTTCCCGCCGCCGCAGCCACGCGGGCTTAGCAAACTCAAACCAGAACTGCCCCACCAATTGCCGCTGGTGCAGACTAAGATGACAGCGTTGACAGAGCGCGCCCAGATTAGAGGGTGCCGTTGTGAAACGTATCCCCGTCGATGTGATGCACCGTGAGCGTGTAGCCCGCCTCCGGAGCGTGCGGATGCCCGCATTGTTCACAACGCCAACCCACCCCTGCTTTCACCTGCTGCGCGATGGCGGGCCAGTTAGTCGGATCAGGGGCGGGATTGAAAGCCAGGCTACTCCTCAGGGCACTCGACCCTGCTCCGCGGTGGCCAACCGTTTTTCCAACGTCCAGTACTCCTCCGTCTCCCGATTAACCAAGAGCGAAAGATTGGATAGGTACAGCCGCACTACGCGTTGGGTTTTATAGACCCACCGTGAAATTTCCGAGACCAACGCGTTCTGCGCTTTAGTGTTCGGTACCACCAGGTAGAAATCCCCGCCGGTGGCCGCGTGATAGCGCTCCCATTTGCGCGCGCGTTGAGACCGTTTTTTGCGCGTGTACCGTTCACATTCTACGTAGTAAACTTCCCCCTGACGGGTAGCCAGGAGGTCAGGTTCAAACTGACCCCCGGCCACTGTCAACGCGGCCGGAAAGAGATCCGTGAGGTAGTCCCGCGCTTGGAGTTCTTGCGCCGCTTGCCAATTGAGGAGCGTGTGTTCAAGAGATTTGTGACGGCGGAGCAACCGCGAATAGAGCGA
>JAYELZ010000135.1:0-1483 GCA_034717835.1 Chloroflexota bacterium
GACGCTGCGCGGTATTGAATTTGAGAAAGAGAAGCCTTTGCCGATCAATTACAAAGGTGAGCGTATTGAGTGTGGGTACCGCCTGGATTTTTTGGTAGAGGGCAAGGTTGTGGTTGAGTTGAAGTCGGTTGATGGAATTCATCCAGTGCATGAAGCGCAGTTATTGACATATTTGAGACTTACTGGATGCCGGGTAGGGTTGCTCATAAATTTTAATGTGCCGGTATTGAAAGATGGGATTAAACGGCGTGTTTTATGATCCATTCTCTCTACTTGAGAAGTTTTTCCCTGTGTCCTCTGTGTCTCAGTGGTGAATTAGGAGGTGTGATTTGGCTCAAGCTATTGTTGCAGATAAGCATCCATTAGACGACATTTTACGTTCTGACCGGATGCCGCACATTTTCTGTCCGGGTTGCGGCATTGGCATCGCCATGCGCTGCTACGCGCAAGCTGTGTTGGAATCCGGTATCCCGGAAAGGCGGCACGTCACGGTCTCGGGGATTGGTTGCACGGGCCGCGTGGCGGGCTACATGAACCTCGATTCGTACCACACCACGCACGGACGCGGAATTCCCTTCGCCACGGGCATCAAGATGGCGAACCCCGAGCTCATGGTGACGGTTTTCAGCGGCGATGGCGACCTGGCGGCTATCGGCGGCAACCATCTAATCCACGCGGCGCGACGGAACATAGATCTCAAGGTGCTCTGTGTGAACAACTTCAACTACGGGATGACGGGCGGGCAGTTCGGCCCGACGACGCCGACAGGCGCGTATGCTACGACCGCGCCCTACGGCAACCGCGAGCAGCCGTTCAACCTGCCCTACCTGTTGGCCGCGTCGGGAGCCAACTACGTCTCGCGTTGGTCAACCCTGCATGTGCGGCAGATTAAGGAAGATATTCTGCGCGCCTTCCGGAAACCGGGTTTCGCCTTCATTGAAGTGCTCTCATCTTGCCCGATAGGATTTGGCCGCGCCAACAACATCCCCGATGGCCTTGAGGAACTCCGACTCTATCGGGAGCGTTGCGTTATCGCGCGGGATGTCCCGTTGGAGGAACTGCGGATCGATTTGCGAGAAGAGCGGCCCATCTACGTGGGGAATTTTGTCAACCGGGATGTGCCAGCTTATGCACCGGTGCGGATTAGCGGTTAGATTTTAGCCGTTAGTTATTAGCGGTTGGCCCGTTAGACTTTTAGCTTGTAATGTTTTTGATAGAGAGAAGGTAATTGAAATGTATAGCTTTGGTTTCCCCAGAATGCACAAAGAAGCAGGAGAGGTGCGTGATTTTTTGCCAGAGCTGATCAGGCGACTGGCCTTGATGGTAGAGAAGGTGGTTTTGGAAGAGGGTTATGGTGCCGGGATGGGTTTTGAACCGGAGCAGTACACCCACGGATGCAAAAACGTCCACTTTGAGTCAAATCAAGTATGTTACCACCAAGATATCGTCGTGCAGATACGCGCGCCAGAGGATGATGAGCTAT
>JAYELZ010000135.1:1583-3118 GCA_034717835.1 Chloroflexota bacterium
GCCGGGATGGGTTTTGAACCGGAGCAGTACACCCACGGATGCAAAAACGTCCACTTTGAGTCAAATCAAGTATGTTACCACCAAGATATCGTCGTGCAGATACGCGCGCCAGAGGATGATGAGCTATCACGCTTGCAGCCGGGGTCGCTACTTCTGGCCATGTTGCACTATCCTTCCCATCCGACAAGGAACAAATTGTTAGCGCAATTGGGACTGCATGCTATTTCTATGGATAGTGTGGTAAACGATAGTGGAAGGAGGCTGATCGAGAACCTGCATGGCACGAGTTGGAATGCGATTTGGGCGGGGTTCCAGGCACTACGCAAAAATTATCCGGCTTTCGATACGCCGAACCGCAGACCACTCCGCGTAGTGATTATGGGGCATGGTGCTGTGGGTAGTTTGGCGGTGGATGCGGCATTGAAATATGGTGATGAAGAATTGAGCCGGGACTTTCTGGCGCGCGGAATTTCAGGGGTACTGGTAGAAGTCATTGGACGTAACATCACCGCCAATTATGGAGCGTTGCGTGAGGTATTACGCGAGGCTGATATGCTGGTTGACGCAACTTTTCGCAGTAACCCGACCCAATATATCATTCCCAACGAGCTGGTGGGAGTATTGCCCGCACACGCTGTGATCGTAGACATCACGGCGGATCCTTACATCGAAGGGGCAGAGATGACGCAGGTGAAGGGCATCGAAGGTATCCCCAGTGGGAATCTGGATGAGTATGAGTTCAGGTCTGACCATCCGGCGTTTGACCAGCTGCCGCCAGCGGTGCAGGTGCAACACCGGCGGAGGACAATCAGCTGTTACTCTTGGCCGGGCCTAAAGCCGGTTGAGTGTATGCAGCGTTACGGCCAGCAGCTAGCCCCTATGTTCCGAGCGCTAGCAAAAGTTCCCTATCAAGCGTTATCCCCGGAGAGTGCAGATTATCTGGAGCGCGCGCTCTATCGTGGGACATTAAGGCATTACGAGCTCAACCTTTGACCTTTAACTTATCTTAACGGAGAGCATTATGCAGAGCGAGATTCGACTAGCAGGTTTTGGAGGTCAAGGCATGGCTTTGGCCGGCTTTATCTTGGGCAAGGCTTTCGCACTCTATGAAGGATTAGAAGCGGTGATGACGCAGGCCTACGGGCCAGAGGCGCGTGGCGGTGCTTCCAGTGCGAGTGTGGTGGTCTCCGATGCGCAGATTGATTACCCGTTTGTGCAGCACCCTGATGTGTTGATTGCAATGTCACAGGAGGCTTACACCACTTTCTACCCTACAGCTAAACCGGACGCGCTGATTCTGATTGATGCGGATCTGGTCACGCCGGAGCCGCATTCCGCTCCTCTGATTATTCCAGTTACCCGCTTGGCGGAAGGGTTGGGGCGGCGCATTGTGGCGAATGTGGTCATGCTGGGCTTCTTCACCGCGCAGACGGGATTAATCGGCCGCGCGGCGCTGGAGCAGTCCCTGGAAAGTACGTTGAAACCAAAACTCCTCCCGTTGAATTTGAGGGCGTTCGAGATAGGGTTTGAGTATG
>JAYELZ010000136.1:0-3112 GCA_034717835.1 Chloroflexota bacterium
CGCAAGAGCGAGTTCCTGCTGCACGACGCGGAGTTTTTGGCGAGCCTGGCGGCGGTCTCCCTGCCCGCCTACGAGTACCCTCACGCCAAATTGCACCGCGCCTGGGAGTTAGTTTGTCTCAATCAGTTCCACGATATCATCCCCGGCAGCAGCATTGGCGAGGTTTATGTGGATTCACAACGGCAATACGCTGAAGTGCGGGCGCTCGGGGAGCGGGTACGGGATGACGCGCTGGCCCAACTGTCCACGCGGCTGGTCGGCGAGGTAGTGGTGGTGAATCCCACCTCATTTACGCGCCGCGACCTGGCTTTCTGGCCGGGGGGGTTAGCGGCGAATGAAGTGCTCCTGCGCCCCGACGGCGTTCCCGTGCTGACGCAAGCTGCTGAGGATGGCACTTGGCTTGACCTCGGCGCGCTCCCGCCATACAGTCTCACCTCGCTAACCAGCAAAGTCAACGCGGCGCACGTCACGCCAGTTGCGTCAACTCTCGCGGCCACGCCCGCGCTGTTGGAGAATGATTTCCTGCGGGTGGAGTTCAACTCAGCCGGCGATATTACTCGCATCTTCGACAAACGTCACGCGCGGGAGGTGCTGCCGCCAGGCGAGCTTGCCAATCAGTTCCAGCTCTTTGAGGATCTGAACCCCAATTTTGACGCCTGGAATCTCGACCCGCTCTACGAAGATAAACGGTGGTTGGCCCCGCCGGCGGAGACGGTGCGCGTGGTGACACGGGGGCCGCTGCGCGCTACACTGGAAGTACGACGGCAAATACGTCAGAGCGAGCTGGTGCAGCGCATCAGCCTGACGCGCCAGAGTCCCCGGCTTGACTTTGAGACCACCGTTGAGTGGCGCGAGCGACATCTCCTGCTCAAGGTCGCTTTCCCCGTGCAAGTGCTGGCCCCCAAAGCCACCTACGAAATCCAATGGGGCAACGTTGAGCGTCCCACCCATCGCAACACCAGCTGGGATTGGGCGCGCTTCGAGACTGCCGCGCAGAAATGGGTGGATCTGAGCGAGGGCGGTTACGGAGTGAGCCTGCTCAACGATTGCAAGTATGGCCACGACATCCATGCTAACGTCATCCGCCTGAGCTTGCTGCGCGGTACTACGGCCCCCGATCCAGAGGCCGACCAGGGCGAGCATCACTTCACCTATAGCTTGCTCCCGCACGCCGGCGGCTGGGACCAGGAGACGGTAGCGGCGGCTTACGCGCTCAATGACCCGCTGTTGGTGCATCCCCTCCGGGGCGAGAAGAATAACCCCCGCTCCGCCCGGTCCTTCGTCGCCACCGAAGCCTCCAACGCGGTCATTGAGACCATCAAGGGCGCCGAAGATGGGCGCGGCGTGATAGTACGTCTCTACGAGAGCCAACGCCGGCGTGGCAAAGTAACGCTTGACGCCGGCTTCCCCTTACGGGAAGTCTGGCGCACCAATCTATTGGAGGAGAATCAAGAGCAGTTGGCTTGCACCGCCCACAGCGTGACCATCTCGCTCCGCCCCTACCAAATTGTGACCTTACGTCTGTTGGTATAGGACGCAGATTCACGCAGATTTTCGCAGATGAAATCAAAGAAATCGTGTAAGCTTCAGGGGGTAAGGAAGAACATCCCCAAAGACCTCCGAGGTTTTGATGGTAATTTGATCTGGGAAGCGCGCTAGGTATCACCAGATCTGGCCACAGGAATACTATCCTATAAACCTCGTAGGTCTGAACGTTTACACAGCTGTGGCCGGTCTCCTGACCGCGCCACCATAGCAAGCGTATTGTGAAAATAGTTAACAGGAGGAATTAATGTCCACCGGAGAGAAACTTAGCACCCTGATAGCAGAGTTTGCGCCCGCCAACCAAGCAACCTTGCGCGCGCAGATAGAGCAATACGATGAATTGCTGGGTCGGCTTCCAGTAGCCACGCGGCTGGCCGGCGAAGTATCGCAGAGAAGAGCTGGCATCTTGGCGCTCAATGGAGCTTCTGGCGCCGGCCAGAGTTACGTCATGGCTAGGGTGCAGAAGTTGTTAGAGGAACGCGAGATAGCACTGCCGCGCATCTACTTGCTGGCGACCCGACCGCCCCGTCCGGGAGAAGGGTATCAGGATCCTTATATCTTTGTCAAAGAGATCGCGGAGGGGTTCCAGGATATCTATCATCCGGCAGTAACATATAGCCGCGCTGAGCTCTATTACTGCTATCAATCACGTCCCGGAGCGGCCAATGCGATTTTGCTGGCCGATATGCAGGCTGCGCAGAAGAAGATCATGTATCTGGAGACGGTGGTGCCGACTTTGCTGCACATTAAGCAGACCGAGATCGCCGGTATCCCGCCCTGGGGCGATGATTTGCAGATCCTCTATCTGGTAGTGCCCACCGGCTCTGAGTGGGTCTTCAGATTATTGAATCGGGAACCGGGGAAACTGCAAGGAGCGCCATTCCAGGCTCAAATCTTGGGGAGAACCGGCTCATCGTTGGAGGATATGCAGATAGCCGTCGCAAATCAGATCCCGGTGATCTTCAATCGCTATAATCAGGCGGAGCAAGCCGCCGAGGAGATTTTGGCCGCTTGGGGGTTGAGCTAGTCACTTTGGACGCAGATGAACGCTGATTTTCGCAGATAAATACCAATTTGTCATTTTTAATCTGCGAGCGTAGCCCGCGTTTATCTGCGTCCTTTTTTGCACGGTGAGTGATTTACCAACCTAATTATACGAGGAGTTGAACTATGAACATTGGCGTAATTCATTACAAGGTCGGCGGGACGGATGGCGTCTCGTTGGAGATTGAGAAATGGAAGCAGGTGCTGGAGGAGCTGGGCCATACGGTGCATCTCTGCGGCGGTGACCTGGGCAAGGCGGAGGGGACGTTGATCGAGGAGCTCTATCATCACCGCGAGGACGCCCAACGCCTAAACTACAATACGTTCAAAGAGTTACGCGATTACCCCACCGAGGCAGCGTATCGGGAGGAACTCTACACTCTGGCGGACGCGATTGAGGAGCAGCTCCGCGCTTTTATAGCAGAGAAGGAAATTGATTTTCTCATCCCGGAGAATGTCTGGTGCGTGGCAGCTAGTCCCTCGGTAGCGATCGCCGTGACGCGCGTGATGCGCGATTATCGGT
>JAYELZ010000137.1:0-14776 GCA_034717835.1 Chloroflexota bacterium
ATCACGAATCACTATCGGTTGGCCGCTTTTTAACATCTGCTGATAATTCGTTGTTTTGCTAGGAAAGACTGCCCCGGAAATAAAACTCTCAACCCCAAAACGCTCGTAGCCCTTCCAGCGCACGACGCGAATCAAGTTAGCTTCAAGCACCATGATATTGTATGCGTCCCCGGTGACTACCTGCGCTACCTGCTCCAGGATAAGATCCAATACTTGCTCGAACTCCAGCACGCTGTTGACTGCCAGCGAGGCTTGAGTCAGCGCCTCCACTGTCGCCCGCCCCTCTTGGGCGGTCTGATAAAGATGCGCGTTATGCAGAGCTACGGCGGATAGCGAAGCGAAGAGTTCCAACAACATGACATCGGCTGCGGTGAAGGGGCGGGTCGCTTGCCGCCCCACTTGCAACACACCCAGAAATTCCCCGCTCCAACTTATCGGCACGCCGAGGAGCGCGATTGGAAATTCGCCATCACTTGTACTGCTTAACCGTCCCTCCCAACTCTGGTAATTGTCCACCCTGATGGGCGCGCCTTTTTCCCAAACTTGACCGGCCAGACCTTCCCCTCGGCGGATATATCTTTGGGGCGGGGCAGCACCGGTGTGCGCTACCTGCCTCAATACCTCGCGCTCTGGGTGACGCAGTCCCAGCACGCAAAAGATACTGCCCAACAGCTCACACGCTTGGGTGACGATGGTTTGTAAGAGAGTTTCACGGTCTAACTCGCTGGTGAGCTTGATGCTCAGCTGGTGGAGCGATTCTAACTGCGCGTTACGAGTCTGCAAATCCTCTTCTAACCCCTTGTAAGACGTGATGTCGTGGATGATCCCCAATATCTCTGGCTCTCCTTCAATGGAGTTGGCGGGAGTAGCTAACAACTCATGTGCTTGTCCCTCGTCCGCAGTCGCGCTCAGCTGAAACTCTATTCTTTCCGCTTGGTTCAGGGCGCTCACCCGCGCCAACGCGGTGCGCACGCGGTCACGTTCTGCCTCCAGACAGAGGTCCGCAAGATCCTGCTCGCAAATCTCTGCGGCTGGCAGTTTTACCGTTTTCGAGAAGGTGGGATTGGCGCTTAAAATGCGTCCGGTCGCGTCCATAGAACAGACGCCATCCACCCCCTGCTGGAAAGCAGAGTGAGTGCGGGTAAGTTCCTCCTTAAGCGTGCGGTTCTCCGCTCGTAAAGCGGTTAATTCGCGCCGCAATTTATCCTGGTTGAGGTCAGTCATTATAGCTCCTTACTTAACTTGTGCAGTTTCTGGTCACAAAAAAGTATAGGCCAACTCTGCTAATAGTCCAATTATAGTTGGTTAATCGTTAGATTTATCGTGCTCTTCCGGTTCGTTAGACGCGGTTCCACGACCCACCAGCGCAACAAAGCTAAGGCGAGGAGGCTGAGTCCCGCGCTCACGGCGAAGAGCAGCCCGTAGTCAGCCTGGGCCAGGAAAGTGCCCAGTAGAGGAGCTCCTATGCCTCCCAGTCCGGCGATAGTGTTGGCTAGCCCGATGTAAGTAGGACGGCGTTCCGGTTCGCAGAACTCCAGCACGATCATGATCCCGGCAGTGAAGGCACTGCCGATACCAATGCCCTGACAGAGAAAGACGGCGAAGTACCAGCTCGGCGTCGGGGCCAGCCAGGCCAACGCGAAGGACAACCCCATCGCTCCCGCGCTGACCATCAGGGTAAATTTTTGCCCCCAACGGTCCGCCAAAAACCCGAGGAGCAGGCCGCTTAACGCCTGTCCCAACAGAGTGATGCCGGTGTAGAAACCCACGGTGCTATCGGGGATTGCCCAGCGCTGGAGCGCCGAGACGGTGATGAAACCGCTGCCCATCGCGCCCAACGCCAGACACAACCGGGCAATCAGGAAGTGGCGAAAGTTATCATCTTGCCGCAACGTTTGCGGCAACTCAGCCCAGAACGCGCGGTGGCTCTTGCGGGTAGCCGTCACCGCCTGGGCCGGTTCGCGGGTGAGGGCGAGGAAGAACCAGCTCAGATGGATGAAAATTGCCGCGATGAGAAAGATAATGAAGAAGTTGGTAGGGAACGGGGCGGTAGCTAAAATTCTGGCGCTCACGATGGCGCCCAACATCCCGGTCCCCGTGCCAATGAAATTGGTCAGCCCGAAAAAGCTCCCTCGGCGTTCAACGGGGAAGATTCGCGCGAGCATGTCCTGCCAGGAAGTCGCCACAGATCCCGCCCCTAACGTATGCCAGGCGTAAGCCAGCATAAAGACGACCAGTGCCAGAGTGGAACTGCGGAGCGCGAGAAGGGGCGCGGCAACGATGCCCCAGTAAGGCAGCCGTTCCAGGAACAGTCCCAGATTAACGACGACCACTTTTTTGCGAGGCAACCGTTCCACGAGGTTGGCGGTGAAGAGCTGCGGTAGGAACCAGCCGCCCTGTACGATCACCGCGAGCAGGCCAATGGGGAAAGGGCTGTCGGTCAGCTTGCTGATGAAGAGGGGCAGGATAGTAGCGGATGAGGCAAAACTGATGCTGAACAGGAAGGCGCTCCCATCCAATAGATTTACCCAGAAATTCCAACGGTAATTGCGTCGAACTGCGGCCTCAATTTCCGCCTCACTGCGCACCGGGACTGGTTGATCTAACTGCAAGAGCCAGCGCAAGGGTTGCCATTCGACACGTCTTCTTTTAGCCATCTCGCTCCTTAGATAGGTAAACTATGTAATGGCGTTCTAACAGGTTATGGCCGCTTGTCAACTCTGCGGAAAAATTATCAGATAGCGCGAATGGCTTTCGGCTGGATTTGCTTGTGGTAGAATGACCCTTACAGTCACTCAAAAACCAGCACAACTAACGGAGAATATGGGAGAACAACCACAAATTATAACCGACGATCTGGATGCGTTGTTACAAGTGTTGCCAGCGGATATACGGCTCGTGTTGGAGAAAAATGACCGGCGCGATGACCTATTAGAGGTCATCATGGATCTAGGGCGCGTGCCCACCGCGCGTTATACCGATAAAGAACTGGTCTTGCGCGCCATGGAAGTCACCCGCGCGGAGATCAATGGCGTGGTCGAACACATCGGGAAGTTTGACGCGGACAACCGCGCCGGCATAGAGCGCACCCTGCACCGTATCGCCGCCATCCGCAACCGGCAAGGGGAGATCGTGGGACTGACCTGCCGGATCGGACGCGCAGTTTACGGCACCATCGAGATAGTAGAGGATTTAATCACTTCTGGACAGAGCATCCTCCTCTTAGGCCGCCCGGCGGTGGGAAAAACCACCATGCTGCGCGAGGCGGCGCGGGTGCTGGCGGAGAGCAAACGGGTGGTGATCGTGGACACCTCCAATGAGATCGCCGGGGACGGCGATATCCCCCATCCCGCCATTGGACGGGCGCGCCGTATGCAAGTAGCCACGCCCCGCTGGCAGCACGAGGTGATGATTGAAGCCGTGGAGAACCACAATCCAGAAGTCATCATCATCGATGAAATTGGGCGGGAATTGGAGGCGCTGGCCGCGCGTACCATCGCCGAGCGCGGCGTACAGCTCATCGCGACAGCACACGGCAATACCCTAGAGAATCTACTACTGAATCCCACCCTCTCCGATTTGGTGGGCGGCATAGAGAGCGTCACGCTCTCCGACGATGAGGCCCGCCGCCGGGGAACCCAAAAAACGGTGTTAGAACGTCGCGCCCCTCCCACCTTTGATATCTTGATAGAAATTCAGGATCGCCAGCAGCTCTTAGTACATAAAAATGTAACTGAATCAATAGATGCTCAATTACGCGGGCGACAACCACACACCGAGGTACGCTATCGTGACGCCACCGGCGAAATCAAAAAAGACCTGGGGAGACCCTCAAAGAGAGCCGGGCTAAAGAGGGATCTGCCGGAAAGTCTCGCTGCTACATTTGTCCAGAAGCGCGAACAAGAACTCCGGGAGATCGCCATCTATCCCTACGGCGTAGCCCGGAACCGTTTACGTCAAGCCGCCGAAGGTTTACAGGTGCCTCTCCAGATCGTTGATACGATACCCGAGGCCGAAGTATTGCTCACCACTAAGAAACATTACCGCCAACGTCCCCAAGTCGTGTTGGAGGCCGAAGAGCAGAGCATCCCCACCTACGTACTGCGCGCCAACACCAAGTCGCAAATTGAATCTTTCCTGGTTGACCTCTTCCGGTTGGGGGATGAAGAAGAAGTCGCCTTTACCCGAGCCATGCGCGAAACCGAGACCGCCATCCGCCGAGTGAGTGAAAGTTGGGGAGCGATCGACCTCTCACCACAGAACTCTTACATCCGGCGTTACCAACATCAGATGGCCGAGAAGGCGCAATTAAAATCCGCCTCTTATGGCCGAGAACCTTATCGACACGTGCGCATCGTCCACGAGGTATAGCCAGTTTTATGAACACCAAACGCAACCGTGGTTTATTTATCACCCTGGAAGGACCAGAAGGGAGCGGCAAGAGCACCCAGATTCCCGCGTTGGTGACTTGGCTGCGGGCGCAGGGCTGGAAGGTAGTATCAACGCGCGAGCCGGGTGGGACGCGCATTGGCGAAGAAATCCGCGCGCTCCTGCACAACCCCGCACACACAGAGATGGCCCCCTTGACAGAGATACTGCTCTACTCCGCCTCCCGCGCACAACACGTCGCGGAGGTGATTCGCCCAGCGCTGACAGCCGGCCAAATCGTCATCTGTGACCGGTACTTCGATAGCACCTACGCCTACCAAGGCTACGGGCGCGGCCTCGAGCTGCCTGTCTTGCGGGAGATTACGCGCTTCGCCACCGGCAGGCTGATACCTGACCTGACTTGCTATTTGGATATCGAGCCGGAGAGAGGCTTACGCCGCCGTCAAGAAGGTGGCGAAGAAATGAACCGCCTGGATCGAGAGACGCTAGCCTTTCACCGGCGCGTGTACGCCGGCTACCTGGCACTGATCAAAGAGGAACCAGAGCGCTGGGTCACAGTGAACGCCGACCAGTCTATTGAACAAGTCCAGCTAGAATTACGTGCGCTTGTAGAGCAGCGGCTCTCCACCCGGCATGCTGCTAATAATAGCTAGGAAAAATCATGGGAAGAGAAGGAACCTTACTGGATACCGCGCACGCACTCATTGAAGGCGTCCCGCGTATGGCGCGGCTGATGCGGCAAGATTTACGCAAACATAGCGACGGGCTGTTCACCGAACCACAGTTCCGGGTGATGGCGCTACTTTACCGCGACGGCCCCCACTGTTTCTCCCGCTTGGCAGCCCATCAAGGCGTCTCGCTACCCACCATCTCCAAACTGGTGCAGGGATTGGAAGAGCGAGGTTTGATCATGCGCGAGCGCGACTCGGCTGACCGACGACGGGTGTTACTCCGCTTAACCGTTACCGGAAAGGTAGCCTATGAAACGCTGCTCCGCTGCACGGAAAGTCACATCGTGAATTGGATTAGCGATTTGAGCGTTGAAGAATGCGCGGAAGTAACTCACGCCTTCAATCTAATCACCGCACGTTTTAGGGAAGTTTGTCTGGCAGAATTTTACGCCCCGAAATAAGCAAATAGCTGTTAGCTAACCACACTGGAGGTATAGATGAAAGAGTCCTTTGATTTAGACGCTATGGCCTCGCGGCTGAGCACGCCGCTGCATGAATACCACCAACATCAAGGGACAACTAACAATTGCGGCCCGACCAGCTTGGCTATCGCAGCCAATGCCATCCGGGGACAAACGCAGTTACAAGGACCTATCGTAGCGCAAGAGTTGAGCACCCCTAAATTCAGGGTGCGCCCCATTCCGCATCTGGTGATACGACGTATTCCTAATTGGGCCACCTTTCCCTGGGGGATAGTGGATTATCTACACCAACAGGGATTGACAGCTCATTGGGCCGTGGGGGGAACTGAAGAGAGGCTACAACACAACTTAGCCACGGAACAGATCACAATCGTCCTCATCGGTGAATTGTGGAGTTGGCGCAGGTGGCATTACACCGGCTGGGCGCACTTTAAAGTCCTCTACGGCTTCACCACGGGACGGGGCTACCTCTTCGTGGATCCGGCCCGTGGCGACAAACATGGTCTAAGTTGGCAAACTACCGCAGAATTTTTGCAGCAATGGCGAAATTTATTCCGCATCTATGTTGAAGTAAACTGAAATTACCCTGGCAACGACTTAAAGGAGCAATGATTTATGAGCTCAAAACGTGGATTGGGACGAGGATTGGCAGCGTTGATTCCTGAAGAGGTGGCCGAGCCAGCCGCAGGTCTCCGAGAAGTGCCCTACGACCAAATTGTTCCCAATCCGCGCCAGCCACGCAGTTCTTTCAGGAATCAGGAGCTGCTGGAATTAACAGCTTCCATCCAAGCACATGGAATTATCCAGCCACTGGTGGTCACGCCCCACCCCACCGGCGGCTACCAGCTAATCGCGGGAGAACGTCGCTGGCGAGCGGCGGGGCTGGCCGGTCTGGCGCAAGTCCCGGTGATTGTGCGAGATGTAGCCCCAAGCGAGATGTTGGAGTTGGCCTTAGTGGAGAACCTCCAACGCGAGGACCTCAATGCCCTGGAGGAAGCGCAAGCTTACCAACAACTGCTGGAAGAATTCGGGCTATCACAGGCCACGGTGGCGCAACGCGTGGGGAAAAGCCGCTCCGCCGTGGCGAACAAAGTACGGCTTTTGGACGCAGCCCCAGCCATCCAGACCGCATTGCTCGCCACCCAACTCACCGAGGGACACGCGCGGGCCTTACTCGGTCTAAAGGGGGATGCTGAACAGACAGCGGCTTTGCAGATGGTGCTAAAGAAAGGATTAACGGTGCGGCAAACGGAGGACTTGGTCAAGCAGTGGCACACCACTGAAGAAAGCCCGGCTCGAGCTAAACCCGCATCGCCCCCAGAAGTTCGCGCTCTGGAGGAACGCTTCCAGGAATCATTAGGAACCCGCGTGCGGCTGCACGCCAATGACCAGGGGCGCGGTCGCGTGGTGATCTATTATTATTCTGATGAAGAATTCAACGCGCTCTATCAACATTTGACCGGCGAGCCATTGTAGCAGAGCAAGGTCGTCCACGGATTATGCGGATTACACTGTTTTTTTTCGCGTTCAGGGGATGCCACCACCACGCGAAATTCCAAAGGCCCTAAATTTTTTGCTTAATGCCTAGGTGGCAAGGTATCTTTTCTCAGTAATTTTATTTAAGGAACGGTTCCCCGGGCCAGGTAAACTGGTAAACACAGAGCGCTGCGTCGTCTGCTTCTACCGATAAACGCTCCAGGTTAGCGCCTGAAAGCTCCCGCAACAGAGCCGCATCCACTTGGCAAAGTTCGGGATGACAAGCAGCCACTTGCTGGTAAGGACAATTACAGATATGTAACTGCTGGCTACCATCATCTGCCGTCACCCAGTGGGAGATAAATCCCAATTGATTGAGATAAGTACCGATATACGCTAACCGCCCGGCGAGATCCTCTGGTAGCTCGGCCTTCTCGGAGGCCAAATTGCGCCCAACAGCTTGCAACACTGTTTCTCGTTGGGCCGGTTCCAATCCCTTCAAAGCCACCAATAGAGCTCCCGCCAACCCACAATAATTATTAGGAAATAGATCGGCGGCCCTGGCGGCAAGACCATAAACGTAGCAAGGGCGACCAGGTCGCTTATAATGTTGCACTTGAGGATCGGTAATATAGCCTTCCGCCCGCAGAATCTCCAAATGATGACGAATCGTCACACTGGTTAATCCCAATTCCGCGCTCAGTGCCTGGACCGTCGCTTCATCATGTCGCCTAAGAAATTCTAAAATTTGTTGGCGTGTCTCTTGCATATTTTTTCCTAGCTGGGATAAATGAATTTGTCAGATAAAATCGTTCTATATCATTGTAACCATGCTTCCTAATTAGTCAAAATCAGTGGGCAATTAATCGCTAATCCAAGTTTTGAAATTGCTGGTCATTAAGTTGGAATATGCTATAATTGCTCCGGTATACATAGGAGGGAAGTAAGTGTTTGAATTAAAGAAAGAAATTCTAGCTACACATGCAGCAAAACTAACCGTAACGATTAAACCTGAAGCAGAACGGAAAGCTTACCAACAAGCATTGCGCAAAATTGGACGAGAGGTCAATATCCCCGGGTTCCGCAAAGGGAGAGCACCTCAAGGCGTCATTGAGCGTAGGTTTGGCAAAGAAACAATCTTGCGCGAGGCTGCTGATGACCTCCTAGAAAAGATTTCCAAGGATGTTTTCGAGCGAGCTGATATCACCGCCTACCGTCCTGGTGAATTAGAAGATATCACCTTATCCCCTATCACTTTTGTCCTCCGTATTCCCCTATCCCCAGAAGTTAATTTGGGGGATTACCAAAACTTACGCCTAGACCCCGAGCTGGTTGAGGTAACAGACGCAGAACTCACTGAAGCCCTAGAGAAAATCCGCGAGGATCACGTACTCTTAGAACCCGTAACCCGTCCCGCTCAACTGGATGATGAACTGAAAATAACATCCGTCCAGGGGCAAGCCGGCGAGGAGCTCTTTATAGATGAAGCAGATACTTCCTTGCGCTTAAGCGAGGCCGATGACGAGATCGCACCGGGTTTCGGGAACGCTCTGGTCGGCATAAAAGCGGGAGAAGAAAAGATCTTCGCGCTCACCCTGCCGGAAGATTTTGAAGATGAAGAGTGGCAGAATAAAAAAATCAACTTTGCGGTAAATGTAGCCGAAGTTTACGAGCGCACATTGCCCGCATTGGATGACGCGCTGGCCAGCACCGTAGGGAATTTTGAATCGCTAGCAGAGTTACAAGAGCAGCTACAGGCGGAAATGCTGGAGTACAAAAAGCAGCAGGCTGAACAAGTATACACCAATGCGCTGATTGACGCCTTAGTGGCCGGTGCCGAGATCCGTTACCCGACCGTCATGGTGGAAGAAGAGTTGGATGCGATGGTGGAGCAACTCAAGAGCCGCTTTGAAGGTTACGACTTGCAGTGGGATGATATCCAGGAGGCAGCCCCAGGCCTACGTGAAGGTATGCGCCCCGAGGCAGAGTTGCATATCCAGCGAGGGTTAGCCCTCAATGAATTCTCCCAAGTCGCCGCAGTTGAAGTTTCAGATGAAGAAGTACGCTCAGAGTTCCAAACAGTGATGGCGTCCAGAGGAATAGACGATCCCCAGCTACTGAATAGCTTCAACTTTGATTCAGAGCTCGGCAACAACATCCGCAGCTCGCTCTATGAAGGTAAAGTATTGGAGCAGTTACGGCTCTTGGCTCAAGGTTTACTAGACGCAGAGATTGAAGAAGAAGCCGAGGTAGTAGCCGTACCAGAGGTAGTTGAACCGGAAACTGAGTAAGCATAAACAGGGCTAGGAGGGTCAGATGAGTGCCATCCCAATGGTGATTGAAAGCACCGGTCGCGGGGAACGAGCCTATGATATTTTTTCGCTCTTACTTAAAGAACGTATTATTTTCCTAGGACATCCGATTAGTACACAACTGGCTAACCTGATAGTGGCGCAATTACTCTTCTTGGATCGAGAGGATCCGGAGCGGGAAGTCTCGCTCTACATCAACTCGCCCGGTGGCGAAATCTCCGCCGGGCTGGCAATTTACGACACTTTGCAACTTCTGCACGCGCCCATCTCCACCATTGCGGTGGGTAGAACAGCCAGTATGGCCACGGTGCTCTTAGCTGCTGGCACACACGGTCGTCGGTACGCGCTACCTCACGCGACTATCCACATGCACCAACCGCTAGGCGGCGTGCAGGGACAAGCCACCGACATCGAAATCGCGGCCAGAGAGATCTTGCGTATGCGCAAGTTGCTTAACGGCATCTTGCAAAAGCATACTAATTTGAATGATCGGCAGATAGAGGAGTTCACCGATCGCGATTACTACATGACCGCCTCGGAGGCGGCCGAACACGGCATCGTAGATAAAGTGCTACAAGCCCTAGAAAAAAGTGACATTTGAGCCGAGGGGGGAATTACATTTCCCCCTCGCTCTACATATTAAGTAACTTATAATCAATAACAGATCTACAAAATGATACCAGGCAACTCACAAGGAGGAGGTTTAAGGTGAAGCATGAAGTTTTAGACGGGCTTTTTAGCCCCAAATCTATTGCCGTGATTGGTGCCTCTAACACCAAAGGCAAGATCGGTTACACGGTTGTGGACAATCTGATCCAGAGTAACTACCAGGGGCCAGTCTACCCTATCAATCCCAAAGATGATGAAATTCAAGGGTTCAAGGCATATCCTTCGGTCCTAGATGTACCAGCTGAGATTGATGCAGCCGTTGTTGTCATCCCCGCAAAATTTGTGCCGCAGGTAGCTAAAGAATGTGGGGAAAAAGGAGTTAAAGGGTTACTAGTTATCTCCTCTGGGTTTAGCGAGGTCGGATATATTGACTTGGAACTTCAGGTGGTAGAGATTGCGCGTCAATACGATATGCGCGTGTTAGGCCCCAACATCGTAGGGGTACTCTCCAACTCCGATAATTGCAACGCTTCGTTCGCGCCCGGACTTCCCTTGCCGGGGAAAGCGGCGCTAGGTTCGCAGAGTGGTGCGCTCTTGATCGCAATGGATACCGCCAGCTACACCCGCCGGGTAGGCTTCGACAAGATGATCTCCATCGGCAATATGTCCGATGTAAATTTTGGTGACATGATCGATTGGCTCAATCAGGACAAAAAGACGACTTGTATCTCTTTCTACATTGAGGGATTGCAAAATGGTCAAAACTTCATCAGAGCCGCGCGTAACGCGCGTAAACCCATCATCGCCTTGAAAGCCGGCACCTCCGCCCACGGCGCGGCAGCCGCAGCCTCGCACACCGGTTCGCTGGCCGGCTCTGGCAAAATCTACACCTCCGCCTTCAAACAAGCTGGCGTGGTACAAGCCGCTAATCTGAACAACCTCTTTGATCGGACGCAAGCCCTCTCGCTCCAGCCGCCCATGGAAGGTAACAATCTACTGATCATCACCAATGGCGGCGGCGTGGGCGTATTAGCCACTGACGCGGCAGAATACGCAGGGCTTCCGTTGCACTTTGCACCGGCTGATTTGCAAGCCGGCTTGAAGAAACACATGCCCTCGTTCGGCTCTGCCAAAAACCCGGTCGATATGACCGGTATGGCCGGCAAAGAATGGTATCAAGATTCCGTTCAATTTGCGCTTTCCCACGATTGGGTTGATGGCGTAGCGGTACTCTACTGCGAGACCGCCATGACCGCTCCGTTAGAGATCGCCAAGGGGATCAAGGCAGCCATAGAAGCTGTGGGCGCCCATCAAAAACCCATTGCTGTCTCTTTTGTCGGCGGTAAAGATTCGCAAACAGCGATGCGCTGGTTGGTAGAAGCCGGCATCCCAGCCTATGATGCCCCAGATGCCGCGGTTGACGCCCTCGCTGCGCTACACGAATACGCTGAAAGCAGAAAACTATCCGCCGTTAAATTTAAGCCGTTCGCGGATGTGAATGAAGCAACCGCACGCGAAATTATCGCGCAGGTGCGCGCTGAAGGCCGTACCGGCATGACCGAGATTGAATCCAAGGATATCTTCAAAGCCTATGGCTTACCGGTCGCGGATACCCGTCTGGCGACCAGTGAAGAGAAAGCGGTGCAGTTAGCCGAAGATGTCGGCTACCCCATCGTGATGAAAATCATGTCTCCCGATATCCTGCACAAATCTGATGCTGGCGGCGTGAAAGTAGACGTGAATGGGGAAGCCGCAGTACGCGAGGCTTACCAGACCATCTTGGCAAATGCCAAAGCATACAAGGCCGAGGCTGACATCCGAGGCATCGTAGTGCAGGAAATGGCGCCCTGGGCCACTGAGGTTATTTTAGGCTCCATCAATGATCCCACCTTTGGCCCGACCTTGATGTTCGGGTTGGGGGGTATCTTCGTGGAAATCCTCAAGGACGTTACTTTCCGTGTGGCGCCGGTTTCTCCTGAACAGAGTATCAAGATGTTAGACGACATCAAGGGTGCGCCGATTCTGAAAGGCGCGCGCGGTGAAGAGCCGCGTGATCGCATAGCGCTCTCCGAGGTGTTGAGCCGTTACTCTCAGATGATTGTGGATCTAGGCGATGAGGTCAATGAATCAGATGCTAACCCCGTCCTGGTCTACGCAGAGGGCAAAGGCGTCATCGTCGTGGATGCGCGCATTATCTTGAAAGAAGTCTAGTTGATTTAACTCGCTAACCAATCCAGCCCGCCGGGGTAAATCCCGACGGGCTTTTTTGATGCCGGTAGAGCGGAATGGCATTCCGCCCAACTTGCTAACCAATCCAGCCCGTCGGGGTAAATCCCGGCAGGCTTTTTTGATGCCGGTAGAACAGAATAGCCTGCCGCCCAACTTGCTAACCAATCCAGCCCGTCGGGGTAAATCTCGACGGGCTTTTTTGATGCCGGTAGAACAGAATAGCCTGCCGCCCAACTTGCTAACCAATCCAGCCCGCCGGGGTAAATCCCGACGGGCTTTTTTGATGCCGGTAGAGCGGAATGGCATTCCGCCCAACTTGCCCAAAGGAACAATTCGCCTTATAATCCCTCACATGACTAAATTTACACGACGAGAATTTCTAAAATTGAGTACCCTTTCATTGGTATCATTCTTTGTTCCCCCAGGTTTGACCTCAGAGATAGTACCGGTCGATTCCCGTGATGACTTGATGCAGTCGCCGCCCGCCGCATTGGGACGCATCACCTCGTGGCGGCAATCTGTGCGCCGTAATCCCACCCCTACAGCTGAATTGCAAGCTTACAGAAAATACAACGATGTCATTCATCTTTATTCAGCGGTGGAGGGAGAAGCTCCCTGGCCCAGCAATCCCATTTGGTATCGTACAAAGGATGGATTTGTTCATAGTGGATATGTGCAACCGGTGGAGGATCAACCACAGAGCGAGGTAATAAAGTCAATCCCGGAACCCGGTTTCTGGGGAGAGATTTCCGTACCTATCGCTGAAGCCCGGCGACAACCGGAAAATGAGTACGTATCTCGGCACCTGTACTACGGCACCGTCTACCGCGCCGTGGAGGCCATCGCGGATGCAAGCGGGGACTGGTGGTATCGTTTGCGCGAGGGGCTGGCGCACTCAGCCAACCTCTACGTGAAAAGTGAAACCTTACGGCGGTTATCCCCCCGCGATTTGGCACCCATCTCGCCCGGGCGCCGGGATAAGTGGATTCAGGTTGATCGGAATAAGCAAACCCTGACCTGCTTCGAGGGACGGCGCGAAGTCTACCATACCTCGGTAGCCACCGGCATGTTGACGACGGAGACCATCACCCCTCGCGGTTCATACCGCGTGATCATCAAGCGTCATACCCGGCACATGGTAGGTGGCGAGGGCACACCTGCTGAATATAATCTGCCAGGGATTGCTTTCCCGGTATATTTCACGGGGAGCGGGATAGCCATCCACGGCACCTACTGGCACAATGACTTTGGACGTCCCAAGAGCCACGGCTGTATCAACGTCCGCAATCAGGATGCTAAGTGGATCTTCCGCTGGGTAGAGCCGGTCACGCCCTACGACACGTACTCTCAAGATGTGGAGCCGGGAGCAGGCACACGTGTAGAGGTGGTGTAGCTTAACCTGATAGCTTCAAAATAGAACGCGGATAAACACTGATAAAAATACTTTCTAAAGATCTGCGTTTTTCTGCGTAAATCTGCGTCCAAAATTCAAAATGCCGAGTATAACAGCTTAACTACTCATTCCCCTTATGTTTACCCAAGTGACGTTCCAGCGCGCTCACCAGCAACGAAAGACCAATGGTCATCACCAGATAGAGGAAGGCGACCACGTTATACGTCTCGAAAAATTTAAAGGTAGAGGCGGAATAAACCTTACCTAATTGAGTAATATCCTGCACCCCCAAGATGGAAACCAGGGACGAGCTTTTGATCATCGCCACGAACTCGTTGCCCAACGGCGGGAGCACGTTACGTATTGCTTGTGGCAGAATAACGTAGCGCATCGCTTGCCCTTCCGTCATACCAATTGAGAGAGCGGCTTCTCGCTGCCCTTTATTGACAGATTCAATCCCCGCGCGGAAAATCTCCGAGATAAACGCACTATAACCAATCGTCAGAGCCAAAATACCACGTACCGTGAAATCAATCTGCCGCACGCTGAGCTCTGCCATCCAACCGTGGCTGATGAGCGGCGCGCCCAGCCAATTGAGCGCGGAGACCAACGTCGGTGCGCCCACAAAAGCGATGTAGTAGAGAATGACCAACATCGGGACGCCGCGCACCACTTCCACGTAGAACGAGCTGATCTCCCGCAACACCCGCCACCGCGATACGCGCAGCAGGCCAACGAGCAAGCCCAGCATCGTGGCCAAGAAATACGCAATCAGCGAGACGTAGATGGTAGTCCAGACCCCTTGCGTGATTGCTCCAAAAATAATATGATAATCGCCATTGTTCACGACGCCCCACAAGAAGAGCACAGCTAGAAATAACAATGCCAAAAACCAGTAGGGAAGCCGCGAAAGACCCGCGATGCTAAGAGTTGAGTGTACCTGGTCAGGTTTAGTTTTCATGATTTCCTTATTTTGATCCGCAGATTACGCAGATTCTTATTTACCGCAGCTAGGGCCGGTCTCCCGACCGTGCCCCCCCCCACCTAAAAGCAATATGAGCTTCGCTGGCTAGGCGGCTAAACCGCCAATGAACGCCAATTGACGCTAATGATAGTATCTTTTCGCGTTCATGTGCGTGGATTAGCGGTTAAAAAGTGTCGTCAGCGAAAGTCCTAAGTAATATGGCGCAAGAGAGTAACTCACGCGCTCTCTTG
>JAYELZ010000138.1:0-3094 GCA_034717835.1 Chloroflexota bacterium
TTGCGGAGAGTGCTTGACAAAATCTAGGGGGCTGGTATGATCGTGAACGTTAGGGGGCGTGGTGTAGTTGGTTCAACATGCCGGCCTGTCAAGCCGGAGATCGCGGGTTCGAGTCCCGTCGCTCCCGCTGGTGGTAAATTGCAACCCGCAGACCTAAAGGTTGGGGGCAAGAATACCACAGCAAAGAGTCATTCCCATCTGGTGTCCGCCAAGAGGGGGAGTGGCTCTTTTGTGTTAATTCCAACTGTTGATTCAGCCCCATATACGCATGTTAAGGTAGTCTCTTGTTTTCCTTTAGTTAGATTACCATAACTATAATAGTTTGTCAAGCAAATAAACGTAATTAAAGGGAATTGACCGCTGCTCAACCCTGCTCAGCGGCATTAAGACGCGACAGGAGACTGAGCTGTCAGGGTCAGGAGCGTGAATTCCGAACCGTGCAGCGTCTCCGCACCGGCGGCCTGGGCCCCGGCGCGCAGCTGCGCTAAGCCCTGTGCATAAGGCTCGGCGGCCAGGCGCTGGAGCAACCCCGCCCGGCGTTGCGCGAGGGTCAGCAGGGTGCCCCAACTGACGGCTTGATAAACGGTGTGTTCGGTGAGCTCTACCTTAAAATCCAACGTCTTTAACTGATTGAAAAAGTCATAAGTGCTCCAGTAGGCGGACCGCACATATTCCCAGGTGGCCGGGAAGAAGGTAAAGAGCCAATGCGAGGGCATGGAGGTCGGCACCAGTTCCGTCGCGTACCAGTAGCCCTGGGGCTCCAACCGCGTAACCAGCTGGGCGGCTAACGCTAACCGGTTGGGGTGCGTTTGCAATACAAAAGAAGTGTTGACCACGGCGAACGTAGCTGGCTCAGCGGCTTCTAAATCCGCCAGCCGGCCAGTGGACAGGGTGATTTCTGGCCAGGTACGTTGATCAAGCCGGACAGGTGGCACTCCCGGCGCGGTGATATCCAAGACCTGCCCGGCTGCGGCTCCGCGCTGACGGCGTTTTTTGAGCAGGGCGCTGATGGCGGGCGTGATGCGTGCGCGGGGTTTAGGGGGCCAAGGCCACTGGAGGAGAAAAGGCGGGCGTGGTGGGTCCGCGGGCACCGCGGTGAGCGGGTCTTGCTGCGGATAGGGCAGCTGGTCCGCCAGTTCCGGCGGCCAGATAGGTACGAAGGTCCCCAATTGCCGTTCCGCTAACAGGGGAACGTTGCGGAGCAAGGGGATGAAAGCGGCGGCGGGGTAGAGGGCTAGCACGCGGCTCTGGGGCACATCAATAGAAACCTTGTGCAGCATCAGACGGAGCAACCCACTCTTTTCCTTTTCAGTCGCTTCCTCCCAAACTTGAGCCAGGTGGGTTAATTGCTGCGCGGCTTGCTCTAGGCAGGCCAGTTCTTCTCGCGAAGGGAGCGTGGCCAACTGCCGCCGGATGCGGGCCAGATGCTGTTGATAGAGGTCCGGGTCTTCATCATAAACACCATAGATGCGATCCTCTTTGATGCGGCGGCGTTGCGCCACTAACCGGGCGCGCTGATTGTTGAGCGTGGTAACTTCCTCATCTTCACCAATCAGTTCTTCCAGTTCCGCTTGCCAATCGGGGGGTAATTGCAGTTGCGGGATGATCAGGTCCATCTGGGCGTGGAGCGGGTCGACGCGAGTGCCGCGCCGCGCGTGCGGACAATCATCAAAACCGCGCGCGTTGGACATCTCTCGATAGTAGGAGTAATTACTAGCATGTTGCGAGCGGAGCCGTCGTTGACAAAGATGACAATGCACCAATTGTCCCAGGAGATAGGCGTGGACTTGCGGCTGCGTGGAACGCGCGGCGTTGTGGTGGCGGGCCCGCACTTGACGGCAAGCTTCCCAGAGACCTAACGAAACCAAGGCTTCATGTTCCCCGTCAAACACTTCCCCCGCTTGGGTATGTTGACCCTGTTTGTAGACCACCATGCCGGTGTAAAAGCGGTTGCGGATCATATCCGCCAGGGTATCTTTGGAGAATCGACGGCCGGTCCGCGTCTGATGGCCGAGTGAGTTGAGCTGGTCAGCCAAAGACTGGTAAGAGTAACGGCCGGTGGCATATTCGCTAAAGGCCAATCGCACTACCGCGGCTTCCTCCGGCTCGATGACGGGCGGCGTGCGCGCGTCGCCCGTGTGGTGGTAACCGTACGGGGCGACGGAGGAGTTGTAGAGACCTTCACGGGCCCGTTGGCGTTTGGCTTTCCGGGTGTGGAGTTTGAGGAGATCAATATAGTATTGATTGACGGAGGCGAGAATGCCCAACAAGAAGCGGCCATTGGGCGAGGAGAGATCAAATTCGGGATCGTTGACAGAGGCAAAACCGATCTGGTGGCGCCCCAGATACTCGAAGAGCGCGAAAGTGTCATACACGGAACGGGAAAGACGCGAAAGCTCATGGACTAGCAGGATATCAAAAGTTTTTTCTGCCGCCGCGACCTTGAGGACGTTGAGTTGGGGGCGAGTGAGATTACTGCCGCTGTTACCGACATCGGCAAACTTTCCCACCACCTGCCAGTGATGCGCGGTGGCGTATTCGCCCATCTCATTGAATTGAGCGGCGATGGAGAAACCATCCGCTTGCATGCCTTCCCCGGTGGAAACCCGGGCATAGAGCGCAACGCGGGGTAGCTCGGTGTCACGTGAGGCCATACCTACCTCCTTTAGAGGGTTTGTGGCACAAGAATGTACTGTGTGGTTATTATAGTCTGATTTAAGCCAGAGAGAAAGACGACCTGGGTTTGAGGAGGTGGATCCTGACCTCCTCAGGCTAATGCGCCACCCTACTTCTTAGCGGAAGCGGGTGGTTTTTTGTTGCCAGGGTCGGACTGCTGCCGTCTTACGCGCCGCCAGATACGTGCTAAGAGTCTGAGAAAACGCTGTTGGCGTTCCTGGTCCGTAAGTGATGGTACTTGCTTCTCTTTCATCCTGTCCTCCGCGTGCCTAAACTAACTTGGTTATCCAGAGCAGCTGCTGGCCAGAGAGTATAAAGGCATCTTTCGTTGCGCAGCCGTTGCACGAGCGTTGCGGGCGCAACGGAGGAGGCAGCTAATGAACGAGGCAGAGCGGTCCGCCGCCGCAGAGCTAGTGCG
>JAYELZ010000139.1:0-3066 GCA_034717835.1 Chloroflexota bacterium
GTGACGACGCTTCTCACAGCTATTTCGAGGGGCAGTTAGCCGGCGAAGGGACGCTCTCCGGCACTTTCACCGCCACGGCATGGGGCTTTATCAAAGATGCGCTGATCGGGAGTTGGACCGTGCAGCGCGTGCCCTAGCTTTCGCTGCACCACGATCTCGACACCCCGTGAGGCATTCTCACCCCACGGGGTGTTTTTGTCGGTGCCAGGGTGCGGTTTACTCCGCTATCGGCAGATAGAGATCGAGGTCGAAATCAGTCCCGACATCCGTAACGTGGACGTGTTCCTCCAGTACACCTATCGCGTGACCGATCCCCAACGGTTTGCGCTGGAGGTGGATGCTCCGGGAGCGGATTGTCTTTGAATTCGTGCAGGGTAAACTGCGGGAGCAGCCATAGCGGTTGCCGTGAAGGATATCATGGCAGCTCAACGTACCGAGGAAGCCGAGAGGAGGAAACTATGTCGAAAAAGACGCTGCTAATCGCGCTGCTGGCGCTGGTGGTGGTGCTGATGACAGGCTGCGTGGAACATGTGGATCTAGACACCATGCAACCACAGACTGAAATTGATGCGCCCCCAGTCTATGGAACGCAGCTGGTAGGACAATCTTTCACCGTCACCAAACCCAATGTGAGCGGCATCACGGTCTTTGGACGCCAGACAGAGCCTACTAACGGCCCCTTTATCCTGCATTTGCGTCATAGCCCTACCGCTACCCATGATATTCTCAGCGCTACCCTGGAGGGCGCCTCCCAGCGAGACCCGACCACCATTCACTGGAGTTTTCCAGCTCAGGATACCGTTCCCGGAACATCTTTTTACTTTGTCATTGAGGCGCCGGAGGCAACCGTAGAAGATCCCTTACAGCTACGCGCTGTACCGCGAGACCTCTACCAGCTGGGTCAATTCTACGTTGATGGTCAAGCCCAGACGGGAGAATTAGCCTTCCAAGTCTATTATGACTACAATTTTTCACTTGTGTGGTCGGATTTACAGAGCGGGGTGCAGAAGCTCTGGCTAGTATTTCCACTACTCGCTCTATTTTGGGCCCCGGGCTTTCTCCTTTTGCAACTCTGGCCGCAAGTACGGCAGCGTCATGATACTTGGGAACAGATAGCGCTCTCCTTGGGATTAAGTCTAGCCTTCATCCCTTTCTCGTTATTGTGGATTACCCAGTTGGGCGGCCAGCTAGGCACAACCAGCGCCCGTTGGTTCTACACTTTGCTAGGCCTGGCGGCGGTTAGCTGGCTCTTATACCGTCGGCGAGAATGCCAGAAAACTGAAACTCTTGCTACGCCGTTCAAATGGCCTGGCGTTCTTCTCACGGCTATGCTACTATTCGGTCTGGGGGTGCGTCTGCTCACCATCCGTGATTTAGCCTTGCCCGCCTGGGTAGATTCGGTACATCACGTCACGTTAGCGCGCATTATTGCCGAGCGGGGAAAGGTGCCAGCTACTTATCGACCTTATGTGGATGTCGGCGCCGCGACTTATCACTACGGATTCCACGCGGCGGTGGCCTATTTTAGCTGGCTCAGTGGATCAAACATCATTCAGAGCACATTATTGATAGGGCAATTCTACAATATCGCGATGGCGCTACAGCTCTATCTCTTCACTCGTTGGCTCACCCAGCGACGTAAAACAGCGCTCTTTGCCGCGTTGCTTATCGCCCTCGTCTCTAATATGCCCGCTTACTACGTTAGTTGGGGTCGCTATACACAATTGAGCGGACTCTTGATCTTACCGGTAGCCATTATCTTGAATATCGAAACGGTGGAGCGGCGGAATAAAAAAACCTTAGCTTTAGCCATCTTTACTCTGGCGGGATTGATATTGACACATTATCGAGTATTGGCTTTCTACGTCTGCTTTCTGGCTGCCTGGTGGCTGGTCAAATTTTGGGATACACGTCCTGAGTGGCGGATGCGGTTACGAGAAGTTCCGCAATATCTGGGAATAGGGCTACTGGCCGGGTTGGCACTTATGCCCTGGTTGTGGGAAACGGCCACCGCTTTATGGCTGCGGGCTTTCTTGCACTGGGGAGGTTCACCATCCGCCAGCACCGTACTGATGGATTTCTCCTGGTACTATGTCAGTCGCGGAATAGATCGTTATTTATTGACCGTAGGAGTGCTGGGCGCAGTGGTCGCCTTGCTGGAGAAAAAACGCTTTACCTGGGTGTTACTAATCTGGCTTGGAGAGTTATTTATCATTACCAACCCTTCGCTAGTGGGGTTACCTGGGGAGGGCTTGACCAATAATATCGCCATGTTGATCACCTGGTTTATCCCGCAAGCAATTTGGAGCGGATTTATCTTAACCACGCTTTGGGAATCCTGGCTTGATGCTCTCCCCGGCAGAGAAAAATGGTGTTATCTTGCGCTGATTATTTTGCTTGGTTCTCTCTGCCTAGTGGGCGTAAGTTATCAACTCGTTGTGCTCAACCCCGAGTGTGTCTTGGCCCTCTCCGCCGATCGGGAGGCGCTGGCTTGGATTGAAACTCATACGGCCCCAGATAGTTACTTTTTGATCAATAGCCGTCGCTGGCAGGGGGAAATCTACATGGGGACTGATGGTGGTTACTGGATTACGCCGCTTACCGGGCGACGCACCAATGTGCCTCCCGCGCTCTATCCACTGGGAACTAGAGAGAGTACCGTGGAGATTAAAACTTTGAATGAAAAACTCAAGGAATTATACCCAGCTCCCGCAAGCTTGTGGCAACGCCTGCGGGAGCTGGGGGTAGATTATATTTATCTGGGGGCGCTAGGAGGGCCGTTGCCCCCCCAAACTTTACACGCTACGCCCGGATTCCAGCTAAAGTATGATAACGCGCGGGTGCGAATCTACGCCGTTACATCCAAATGATATCTAGGGATACACGCCTGAAATCTCAATTACATGTTCATCAGTGACCGAGCTACAATCATTGGAAACGGTAACAGCCAATGTATGCGTCCCGCTGCTTAACGTGCGGGTGGAGGAAGTATCCCCATTGTCCCACGAATAACTGGGTGTAGTGGCATCAGCGGGCTCCACGCTGGCCTCGAAAGTATATTCACCA
>JAYELZ010000140.1:0-14569 GCA_034717835.1 Chloroflexota bacterium
GGGAAACCCTTAAGTAAGGGCAAAAACACCAGAGCTAGCGCCGTGCTGAGATTTACCAAGATAGTAGCTATCTGCTTATTTCTTCTCATAGCTGACTCCACTGAAAAAGGGTAATTCGCCACTGAAGTACAGAGGACATTACAGGGCGCAGACGAGCACCGACAAGCGCGGAAAATACCTCTTTAGCCAAAAACAAACCTTCAAGGTGCCGGGGTAGGCGTGGCGCAAGGCCAACTATACCAACGCTTAGCAGTCGGGGTCGTCTCTTGCCTTACACTATCCACATCTAAATAGACTGCGCTGACATAATATACTTGCCCACAAGCCGGATGGGGGTCAGGCCAAGAATTCATCGTATTATCTAGCTGCGCCTCATCCGCTACGCGATTGAAGATTCCATCCGCCGTGTTGGCCCGATAGACACGAAATCCGATGATATCGTCTACGTAATCCAGGTCATACGTCCAAGTTAGCGTTACCGCTTGCCCAGGTCCTATTCCCCCGGTTTCCCCGTTGAGATTCTGAGGAGCTGGAGGAACTTCAATGGGCTGCAAGACAATCTGAATAAAGGCGTATTTACTGGCGCCCCCCTCGTTAGCGGCAACTAATTGATAATCTTGAGCTTGCCAGATGGTAGTAGCGAACTCGCCTACCGGCGGGCGCGCACTAGAACTTTCACCCGCGATCAACGTAACCTGCGGCACATTCAACACCGACCAGACGAATTTGACTTTGGCACCATAAGCGACTTTATATTTTTTGGTAAAACCTTCACTGGATTCTTCAATCACGTCACTGGGGTCGTCAACGGCCTGAGCTTCAAAATACTGGATTAGCGGTTCAGGTAGCGGCGTAGGCGTGGGCGGCGGCGTGGGCGTAGGCTCAATGACGGTAAGTTCCACGGTTTCGCTGACCTTCAAATCCTCGCCATTGTAAGCTGTCAGAATAAAGAAGGTGGTCTCTTCTGCCTGAACGGGCAAGGATCCTTCAGCCGAGAGATTGCCTACGGTGCCCACCGTCGGCCCGGTGATCTCGATGTTGGTAGTGTCACCGGAAGTAGCCCAAACCAATTGTACTGGGAGCTGCGTGCCTTTGACCACCTCATTCGGCACGATGCGGAAATCATCAATAACGGGGACTTCCGGTTCAGGCGTGGGAGTAGGTCTCTCACGCACCGTCACGCGCACGGGCGCACTGTTACGGCGACTGGGTGGTTGCTCTCCGGCGCCATCATCGTAGAGCGCCGTCAACACGTATTCCACCACTCCTACCTTATCCAACGTCTGCACGGTGTTGCCGTTGGGTGGATATTGTGCGCCCAGCAATTCCACGCCGGTAGCATTTTCCGCCTGCCAGGTGATGGTTACGCTATCCCCCGTGTAAATTTCTAACGGGGCCACATTAAATTTCTGAATAAGCGGGTTAGGCAGAGGAGTAGGCGTAGGTGCAGAGACCTTGATACTCACACTGGCCATAGCCGGTTCGCCGCCATATTGATTGGTCGCCTGCAAAGTATAGTGCGTGGGATTAGTAGAGGGGCTTATCTCCCGCTCGCTGGTGTAATCAGCCGGAGCGATAGTCTGCTCTTGCCCATTGATGATCAAGATAACGTTATCAGCATTCAGCACTTCCCAATGTAGCTTGGTTGCTTCTCCCGCCACCAGGGACGTCTGGTCAACGGCAAAAACGCGAATTTTAGGTTCTAAGGGAACCACATCTACTTCAATAGGATCAGAAGTTACGCTAAATAGCCGGGGGACGAGTTGCGATAAGAGGTTTTCGCTCTTCAAAGTATAGAGAGTATCTTGTTCAGGTATTTCACTATAGGTACCCCCGGCGGCCTCCAATGTGATGCGAGTTCCACCATCTGTTTCGATCCACCGGCTAGCAAACCGCGAGGTCTCGTAATTGAAGAGCACTGCATTCCCGGCCTCCAGGGCGGTGGGAGCAGCCGCAAAGGTGTAAATTCGAGGGCGAAAGAACAAGACAATCAACGCCATCAATACCAAAGCCATAAATAGCAAGAGCCACGGGCCGATAACGGGACGCACGCGCAACTCGCCCAGGAGCGTACGGGGAATTTGTCCTTCAGCCAAGGAAGAAATGTTGACGTTGAATGAATAACGATGTTTACGCAGCGCGATAAAAGGCCGTCGCAACGGGGTGATATGCAGCGGCAGCACAAAGGTCTCGGCGGGGGGCAGACGGAACTCGGCTTGCTGCGCTCGCGGTGCCTCCTCGTCAGGCAACGTGAACTCGAACGCGCACGCGCGCTCTGGATCCGTGGCTTCCAATCGGAAGAGGGCCGTATCATTCCCCTGATTAGCCAGTTGGAAGTCCGTGGCGCCCGGCTTGCCACCGACGGTCAAGCGCTTCGGATCCAACTCGCTCACCGCAAATTGCTGATAAGGTTCGATAGTCAGCGTGGCTCCCAGGTGGCTGGCGCGTCCGGGGTAATTAGCAGAGCTGACTATCACGTCCAGATGATGTGCCCCGGCCGAACTGGTAAAGTGCTGCGGCGGAGTGATGGTCACGGTAACCGTGCCATGTTCCCCTTCATTGAAGTTGAGCTGTCGGGGTGTGATTTCCACCCATTCCGCCGGCACGCCCGCCACCGCCACGTTGAAGGTAGCAACGATGGGGCCGCCATTGGTCAGTAACACCGTGAAGGCAGCTGCTTCCTCCACCGCGATCGTCCACGCGCGTTCGGAAAGTTCCGCCAGCAAAACGCTATCCGGCTGATCAGGGGGCCGGGTCGTAATCCGCACTAGAGGCACAGCCGTGCGTGGGGGCAGCGGCGCGCGCACAGCTGGAGGTGATGCAGCCACTTCAACTCTAGCGGGAGCTACTACCGGAGGGACTACCATTGAGTACTGCGATGGGGCAGACTCTGTAGGTTGAACTCTAGCGGGCACCATTGCCGGAGAAGCTACCGTCGCAGGCGCTGGTGGGGCAGCCCCTACGGTATCACCCTCCACCAGCATCAGCGTATATTCGCCAATCTCCCATGTGCTCCAGGGCTGCAACGCCGTAGGCTGATTGGGCAACACCACCTGACCATCCAAGTGCATTTCTCCCTGTCCCAGAGAGAGCAATTGATAGGGTTTCTGGCGATGATCCACAATCGCGTGAAATGGCGCTACGCCATCACCGGTTAAGACCACATCATTTTCCAGATCTTGCCCAATGTTGGTTATCCCTCGCTGGGGGTCCAACACGGCGAAGAGCACTTGCCGGTCAGGTCTTATGATTTCCAGCTGCTCAGAAGAAGCCATAGCTATTCCCGCTAAAATTTGAACCTAGATTTCTTAGTTGTATTTAGTGTATTTTCCACGTTCGTCTGTGCTCGCCCGCGTCCCATTGATAGCTTAACTCGCAGCAGTCGCCCACGCAACCAAAATCAAGGAGCTGATAATCCCTACCATTAGCATTAGAAAAGGACTGTATTTCTGAAAAGGCGTCAATCCGGCATTAGAAGCCAGCTGTTCTGCTTCCTTAACTGTCCCGGGTTCACCCAACGGATATGACCGCAAAATAAAGGGCACTTGCTGAGAACGATATGGATTGGCCGGAGCAACGCGCAGTTCCAAGATAAGAACCCGCCCCGGATCAATTGAGGAAGTTTTCACCCAAGCAGGCACGGGAGTCAAGTTAGTCTCAAGAGCCGGTACACGCGCGCTGGTGCTCGCGCCACGACCGCCACCCGCAGGCGCATAACGCGCTAGCTGACCCGCTCCGCGTCCCACCTGCTCCACGGTTCCCTGTCCCCGGCGCAACTTACTCCCCACGCGGATCAGGTTTACGCCGACAGAGTAAGGTAACAAATTCCCCACGTTGATGAGCATGCCAGATATCATGTTGCTAAAACGCAGAAGGCCGCTAGCTTTCTTGAGATTCACTCGCCGGGCCGAGCGCGTTAACGTCCCGGCCTCTGATGCGCTCTCCGGTTGCTGCGAGGGTGAGAGCTCCCCACCGAGCAGCGGAATGCCGTTGCGCACAAAAGTAAAATTTAAGCCAGCGCTCAGGGCTTCAGCTTGCAGGGCGTAGCCAGTCGCTACATTGCCTCTATTATGAATTTCCAGCTGATAATCGGAGCGGGCCAGGGTTTTCTGCCAGGCAATAATCATGGAACTCAACAGCCCCACCACCGCGACCAGTACCAAGAACGTCGCAATCCACACCCAGAGACGCCAATTCCAGCCACCGCCTTGCGCGCTGCAACCGGTTACTCCCAACGCGAGAACAAACAGAGCCGGAATGCGCCTAAATGAGAATTTCTTTAGCTGCGGCATCGTTGAATCTCCTCTGTCAATGGCAAATCGGGTCAAGCTGCTGGCGAATTTCCATAAAAGTATTTTTCGCGCCTACCCCTGCTCGTCCGTATCCTAACACCCAAAACTAGCAAGTAGTCATTAGAATCAAACGGCCCGGTCTTCTCAATAGCCTCATCGTCTCACTACCTACTCACACGGATCAAACGTAATTCATGGTCATAGAACGGCAGAATCTCAAGCGTCTGAGAAACTGTCGCGCTCTCTCCCGGATAAGCGGAAGGCGCAGTCGCGCGCATGGTAAAACGATGCGTCCCCACGGGGAAAGTCGGGCTGCGCGGATGAGAGATACGAAAAGAGACGGATTTTTCGGCACCGGGGAAGAGCAAGGGCACTGCCCCTAGGCGGTAGCTCTCTGACGGCAACCCTGCTAGCAATAACTGGAATTGGACTCCGGGCTGGCTACCCTGGTTGCGCACAACCGCTCTTCCCTCAAGAGCACATTCCACGCTTAAACGTCTCTCTGGCAAGCTCACTCTCAAGCCAATGGCCGCCGAAGCGTCGCCTGGAGTTGGGGCGTGAGCATCCCCTTGAAGCAGGAGGGCAAACTCCCCCACGCGCACACGTTGACCGGCGCCCAGCTCGTGAGTAGCGTGATGGCCTAGCTGCAAAGGCGTCTCTCCTTCCAATGTGATTTCCATAGCGCCTAGATTGACCAACCGGTAACCAGCGGTCTCCAACGCAATCAGCTGCAGATGACAGGCAGACACCCCGCCACCATGCTCCGCAGCCAATATAATATCGTTATTGGGCGCGGAGCCGATATGGATAATCCGCCGCGTCAACGGGAATTCCTTCTGCCAACCGTCACGGTCAGTTACTTGGAGTATATTTTCTTTTTCCATAAGCTTTCATCCACAGATTGCGCTGATTGAACAGATTTTAGTTTCTTGCTTAGCGTCTTGGTGGCAAAATATCCTTTCTCCGCGCCCATCGCGAGCTATTTAGCACGCCGTCGCAAGGCGTAAGTGACCAAATTCTCCCCCCACTCGTGAGCATCACGAATGCTGGCGCGACTCGGCGTCAACCCGGCACATTGACCACCCCACAAGCGACCATAGTCCCCGCGACTGAAGATAACGCCACCGCCCGCTAGCAAGAGCGGGGCTGCGGCGTCCTCCGCAACCAGCCCACAGAATGGCGGCACCGCAAAGAGATGCGGATTGGTCAGTAGCGGGTGCTCAGCCTTCACCGGTTCGAGAGAGATACCCAACGAGTTAAGCATTTCAAAGAACGCGGCTTCACTCGCGGGCACCTTATCCTCATCAGCTGAAGGCACAACCTCTGTGAAGAGCGTACCGCCGGCTTGCAAATATGCGTAGAGCGTGTTCAACAGTTCGGCTTCAACCTGTAACGCGCCCGCTACCACCAGATAAACCACGGTATAAGTCGCAAAATCCGCCGGAGCGATCCCCAGATCAACCTGCACAGAGATATGCCCGGCGTGACGCAGCGCGCGCGCCAATGCGCGGACGCCTGCGTCACGTCCGCCAGCCTCGTCGCCTAGATAGCAAACTCCCAGTCGGGCCACCGGTGGGCGTTGTGCGCTGATCTCATGCCGGAAACGCAGATCCAGTTCTGCCGGTAGCGGATACTTCGCATTCTTCGCGTCAGTGATAGGAGCAGAATCGGCGGGGCGCCGCACGCGGGCCAGCTCGACGCCCGTCGCCGCAACCGTGACCGGCTGGGCTTCCACCCCAAATTGGGAGTGAACGTAGAAACGTTCCCCAGCCGCTGGAGCGGATTCCAGGCGCGGCTGACTTTCGGCGTAAGTGAGCCAGAGCACCAGTTCGCCCTCGGCGGCGCCTAAATTATACGTCACCGGCTCTGGCACAATGACCAATTCACCATCCGGTGTTACTGCGCTGCCGGGCAAGATGTAAACGGTACTGTCCGGGGGATCGCTGGCGATCACTTCCAGCCCGGAGAGAATGCCCGCGCCGTGCAACAAAGCGAAGTGTGCCTGCTGGCGGAAGCGATGATATGCGTGCGCCTCGGCCCACACTTTCGCCGTCACGGCCATGCCGTCGGTGGGATGCAGTCGTTTGAGAGAACAATTTTGGAAGAGCTCATTTAGGGTTGCCATATTTACCTCGTCTACTTTGCAGCTACAACTCGAATATCCAATCTATACGCCGTATGTACCGGTTTCTCTGCGGCGACAATCTGCTCGATCATCTGCTTCCGCTCTTGGGCGGCGGTGGCCATCATGGGAGGTAACTCCAGCCGGACAGTAAAAGTATGTGGCCGATTGCGAGTTCCCAGAGCGACACCCTGACCTAAGCATGCCTGCGGCCCTAGTACAAAGTTTTCGGCACGATGTTCCACTATCTCCGGGCGGACATCAGTGTAAATTTCGAGGTAATCAGCTAACCCCTCGCGAGTACCGCGCCGCCGGTACAGGCTGACTGCGGCTTGTAACAGACGCCGGCGTTTCGCCTCCGGCCAGCGTTCATTCAACACCAAGTCCAGCCACGAGGCCAGCCAGGGCAAGAGTCCAGGTGGCGCGGTGCGCGGATCAAAATAGTAGGGTAGTTTATCGATCTGTCCCTCGATAGGCCCCCAGAAACTCTCGAATAGCATGAGAAAACGACCCATAAAGTCATCGCGTTCATAGAGCGCCGGCAGATGGCGGAGGTAGCGTCCGTGGGCCGCGACGACGACACTCACCGCCTCGGAGCCAAGCTCTGTGCCCCGGGCGGAAGTGAGAGTAGCCTGACTTACCAGCGCGCCATCTTCATTCGTGGGTAATACCGAGGTATGTACTTCGTATTCGTGCGTCTCCAACGGTGCCGGGACTTGATTCCAGTTGAGCGTTTGTTCGCCCGTTGCCCAGCGGACAATCTGCGGAATGGCAGCTTGATGTGGGGTAACGTTCCGCTCCAGAGTTACTCCAACCGGGAGGGTCACCTCCAAGCTATAATGTGCGGCGGTCTCTCTGGTCGCCGTGACGCGGGTGTAGAAAACCAACGGCTCGCCCGGATAGCGACGGTAAGCGTCAGCTACGTGATCCACGAGCAATGGCGCGGTCATAATTCCACCACCTCCACCTGGTGCGACAACGAGCAGAGTACCGTATCTTCTGGCACCGAGAGCACGCGCCCGGTGAGCAACTTCAGCGTTTCTGCATCAGCTTCATCCTCCCCCGGCACTACGGGACGATACCGAATTTCAATTTCCAAGAGATGCTTGACACCCGGCACTTGCTGGACGAGCGAGAAGAGCTCGGAAACGTAGAGATCGCGTCCAAAGGGCCAGCCCTCCCAGCGCTGCCCCAACATCGCGGAGAAAATTTCCTCATCACCCAGCGCCAACGGGGCGAGAAAGTGCCGTAATCGTTCTGCCACGCGCGCGCGTACCGTCTCTGGATGGCTGTATTCATGCGCCACCAGCTCCGTGATGATGGCTACTCCCAAGTAGCGCGGCTCGCGCACCTGCAAAGTCGTGGTGAGCAGCCGGTAATGGTCCAGATAGCCGATAATTTCCTCGCGTAACGCCGCCGGTAACGTCAAATGCGTGAAATCACCAGCGCGGACGGCCTCCATCACCGCCGGGATGACAAGTAATTCTATCATCCCCGGGGGGAAAGCATCGCCAACGGCCCGCGGCCCGCGACATTTGACGCGCGCGACGGAGCGCGTGACGCGCCGGGTTAAATTCTCGAAGTCTTCGGCGGTGACGGCGCGGCGCTGCATCCGCATCTCCCGCCGGGCGCGCATCTTCGCCTCCGCCAAACTTTCCTGGTCGCGCCCGCCGTCGGCCCGCTGCAAGTTCGTCACTCGGTCAATGTAGGGCAGAGAAGTGCGCAGCACCTCTATTTTGCCAACGGGGACATTGCCCTGCACGCCGCCGCCATACCGGTAACGGGTAAAGTAGACCCTCCGTCCTGCTGCGGGGATACGCCCATATTGGCGCACCGTGCCGTCCGCTTGCCGGATGCGCGGGCCAAAGGCCACTTCACCGGTCGCCTCATCCAACGTGAAATGCCGGTCGTAGCGCGTGGAGGTAGCAAAATCGGGCACCCGCTCCCAGGGGATAAAAACCAGCTCGCCAGCTCGCAGCTCCTCCACAGCAACTGTTTCATCCGGCGTGGGCATCAATAACGGCACGTGCCGCAGTTGGAAAGTTTGTCCGTCCTCTCCATTGCTCACGCCCAACCGTTCGTCCGCCTGCACCACAGCGTGAGTAGCGCGAACCGTTCCGCCCAGAGTGTACGCCTGCAAGTCGCTGAGGCGCGGTGATTGGCTGTAACGCCCCTGCTCCGGGCGACGCTGTTCAAAACGGCAGCGGAGCCAATAGGCGCGCCGTCCCTGAACCACGTCTGGCCGCATTTCCAGCGGGAGATAAAGCACTAGTTTGCCGACAGGATTGTTAAGCCCTCCGGTGGTATCCCGTTCCCCGGCGCGCGTGCTGGGAGGCACCTCCACCCAAGCCCCCTCTCCCTGCGATGCTTCCCAGATTAGCGGAGGATCCTCGCGTCGAATACCAACGGCTCGTGTCTCCTCACATTCAAAGGAAAGTTGCAGTAACTGGCCCGCCAAAGATTGCTCTGGATCAAAACCGAGATAGAAGGTATCGCCCTCTGCCGGCTTCTGTTGGAAAACATGGAAGGTCTCTATGCCCAACCGTGGTAGATAATTCCTAGTTAGCTCACTGCCGCGCCGCAATTGGATTAGACGCGGTGGCGCGATGACCAGTTCCGTGTCGGTGGAGAAGATAATTTCGCTCCCCTCCTCCAACTGTTGCGTGGCAATCTCCGTGCCCGTCGGCACCCTGGCGCCCAATGTGCTCTCCGGCGCGATGGGGAAAGGCGTAGAAAGCCAGAAGGTAAGTTCCACCCGCGCGCTGCTGGGCGGGCAGAGTTGTACATCTAATAGATCCAGGAATTTGAGATAGTTTTTCTCCGGCACACGGTTGAGGCGGTAAGTGAGCAACTCCGTCATCCAGGCGAAGAGCTCAATCAGCGTAATGCCAGGATCACTCAAATTATAATCAGTCCATTCCGGACAGTAGCGGATAATACGCCGGCGGGCCTCATCTACCAAGTCATGTTGAAAGCGCAAATCATCGAGTCTCGGTTCGGGTAACGTCATATTGATCTCCTAACTGCTGGCTGCTGGATTGCTACTACTCTTCTCCCATCAAATAAAATGGATAGACAATACTCCGCTCATCATGGGTGGACTTGATCGCATAGCTGATTTCCACCAAGAGCACCCCATCGCGCTCTAGATCAGGCGAGACCAGCACCTGCAACACGTTAATGCGCGGTTCCCAGCGCCGTAGCGCGCGGCGGACGTAGTAAGCCATCAAGCCCTCCGTGGTAGCATTACGTGGCGCGAAGAGCAACTCCTTAGCTCGGCAACCGAACTCCGGGCGCATCACGCGCTCGCCGGGCGAGGTCTCCAAGATGATGCGTATGGATTGTTCGATATCAGTCGCTCCGCGCGCCAGCGCCACCTCTCCCCGCTGATTAGCTTGCAAGGGGAAAGCCAAGCCTTGTCCTAAGAATTCGCGATTACGTAGGTTATCATTCATGGTTACTTCTTCCTATTGGGCCGGGTTGACACCCTGGTTAGCCTATTTTACCATCCCCGGGGAAACGTCCCTGGACAAAGCGCTACTTGGTGGTGAGCTCCAGCTCCCACAGCGCGGCTTGTCCGGGTACCAGAGCATTATACTCCACCACCAGCTGGTAGTTACCGGCTGGCAAGTTGGCAGTACGTAAATTATAGTGATACTTCTTGCCCCGGATAACAAGTCCTGGCGTGTGATTGTTAGCCAGCCCCACGGGGCCAACGACCACCTCCCCACCGGTATCCAACACCCGCAGGGCCACAGTATTGTCCGTGACAAAGTCACCCTCAAAAGCCGTCAACGTGAACTGCACCGCGAGGGTGCAACCCATCTATGCACGGTAAGGCTGGGCCGTGCTCACCGGAGGCAGCCAGGTCAAAGTATCACCAATGCCAGCACTCGCTCATAATGCATGTCATAATCAATGCCGTTGTGCCCACTGTAGCAACTGGGTTGCCCTATGACGCACGGCCTTGGCCAGCGCGTGCCATCGTAATGCACGACGGTCGTAGAGATCATCTCACTGCCGAGATCGTCTTCGTCGTCATAACAGGAAGATACTGTCACGGCCCAGGGCAGATTGAATGTTATGTCCTAGTTGGAATCAGTGGTAATGGCCGGTGGGCTACCCTCCAATCAAGACGTTCGGGTGCCCCTTAGCTACCGCAGTGGAGACCGGCACCCCGGTCACTGGATTGCTGCCGGCCACCATACTGGTCACGCGCGCTGCTGGCCGTCCACCAATGAGAACCGTCACGCTGCCTTGCGTGATACTCCCCACACAAGCAGCCCCCGTGACCATATCGCCCACCACGGAAGCCGGCAAGCCTCCAATCAGCACATTGGGCACTCCCGGCCCCACGATAGCATCACCTGTAGCAGTCAAATCTCCAATGCGCGCCGCTGGGAACATAGAAACTCCTCCCAAAATAGCCAAGTAGTCGAGTAGTCGAGTAGTCAGGTAGTCGAGTAGTCAGGTAGTCAGGTAGTCAGGTAGTCGAGTAGTCAAGTAGTCAGGTAGTCGCTTTCGTGCTGGGATGGTGTGCGCCGGCACAGGACGTCTCCTCCCTGAATAACTAACAACTAAGCGACTAACGACTAACCGACTAACCGATTAAATGACTAATTAATCTTCACCAGGCTACCCTGAAGCTGCAACATGCCAGCACTCTTCACCTCTGTCATTGCCTGGCCTTGAATAGAAACTTGGGTGCCCTGTAAGGCCAGTTTGCCATTAGCTTTAAGCGTCAGATTGCCGGTGGCTTGGATCTCAACGGCGCTCTGCCCTTTGATAATTATTTTGGTCCCTTGCACTGTAACGTTTGAGCCGCCATCCGCTTTAAGCGTCATGTGCCCTTTGCTGGTCAGCTCGGTGGTTTTGTCGCTGGTGCTGCTGCTAGCCCCCTTGGAGGCCACCGTGTAATCTCCCGCCACATTGATGGTGAGCGTATTTTCTTTGGAATCTATGATGATCTCATTTTTCCCCGTCTTATCGCGGATAACGATCTGCTCCTTGCCATCCTCGTCGCCTAACAACACCAGATGTCCGCTGCGTGATTGCCAGAGCCGCTCGTTGACCACGCCAGCGGCCACTACTTGATCGCTCTTCTTCGGCGCCGCATCCTTGCCGTTCCACAGGCCGCCCAAAACATAAGGGGAGTGAATGTCACCATGCTCAAAAGCCACCAGCACCTCATCATCAATTTCTGGAATAAGATAAAATCCCCGCTCTTTTCCCGCGCCGGGTGCAGCCATGCGTATCCAATCGCTCTCCAATTCCTCATCCAGCCAGGGGAACTTTACCTTAACTCGCCCCCCTCCATCAGGATCGTTATTGTTAGTCACCAAGCCAATAACCACGCCATTGATTAACGCGCGTTGAGTTTGCGGTCCGGCTCCACCCTGCAATAAATAGGAGAGAATCTCTGCCTGCTGCCCCCGCACGTGGAACGTTGTCTCGTAGTTCCTCTCGGTAGCGAAGATATGACGCGCCGACGTTACCACGTAGGTTCCCCCAAAGCGCTCGCCCACTCCCACCAATTTGACAATTTTCCCCGCGCTAATCTTCGGATCGCCAACACAAGTTCCTTCCGCACGGACAAAGTTACCATTAGTCCGATTGTAGAGTGCTTGCGCCATGTTCTTAGCTTCGGATTGTTGCAAGCGTGGATAAGTGACCACCAGATTCTCAGCCGAACCGCCGAAAGCACTTTGGGCTACCTGTCCGCCATCCCGACTTTCGCCGCCCTGGTGTTGGGTATTGGTAGCACTGGTAACCTCGCTAGAGACAGCCTGCTTCTGCACTGGATCCCAACTACGCACAGTTACCTGATCTACCTGGTGCGTCACCGCCAACCGAGGTCGAAAATCGCGTAGATTCTTACCCCATTCCAGCTCTATGGACTGCCCTCCCGGTGGCTGCTTGCTAAAATGCAATTTCTGATCTTCCACGTAGACAAAATACCCCAAACGGCGCGCTCGTGAGCGTAGAAACTCCATATCAGTCTGGTTATTCTGCCAAACATGCTCGTGTTGCGGGCTAGTAGCATCAACTACTGCCTGCAACCCGGCCTCTTGCGCGATCTTACTTACAATGTTGCTATCCGTCATCTTCAGAAAAGTACGTATCTTTTTGCCACGATGCAGCCGGTGTGATTTATCATAGCCGCGCACCACCATCTGAACGTAGCCGCCCGAGGTGAACACCGGTTCAACCGCCGTAATCTCACCCTCGAACAGCGCCGTTTCATACTCAGCCACTTGCACTTCCAACGTTTTGCCAATCTTAAACGTATCATTATCCACTATGGCGCTGTCTGGACTGTAGAATTGCAGTGAGACCATATCCGGCAACTGGAGATTGCTATCCACCACCAGCTCGACAATCGCGTTCTGCAACGCTTCGTCAATCTTGGTCCCCTCAACCTTGATATTGAACTCGGCAATGCTAATGTACTCAATATTCGCCATTAGAATAATCCCTTTGCTTTTGGACGCAGATAAACGCAGCAAACACGGATTTGCCCTTAGCTTTTAGCCTATTTTCCATGCTTGTCCGCATCCTATTCTCTGATCCCAAACCTTTATCCTTTTTTACCAGCATGCATCTGCGTCCTAAAAATTTGCTCATCCATCAAGGATCCCCGCAGGCATTCACACCAGAGGCGTCAACTTCAAGACTTGTCCCGGCCGCAAAACCAGCGGATTGTCAATCCCGTTGACTTCCGCGATATGCCGCCAATTTGCCGCCTTGCCATATTCCTGATAAGCAATCCAATCCAGCCGTTCCCCCTCGCGCACAATCCACGTCTTGCGAGCGAGGCTGCGCGTGGTGGGATTCTGCGCCTGATCATCCAGCTCCTCTTCGCTATCCGTCTCCTCAAAAGAAACACTAACCTCGGCCCGGATAGGCGTACCATCCGGCAAAAAAAGCGTATAATCGGCGCTGACACTTTTCAGGAATCCTTTCACAAAATAAAACTTCCCGCCCCATTCAAAACGACAATAGGGAGGATGCCCCGTATCCTGCTCCACTTCCGTCAGTGAGAAGAGAAAATCTGTGTAATTCCGCACATCGGTGCCCGCACTCACCTTCACCCCGTGCTCCTGGATATCGCGCGTGGTATCGAAAAAAAGCTTCACACTGAGCGTCGCCGCCTCGCCACCCTTATAGCTATGCTCAGAGTGACTTTCCTGCGGGATCGACTTTTTATCCCACGAAGCCGACCTGCTAAATTGCAACGTCTCTGGATTATACATACAGGTAATAGACTTACCGGCTTTGGCATTCCCCTTCTCATCGACAACCACAATTTTAGCCTTGGTTACAGTAGCACCCTTAGTAGTAGCCATCTCTCTTCCCCCTACAAATCAAGATCGTGCCGCGAGTGGCGCTCTAACTCCGTCCGTAATATCCGCTTGATAATTGGATAGATCTCGCCGGCCAGATTTTCCAGATCATGTTCACTCAACAACGACGCCAGCTCAACCTCTACGGCCGGTTCATTCAGCTCCGCGCTTTCCACAGGGGCTGCCGTTTGCGGCCGCCTTTGCAGCTCCTGTATGGGTTGATAAGGAACTTGCTCAGCGGGTAGTGGCCGCGCCGCGAAGAATTCATCAGCCGTGAGTTTCATTTTAGGTTGATTTGCAGCAGCCCCCTCACCCAGCGCTTTACGCTGCACTCCCAACTCCGCATGTGCCGGTTGGGAAATGGCAACACCTCGGTCACGCGAGCGCTCCTCTGTGTGCCGCAAAACTGGGGGTGCGTCCCGGACAGACGTAAGTGATGATGGCAATTTCTCAGCAACGGCCATACTCTCCGGCCCCACTTCAAACATCAAGCGTCGCTCCCCCCTGGCCGTGAGCCGCTGTAGCAACCCTCCATCCAATTGCGACAGAGCTTGTGGCAGTCGGGGCCGCTCTCCGCCCACGCCCACACCACGCGACGTTGCTTCTTCCGCCGGGGAACGTTGCGCCGCTGGCGGCGTGACGCGCGCAGCTGCGCCGGCCACCTCAAGCGGGGGACGGTCTCCGCCCCAGCCCGTGTCCACACTCTCTGCCGCTGGCAGACGTTGCACCGCTGGCGGTGTGGGCGCGACCGGCGTGACGTGCGCAGCTGTGCCGGCCACCTCAAGCGGGGGACGGTCTCCGCCGGCGGCCGG
>JAYELZ010000141.1:0-3001 GCA_034717835.1 Chloroflexota bacterium
GTTCGGAATGACAACCTGCTATCTGCCTATTTGCTTCTGAACAACGTCAGCAGCAATTTGCCTCCAATCTGCTTGAACGTAGCGCCCTGATTGATCGCGGCGAGCGCGGCCCCGGCATCCACGATGCGAGTGCCAGCAACGGCATCCACGCCGTAACGGAAGAAAGCCGGCGAGAGGGGTGTGGTGCCGCCCAACAAGATCACATAAGTCTCGGGGCGGCAGAACGCGATCAGTTCATTGAAAGTATGGTTCAAGAGCGAGGTGCCGGTGAGGGCGACCACGTCCGCTTGGGGGAGTATCTCTGGGGAGCGCGCCGCGGGCAGGTCGTCGCCGTGGGGATCCAGCTCCAACACCCAGCACTCCGCAGCCGCCTGCTGAATTCGCCCCACAAAAGGGAAGTGCCCCACGATGGCGACGCGCCGGCCGCGGCCCTGCTCCACAAGCACATCGGCGGCGTTGATCTCCACGCACTCTTCCGGACGCACTTTTAAGAGCGCGTTGAGCGTCGCGATCCCTACGCTGGCTTCCAAGAGCGAGTCTGAGCGCATCAACGAGAGCAGTTCCGTTACCGGTTGCTCGTGGAGCCGCCCCGCCGCGCGTACCGGCAATTGTCCACCGTGGTGATGGTCATTATCGCCCCCGTGCAGGGTGGAAGAGATGCCGGCTTGCAACTGCCCGCCCACTTCCACCCCGACTATGCTCCAATATGCACCGATGCAGATATCTACTAAGTGCGCCTCGGCGGCCGCGTCTGTCACTTCAACCAGTAAATCGTCAATGATTGTCATGTAACCTCCATTCGTCATTCATCATTTGCCGTTTGCCATTTGCCATTTGCTATTTGCTATTTGTTGTTTGCCAATTATAATCTTACCTTATGAAACTACTACTAACCAGACATGGACAATCACGTTGGCAGACGGATGGCAAGAGTGCCGGAGAGGATGCTCCTTTAAGCCACTTGGGGGAATTGCAGGCTCACCGCTTGGGTAGATACCTGCAGCAGTACGAGGAGCTAGACCGGATCGTCTCCAGTAACCTTAGCCGCGCACACAAGACTGCTACCATTGTAGGTTCCTACTTGGACTTGCCCGTCACTGTGGAATCGTCCCTGCGCGAGTTCGAGAGTTGGGATGCCGGCAGCCCGCCGCCCCCGCGCGCTATTTGGGAGCCGGCCCCGGCCTCAGAACCGCATCCCGAACACCGCGCCTTTAGGGGACGTATCCACGCGGCACTAAGACAAACCATCGGCGATGGAGAAAGCGAGGAGACGGTCCTGTTGGTGGTGCACGGGGGAACGATCGGGACGATCTTGCGCCTTTTGTTGGGTTCTGAGGTGCAACGAATTTGGACACTGAACACAGCCTTACATTCGCTGAGTTGGACGGGAAAATTTTGGCTGATTCAGTATCTCAACCGCGTGGAACACCTGCCGCGTCCGTTGCGGAGCAGATGAACGATGCGGCCGCAAAGTATGCGTCGTTGGGCCTGGGCCGGAGGAGTGTTAGCCGCCGGCGCCGTGCTGGCTTTTCTTCTGCTAACACCACCTGCACTTCTCCGTAAGCTAGATTACATTGGGGCGGGAGTTTGCCACCGCCAAGCCGCGCATAGCTTCTTCATCGCCGGGCGACAAACGCCACTCTGCCAGCGTTGCACCGGGACTTTCACCGGCGCGTTGCTGGGACTGACGTTGCAATGGGGACTCCTCCGTCGCCAGCGCGCCCTACGCTTTCCTCCGCACTGGATCTGGGGATTTATGGCGCTCTTCTTCCTGCTCTGGGGGCTGGATGGTTTCAACTCCTTCACCACTTTGGGCCAGGATACGAGCGGGTGGCTCGGCTATGCGCCGCAACCAGGGTTGCGGCTCCTCTCCGGCACACTGATGGGTTTGAGCATGAGCCTACTCTTGGTACCGGCTTTTAATCTAACTGCATGGGGAGATGGCCTCCCCGAGCAAACGATAGGGAGCGGGGGCGAGTTGCTCCTGCTGGTCGCCGGAGGATTGCTCCAAACCGCGTTGATCTATTCCCGCGCCGACTGGTTGCTCTATCCCGTGGCGGTGTACAGCGCAGCCGGCGTGCTGGGGATGTTCCTCTTGTTGGGCATGATGGTCTGGGTGATGGCGGTGGGACTTGATCAGAGTTACACGCGCTGGCGACAGTTATGGCTGCCCGCGTGCTGGGGAGTTGTCTTCGCGGCTTTCATTTTAGGTGGCATGGTGATGCTCAGGCTCTTCCTCATGCGGACGATTGATGGAGTGCCGGGATTGTGATAGCGCCAACTATCTGACTACCCGACTATTTGACCACTCGACTAAGCGGAGGTCACAATGAAAAACCCTCCTGAACAGTTTTGGTTGCTAAGAATCTCCTGGCTGATTTGGGGCTTGCTGGGCGTGCTGCTCATCTTGCTCTTCTCCGTTTTTTCGCGAGCTTGGGCGTTGCGGCAGGAACTTCAGCAGCAGGAGACGCTGCTGCATCCGCTATTGACGGCAGAAGCTAACCAACACGCCACGTTAGAAGCCCGGTTGGAATATGTACAGAGTGCTGCTTACGTGGAAGAGTGGGCGCGCACCCGCGCTAAGATGACCCGTCCAGGAGAAGTGCTGGTCATGCCCTTATTGCCTACGCCAACCGCCACCCTCTTGCCTACGCCGACGGCGACACCTGCCGCGACGCCCACGCCCGCGCCATTTTGGCAACGCTGGTGGCAATCTCTGCGCGGAGAGAGCCGCTGAAGATAAGTCTAAAGTCCACTGCAAAACCCAGACATTAACGTTAGTGCCGCGTTCTCGTTATTGTTGGTGTGGAACTGTGGATGACTTCTCGGCTCTACCCGACGGATTTTATATAAGGGAAAAGGCGCCTTCTCAAAAATGAGTGGGGGACGGGAGTCACCACTCAAAGTAATGCGAAAAAGAGAAAATTCGTATCAAGTCCGCGACACTCTGCCTAATTTCCCCGCACCGCTCGGTAACTACCATAAGGAAAAATCTCATTAT
>JAYELZ010000142.1:0-14343 GCA_034717835.1 Chloroflexota bacterium
GTTTACGTTAGTCGGTTAGTCGGTTAGTCGTTAGTCGGTTAGTTGTTAGTTGTTAGTCGTTAGTCGTTAGTTGTTAGTTGTTAGTTGTTAGTTGTTAGCCCGTTAGACTTTAGACTTTAGACTTCAGACTTCAGACTTTAGACTTTGAACGTCGGACTTCAACTTGTATTTCCTCCATATCTTCCTTATAATGAAACTAGAGTGAACTGTAAGCTTAGATTATCCCCAGGAGGAGACCATGAGCGTCAAACTTGAGGTTCTATCCCACACCGATCTTTTTATCGGGCTATCAAGAGAGCAAGCGTTGAACTTAGCCGCATGTGGGGAAGAAGAGATCTATCAACAAGATGAAGTTATTATGCAACGGGGTGAGCGAGGAGAGAGCCTCTGCATTGTCTTGACCGGGCAAATAAAAGTGGAACCTGAAGAAGGATACGACCTAGTTATATTAGGGGCCGGCCAAGGTTTTGGAGAGATGTCGATATTGGATGCGGGGCCACGTTCCGCTACCATCCGTTGCGCCACCCCAGAAGCCAAACTGCTCCGTATCCCTGGCCCGGCCCTCTTAGCATTCTGCGAGGAGCATTGTTGCGCCGGCTATCAGATCATGTATAACCTGGCCCGCGATCTAACCTTCAAATTACGACATCGCAATTTAACAGATGCTGGGGGGAACCCATTATGATCTACAAAGTCAGCTACGTAATCAAAAATAGCAAACAGCCGGGAGCCATCATCAATCAGTCAGCGCCACCGGAAATAGACTCCGAAATACAACTAGGCGCTCATAAATGCCAGATTGTAGAAATCGAAGAGCTGCTCCCTCCGCAAGGCAACTTTGCTTACCTACATGTCACGTGCCAAACCCTGGAACCAGCACCGGACGCCGGCGACTCGGAATAGCTACCAGCTCTGCAAGAAATTAATCGCCAGTTGAGGAGTGATTTCCACCTCGATCCACGCGGCTATGGTCAACAGAGGCAACGCCACCGCCAAGAAAAGTCGGCAGAAATGTCCGAATTCACGTATCATGCCTGACACCCCGCCTCCTTCTGCTGGTGACCGCAGGATCATTACCCCCATGCGCATCGCTTGAGCCGTAGCCAGTACACCTGCCAGTAGTTCTGGCACGCCATGCGGCAGCACAAACGCGGTCAAAAGTTGTCCGGCACTAATCCCCAGGCTGGGAACTTGCAGCATTAAATAAGCGATAATTGCCAACGGCAAAAGGAGCAGTATCTCGGCCAACGTTCCCAGCGAGAAAAAGGCTAAGAAAGCCGCGAAGAGCAGCGACCGTATATTGTTCCATAAGAGAGCTCCCCAGGAGAAAGAAGAAAGCAGTCCCATTTCCTGGACAGCGGTATCGAATGATTCCAGGTCCAATGTTTCCGGCAGAGCAATCAAATCTACGGGCAAGGGAAAGAAGTGCGCGCCCCACAAACCCACGGCCCAGCTGCCTCCCAAGACAACCAGTAAGGTAAAGATAATCTCCGGCCAGAGCACACGCAATTGTCGCGGGATATCTTGAGTGTAAAGCCGCTTCACGCCTTGTTGCGGCCAGCAAGCTTGCCAGAATGTCCGCCACCCGCCGCGCACGTCGAGAGCGTCAATAGCGCGCCCCAACAAATGCTCCCGATTAAAGACGTGGATTCCCATGCGCACAAAAAGCAACGTGGTCACACTCAAGAATAGAGCAATCAACCAAAGTACATCATAATCTCCAAAGAGAAGTAAGCCCGCTTCCCCTTGTAAGAGAAAGGCCAAGGGGAGGATGATAAAACTGGCAATCAAATTAGCCGCCCGCGCACTGGTTGCCTGCGAGGAGATGACCACCGCCGCGCTGACCATCACAAAAGCCTGCGCCGTGGATAAGACCATCGTCACGGCATAGAGTGAGAGGGTCGGCCACCAACCCACAGTCAGACCCACCAAGAGCATATAGAAATTAATGGCAAAATAACTGGCTACGACCGGGGTAAAGATTGCCGAGAACAATTTACCTAGATAAAGTTGTAAATCCGTCAACGGTGAAGCGAGCAGCGGCTCCAAACTATGCCGCTCCTTTTCCCCCACAAAGACCTCTAGCGCAATCACCAACGAGAAACTACTGGGAAAGAAGCCCACCACCAACATCAGAAAGGGGAATAACCGCGTCATAATCAAGTCGGCGCCATACTGGTTGACAAAATCCAATCCCCGACCGGCGGCAAAGTTAGCCAGGAAGGGGAAAGCTGTACTGAGAATGATAATCGGCGCCAAAATGCGCCAATCTCGCAAAGTGTCGCGCACCTCACGCCGGGTTATGACCAAGGCGAGACGTAATACCGCCGCTTGCTGACGCCCCAACTTCTTGAACCGGCTAAACATTTTTTGAACTAACATCGCTCACGCTCCCACGGCTTGGCCCACCACACGTAAATAAACGGATTCCAGACTGCGCGGAACCTCTTCCAACGCCAAAACGGGGATGTCGGCGCGCACAAAGGCCTGCAAGAGCACGGGGTTCACCTGTGCCGGCTCTTGAGTAGTGTACCGCACCCAATCAGGACCGGAGGTCGTCACCTCGGCAAATTCAGCTACTAGCTCTCGTACCCCGTTGGTAGGTGAGTGGACAAACCGTGCCTCCATGAGAGGGCGTCCCAACAGACGTTGCTTCAACTCCGCCAGCGAACCGCGTTCCACGATTTGACCTTGTCTGATAATGGCTATCTGGTCGGCCAACTCTTCCGCCTCCGGGAGGTTATGCGTGCAGACGATAATCGCGCGTCGCTCGGATTTGAGCTGCATGATCATATCCCGCACCAGGCGAGCACTCGCCGGATCCATCGCCGAGGTCGGCTCATCGAGGAGCAACACCGCCGGCTCATGCAACAAAGTGCGCATCAAGGTCACCTTCTGCATCATGCCTTTGGAGTATTGCCCCAACCGCCGTCCCAACGCGGACTGCATCTCAAACCGCTCCGCCAAATAGTCAATTCTCCGCTGACGCGCCAGAGCTGGCAACTCCCACAACTCTCCAAAGAAATCCAGGTACTCCCACCCCGACATCCGCTCGTAGAGACCCGGCGACTCGGTCAACATGCCCACGTTGCGCCGCACCGACTGCGCATCCCGGACCACATCATAACCCGCGACCCGCGCACTCCCCGCCGTCGGCTTGAGAATTGCCGCCAGCATCCGCACGGTCGTTGTTTTACCCGCGCCGTTCGGCCCCAGCAGGGCCAACAACTGCCCCGCCGGCACGGTGAGATCAACGTGATCCACCGCCGTCAGCTCGTCGAAACGCTTGGTCAGACCTTGTAAAGTAATCATCCCGCCTCCGCTGCTATTGTACTTTCAAGCTGCTGTTGTATACTGCCCTAAGCCTTAACCGTATTCTACTTGCCGCGTTTGAGTTGGCAAGGCATGTTCAAGGAGTCGCGTTACTGGATAATCACAAATTGGGCACGCAACTACCAATCGCAACTGTACCGCAAGCAATCCAACGCACTGGGGACGGAGCATAAGCTCCGTCCCCAGTAAATTACATCTTAACAGATCAAACTAACGTCGCCGCAAAAAGGCCGGGATGTCCAGATTATCTTGGTCCACCATTGCGGGAACACGCAGGGGTTCCCGCCGGCGCTGGGGCTGCCGTTGTGCCGGCGCCTCGCGTTGATCAAACCCCGTGGCGATCACGGTGATTCGCACCTCATCCTTCATCGTCTCATCAATCACCGCTCCAAAGATCAAGTTGACATCTTCATCCGCCGTCTCACGGATGACCGAAGCAGCCTCATTGACCTCGTAGAGAGTTAGATCGGAGCCACCGGTGACGTTGAAGAGAATACCATGTGCACCATCAATCGTGACGTCCAGTAACCGGCTGGAAATCGCCTGTTGCGCAGCTTCAATCGCGCGGTTATCGCCGCTGGCTTGCCCCACGGCCATCAATGCCGCACCACCTTCTTGCATGATAGCTTTTACATCTGCGAAGTCCAGGTTGATCAAACCAGGCACGGTAATTACCTCGGTGATGCCCTGAATGCCCTGCCGCAACACATCATCGGCAAAACTGAAGGAGTCAGTCAAGCTCATACGCTTCTCTGTGATCTCCAAAAGCCGATCGTTGGGAATCACAATCAAGGTATCCACGACCTCTTTGAGGTTCTCAATCCCCTCGACAGCCACTTTATCGCGCCGCGAACCCTCGAAATTAAAAGGTCGCGTAACCACGCCAATCGTCAAGGCCTTGATCTCTTCCTTGGCAATGCGTGCCACCACCGGGGCAGCGCCGGTTCCCGTCCCGCCGCCCATGCCAGCCGTGATGAAGACCATATCGGCACCTTGCAGAATCTCGCGGATTTCATCCGCTGATTCTTCGGCGGCCTTGCTTCCTTCTTGGGGATTACCACCCGCGCCCAAGCCTCTGGTCACGCCATCGCCCAAACGCAAGCGCTGCGGAGCGTCGGAGAGCATCAAGGCTTGGGCATCCGTATTGACGGCCACAAACTCGACGCCCTGTAACCCTTCAGCAATCATCCGGTTGACGGCATTGCTGCCACCTCCCCCCACGCCGATCACTCGAATCTGTGCGAAATTCTCACCCATGATACCCATCTCATTCCCCCTTGTTTGTTGATTTTTTGACGTCACAAACCCTTTCATCGCAACCCCCTTTTTTCTACTTTAGCCCGGCAAGAGCGCGCGCAACCACGCGCTGACTCTATCCCACCAAGAAATGCGTACTCCACGCCAGCCCTCTTGTGCCGCCCACATAGGCATCCAATTAACCAACCCAATCCCCACCGCGGAACTGGGATTTTCTAACCGCTCGGTCAACCCTAATAAATCTCGGGGAGCGCCAATTTGCACCGGCAACCCAAAAAGATCCCGCGCTAATTTCTGTATCCCCGGCAATTGCGCCGTTCCACCACAGAACACTAACCCGGCCGGCAGTAAACCATCGTATCCCGAACGTTTGATCTCCTGCTGGACGCTTTCCAGAATCTCCTCCACCCGCGCTTGGATGATTTCCGCCAATTTCCACCGGGGAACGACTACCGGTGTATTTTCCCCATAAGGAGAAATCGTAAATTGCTCATCCTCCGCCACCTGCGCGGCCAGGGTGTGCCCATACTGTATTTTAATCCGTTCCGCCGCCTGGGAGGGCAAGCGCAAGCCAATTGCGGTATCGTTGGTCACATACCCTCCCCCTAAAGCGAGAGTGCAAGTATGCCACACCGTACCTTCAATAAAGATGGCGATGTCGGTCGTGCCCTCACCAATATCAACGAGCACCACCCCCATCTCTTTCTCCATCTCCGAAAGGACTGTATTCCCGGCCGCTAGACTGGTGAGCACCAGCTCGCTGATCTCAATGCCGGCCCCGGTCACGCATTTGGTCAGATTCTGAATCGCGGTAGAGGACCCCATGACCACATGCGCTTCCACTTCCAACCGGAAACCGTGCATCCCCAGCGGATCGCGGACCCCTTCCTGGCCATCAACAGTGTAGGTGCGCGGGATGATATGCAGTAGCTCCTGATTCTGCGGTAGGGCAATCGCGCCGGCAGCTTCTAAAGCACGATCTACATCGTCGGGGGTGATGCCATCTTCGCGCCGCGTCACACCCACCACGCCATGGCTGTTACGTGAGGTGATGTGCGTGCCACTGACGCCCACAAAGGCTCGCTCAATCTGATAACCGGAACTCTGCTCGGCTTTGCCCACCGCATCCGCAATAGCTGTCGTGGCCTCCGTCACATTAACGATGACGCCCTTGTGTACGCCCCGCGAAGGCACTTGCCCCAAGCCCACAATGCGCATTTCGTCCAGATCGTCAATCTCCGCCACTACCACCTGGATTTTAGCGCTGCCTACATCTATCCCGACTACCGATCGTTCCATTATTCAGCCCCCAGAAAAATAATTCCAATCATCAATGCCCCCTCACCAGAGACGGCTTGTAGCATAGGTGATAGCTTCAGGGAAACGCACATCAAACATCTCAGGCAGAATACCACGCCCGCTCAAATTTACCAGCAAAGATTGATACACCTGCCAACGTTGCTCCATTTGCGCAGCTCCCAACCCTAAGACCACCTGCCACCCCTGGGGATTTTCCCAAATTATTCCCACCGCGGGCTGAAGGTGCAGCTCCTCCTGGGGAACACCTAACGCCACCAGAGCCTTCACGCTTTCGGCAAGCTCTGGCGGCAGCTCTCCTGTGGCCGGTGGAGCCCCTTGAAGGCAAGGAATCTCTGGCCGCTCTTCCCAAGCCGGGAAGAAGACGCCCTCCGCGTCCACCCACTGCACGCCCGCATCCGTCTGCCAAGCCAACACCGGCTCCCGCTCGGTCAACGTGAAGAGACAATACGCAGGATAAGGGCGACAAGCGAGCTCCACATCCGCAATCGCCGGAAGCATGCTCAGGACTCTGGTAATTACCGTGGCAGAGTCAATCCACAAACCATGTTTCTGCAGCACGTCACCGGCCAGGACCGCTTCTTTTGCCAGCGAGAGAGAATGGGTGCCAGCAATCTGCACGCGGGCGCTCTCCACATACCAGTGCGGATCACGCCAGAGCCAAAGCGCGATTCCCACCAAAAATAGCACGGCAACTATCCCTCGCCAGGGAACTCGCCGGCCCCGCGATGACCTCCGCACTGTTTGAACGCGAGGCTGAGCACCTAACAAGGATGCGGTACGTTGATACTCTCTCTTAGCCATGGAATTCACTTCCTTAAAACATCAACCGCGAATGGACGCCAATAGACACGAAATGGAATCAGAAATCAATATAATCTACGTAATCTGTGGATAAAAATGTCGACCACGAATGGAAAACCCAGCTGTGACTTGTCGCCTCTCAGACCATCGTCCTACTCACCACTGGGGCGAAAAACCCGCTCTGAACGAGCATTTTCCGCGTGTCGCTCCAACGCCAGCTCAATCAACTGTGTGAGCAAGCTCGGATAGTCAACTCCTGTCGCGGCCCAGAGTTTAGGATACATGCTGATCTTCGTGAAGCCGGGGATAGTATTAATCTCGTTGAGATACAACGCGCCGGTCTCACCGCTCAACAGAAAATCCACCCGCGCCATCCCGGCGCCGTCGATAGCCTGATACGCCTTGATCGCCATCGCGCGAAGCTGCTCCGTCAACGCCGCGTCCAAGGGGGCCGGGATGAGCAACCCGGACGCATCCTCGCCCGTGTCGAGATACTTCGACTCGTAACTGTAGAACTCGCGACTGGGCAGGATCTCCCCCGGCACCGACGCCGTCGGCGCCTCGTTACCTAGCACACTCACCTCGATCTCCCGCGCCGCCGGGACCGCGACCTCCACCAGAATGCGCCGGTCGTAGCGCGCCGCCTCGTTCAACCCGGCCCGCAACTCGGTGCGGTCGTGGCACTTGCTGATCCCCACACTTGATCCCAGATTCGCCGGCTTGGTGAAAAGCGGGTACGTCAGCCGTGCCTCGATCTCCGCCAGCACCGCCTCTGGCTCGCGCCCCCAACGCCGCCGGGTACAAGGCATTCCCTCGACCACGGGCAGGCCCACGTCACGGCAGACATGCTTGAACACGATCTTGTCCATTGCCAGCGCCGAAGCCAGCACGCCCGCGCCCACGTAGGGCACATTCGCCAGCTCCAGCAGCCCCTGGACCGTGCCGTCCTCCCCAAATGTGCCGTGCAGCACCGGGAACACCACATCAACCCGCGAGAGCAACGACAGCCGCGTCTCCTCTTCCTGCCGCACCTGCAACCGATTCAGCCCCTTCCGCGTGGGATCGGGCAGAATCGCTGCGGGCCAGCTCTCGCTGAACGACTCATCTTGTAACGCACGCAGCGGGTCGCCCCCGACGATCCACGCGCCATTCCGCGTGATCCCCACCGGAATAATCTCGTACCGGCTCGGATCCAACGCCTCCATCACCGAGCGCGCCGATTCCAAGCTCACTTCATGCTCGCCGGAACGTCCGCCAAATAACACCGCCACTTTCAAACGTCTGCTCATCTTCCAGGACTCCCTCAAAAAAGTTATTTCTCCACCAAGACGCTAAGGCGCGAAGAAAAAATTAAGTGCTACACTTTTGTACCGTGCAGCACGGCGATAAATCGCCTACTACAAACAAATCCGCTAGTTATTGAGCAGCTACCTTTTCGCGTTCATTGGCGTCCATTCGCGGTTGATTTTGAAAGTACCCTCAAATTATCTCTATCTCCAGCTCCAGCTCTATCCCGAATTGTCGTCGCACCTCGGTCTGCGCCAGCTGGATAAGTTCCAAGTACTCCGCCGCAGTGCCTTGCCCCTGGTTGATAAAAAAGTTAGCGTGTTGCGGCGAGATCAGCACATCCCCCCGCCGCTCCCCTTTCAAGCCCGCGGCTTCGATTAGACGTCCCGCATAATCGCCCGGCGGGTTGGCGAAGACGGACCCGAGTGACCGTCCCGGCGGCTGGGTTTGCAAGCGTCGCTGTTTATACTCTGCCGCGCGCGCCTGTAACTGCGCCGGTTCCCCTTCCCGCAGTTGGAAAGTTACCCGGAGCACTACTTCGCGTGCGCTCGACTTACCAGCCTTCAAACAGCTGCTCCGGTACTGAAAGTTAAACCATTCCGCACCCACTGTTTGGATACCGGACGGACTCACAATCTCGGCAGAGAGCAATGAATCGGACGTCGTGCCACCAAAGGCGCCGGCGTTGTTCACCACCATGCCCCCCACTGTCCCCGGTAAACCGGTGGCCCAAGTTAAACCGTCCCAACCGCGCCGCACAGCTTCACACGCCACGCGCGCCACGCGCGTGCCGGCGGCCACCCGCAAACGATACCCCTCTTCAAAATACAATCCTGACATTCGATTGAGAATCGTAACGCCGCGCAATGGCGCCGCGGGGAGCAGACAGTTGGTCAAGCCGCCAAAAACCCGCACCGGTAATTCCAACTGCCAAGCTTGCGCGAGCGCCGCCAACAATTCCTCCTCACAACCGGCGAACACCAGCACATCGGTCATCCCACCAATCCCTAAAAGAGAATGGTGTGCCAGTGAAGCGTTCTGCTGCGCGATAGTGCGCAGCCTCCAAGCAAACTCCGCCAGCCGTTCCGCGTAAGAGCGCATCAGTCTCTCCTCAGGGCCGCCAGGAGATCCCAGCCCACCACATACTCATCACCGGCGCCCAGCAACAAGACCAGATCACCTGGCGCAGCCATGTCAACCAGCTGTTGCGTGGCTTCCGCCAGCGAACCCATCGCCTGTACCTCTGGAGCGGTCAATTGAGCCGCCAACTCGCGGTGGTCAACCGTGCCATCATCCACCTCGCGGGCCGCGTAGATGGGCAAGACTAGCACCTCGTCGGCCCCGTCGAAAGCAGTCACAAATCCATCCCAGAGGGCCTTGATCCGGCTAAAGGTGTGCGGCTGCCAGACAGCGATGATCCGGCGTTCCGCGTAACGTTGCCGCGCCGCGCGCAATACCGCCTTAATCTGGGTTGGATGATGGGCGTAATCATCAACCACGACCACATCTTGCGCCGTACCTAACACCTCAAAGCGGCGCGCCGTGCCGGCAAATGCTTCCAACGCGGCACAGGCCGTCTCCGTGGGAATCCCGAGTTCCGTCGTCACCGCCAGCGCCGCCAGCGCGTTGAGAGCATTGTGTTCCCCCGGTAGCTGCAAGCTGATAGTTGCGGCCACATCTCCCTCGTGCAGCGCGGTGAACGTTATCCCGCCCCGCTCGTTGGGATGCAGTTCCACGGCGCGCCAAGCCAAGCCGCGTCCCTCCACTTGACCGTAGAACAGGAGTCGGCCGCCGTTAGCATGATAAGAAGCGCCCACCAAATGCGTCAGCTTATCGTCATTGCAAGCCACCAACGCGCCAGCGGGGCGAATTTGATCCACGAACTCGCCAAAAGCCAAGCGCACAAATCGCACGCTGGGGAAACAATCCGGGTGATCAAACTCGATATTGGTCACTACGGCGAGCTGTGGCGTCAGAGAGAGAAAGGTATTCTGGTACTCATCCGCCTCAATGACAAAGAGCTTGTCCTGGCCGACGTGCGCGTTGGTGCCCAAATTCTCCACCACGCCGCCCACTATGTAAGTGGGGTCGCGTCCCGCCGCCAAGAGGGTGGTGATGATCATGCCCGTCACCGTGGTCTTGCCGTGCGCACCGGCAATCGCCACGACGTCATAGCCCGCCGTCAACTGGGCGAGGAACTCCGGGCGGCGCATGGTGGGAATTTCGCGCGCGCGGGCCGCCGCCAACTCCACGTTTCCCACCGGGATAGCGGAGGAAGCTAGCACCAGGTCGGCCCCGGCGATATTCTCCGCCGCGTGGCCCACCGTCACCGGGATGCCTTCCGCGCGCAACGCAGTGACCAATTGGCCTTCCTGCTGGTCAGAACCTTGCACCGCGATGCCGCGTCCCTGGAGCACACGGGCAATCGCGGACATCCCCGCGCCGCCAATGCCTACAATATGCACGCGCTCAAATTCACTCAACTTTTTCATAACACCTCACAAACCAATGGCTCGCAACATATTGACAACAATCATATAAAAACGATCAAGACGAAAGCAAACGAAACCGCCACAGCGATGAAGAGTTCCGGCTCAGACAACCAATTTAGCGGTAAATAGGGAATCAAGGCCTGTGCTTTCTCAGTTGGAGCGGTAATGCCCCAAAGTCCCTGAACATACCCAAGGTGCTCTAGGAATCCCCAGACCATTCCTACTACCAGAAAACCGTTAATACCGCCCAAGAAAAAACCCAACAGAGTATCCTGCAATTTATCCTTCCGTGTTTTTATGCCCAAAGCCGCCGAGATAGTGGTAGTGGCGTAACCAAAAAAGACGATAACGATAAATATCCCTAACCGCAAGTAGAACCAAGTCTTAGGTTCGGCGGCCTCTACTTGTGCCAACGACTCTTTGACTACCGGCATATACTTAACCAACACCAGTTCCACAAAACGGGCCAGGATCACACTGAAAGTAACTAACAGCTCCTTGGCCCAACCACGCAGGGCACCCACTATACCGAAAAAGAGCATCAAACCAATGAAAACAGTCTCCAAAGGTACCATCACGCCTCCTCCCCCAGCGCGAGCAAGAGTTCTGCCAATCTCCGGCTAGCTCGTGGATAAGCTAATTTCTGAGCTGCGACGGACATCGCCTGACGGCGCGCCTCATCGTGCAACAAATCTTGCACCAGGGGCATGAGCCGCTCCTGCAATTCCGCATCGGGCAACACTTGCGCCGCGCCATGTTCCGCCAGCCACTCGGCATTGATTTGTTGGTAACGCCAACTATACGGGTAAGGAACCAACAGCGCCGGTAGGCCAAAATGCGGGAACTCGCCCAGGGTTGAAGCCCCGGCCCGCGAGAGTACCAGATCTGCGGCTGCCAACGCCGCGCCCATCTTCTCATAAAGATACGGGAAAATATGATAACGCGCTCGCAACTCTACGGGGAGAGTTTGCCGCGCCTGAGAAACCTCTTCCCAACCCAAATCCCCGCTGATGTGGACCAGTTGGGTTTCCGCCAAGAGTGCCGGCAAGTGTGCCAGCACGGCGCGATTTAAGGAACGCGCCCCTCGGCTGCCGCCGAAAACCAACAACGCCGGCTCATCCGCGTCCAACCGCAACGCGCGCCGCCCCGTGGTACGCTCCCAGCGCACTATCTCTTGGCGAAGCGGGTAGCCCGTCACCTCCACTTTGCGGGACGCGAAAAAGCTCGCGGATTCCGCGACTGTCACGCCGATGCGTGTGGCCAATTTTCCCGCCAACTTGACGGAGAGCGCCGGTTCGATATCCGGCACAAAAACCAACACCGGAATATGCCGCAACCAGGCCGTCACTACCACCGGCATACTCACATAACCACCGGTGGTGAGAATCGCCGCCGGACGCGCGCGCGATATCTCACGCCACGCCGCAACAAAGCCTTGTGCCAGCAGTCCCAGGTTACGCACCATCCGCCGGACGCCCACGCCATGCACGCCCCCAGCGGGGATACCCAGGAAGGGCAAACCCGCACGCTCCACAAGCTGGGCTTCCATCCCGCCCAGGCCCCCCACCCAAATCAAGGTTGCGGAGGACTTAATATCGTTTTGGATTGCCTGTACTACGGCGAGTCCCGGGTAGACGTGCCCGCCAGTTCCCCCACCAACGATCCATAACCGCATTCCAATCTCCTTTAGGCCGTCCGCGCGAAACCCCCAGCAATAAACCTACGGCGGTCAGAGTAATCAACATCTGTGACCCCCCGTAACTAAAAAAGGGCAGTGCGGTCCCGGTAAACGGAATCAAGCCAATCATCACCGATACATTGAGCAAAGCCTCAACAATGATCATCGTCGTGGCGCCGAAAGCCAATAACGAACCAAAAGGATCCGGGGTCTCCAATGCGATACGATAGCCGCGATAGGCCAAGAGTGCAAAGAGTGCCAACACCAAGAGCGTTCCGAGCAATCCCAGCTCCTCTCCAATGACGGCGAAGATGCTATCTGTGTGCGGGAAAGGCAAGTAGCCGCTCTTCAGGCGCCCGTTACCGATGCCCTGCCCGAACAATCCCCCGCTGCCCAGGGCGGTTACCGCACGGTAAACGTGATATGACATCTGCGTAGGGTCCTTTAGAGCAGCAATATAATTGATCAACCGTAGCCGGGCATGTTGAAATTGCCAGGCCAAGAGAGCAAAGGAACTTCCCGCACCCAAGATGAAGACAAAAATCTGCGCGGGATCGCCTCCCGCAAAGAAGAACATGAGCAGAGCCGTCACCACCAAGAGCAAAGCCGTGCTCAAATCTGGCTGTAAAGCGACCAAGCCTGCCACCACCCCGGTGATGACAGCAAAAGGGACTAGCCCATAAAGCATCTCCCCCAACTGTTCACCTTTAGAGGTCAACCAGGCGGCGATATAGATCACGGCGCTTAAGCGCGCCAACACCCCCGGCTGGATCGAAATCCCCCAGAGCTCAATCGAACGCTGCGCGCCCAGCACTGGTTTCCCAATGAATAATACTAGAAATAATAGTATTAAAGTCAACCCCATCAGCGGGATGGACAGACGTTGCCAGAAAGGATAAGGCACCAGATAAGCTAACGTTACCAGCAATAGCCCTCCCAACAGCATCCAGCGGAGCTGCTGGTGCCAAAATTTAACCCCCACGTAAAAAGTAGCACTATAAAGCGCCAACAACCCAAAGGCCAAGAGCGCCATAACCGTCACCACTAAGAGTGCATCACCGGAAGATTGGCCCTTATTCAAACGTTTCATAGCTCACCAACCAGCGCGCGGAAACGTTCCCCACGCGCGACGAAGTCGCGGAAAGCATCAAAGCTGGTGCCGCCAGGGGAGAGCAACACCACCTCACCGGGAAGAGCCACTCGGGCCGCCTCCGCTATCGCGCGTTCCAACGTCTCGGCGCAGATGAGTTTCTCCAACGCTCCAGGCGTCGCACTCACTTCCCCAGCCTGACGGACATGTTCCTCAATCAGCGGTTGCGCCTCTCCAAAGAGGATTAAAACGCGCACTCGTTCCACCACCCGCCGGGCGAACTTCTCCCAGGGGAGATCTTTATCGCGCCCGCCAGCCAGCAAAACTAATGGCTCCTCGAAAGAATCTAACGCCGCCAACACCCGTTCCGGCGCGGTGGCGATGGAGTCATTAATCCAGAGCACGCTCCGCCGGCGGCGCACCTCTTCCAGCCGGTGCTCCACCCCGGTGAACGCACCAATCGCCCGGCGCATCGCCGCGACCGGCACGCCAATAGCGTCCGCCAACGCACTGGCGGCCAGTACATTGAGCACGTTATGGTAGCCGCGCAGGCGGATTGCCGCCCGCTGACAGACAATTTCCTCATGCCCGGCGCGGCGCAAGAGCAACGCCGCGCCACGCAAAAATGCGCCGTGCTCCACCGCCGTCTCCCCGCTGAAGTAACGTACCTGGGCCACCGTCTGCGCCGCCAGCGCGCGCGTGTAGGGATCATCATAACCCAACACCGCCACATCATCTGACCGCTGGTGCATGACGATCCGCGCCTTCGCCGCGATATAGGCATCCATCGTGCCATGCCGGTCCAAATGGTTGGGCGTGATGTTCAACACGCCGGCCACCTGGGGACTGGTCTCCATAATCTCCAACTGGAAGCTGGAGAGTTCCAGCACCACGCGATCTTCTGGCGCGATAGCAGGTAGCTCGTTGATGAGCGGGTAGCCGATATTGCCGCCCACCCAAGTCGTGAAACCGGCCTCCCGCGCCATCGCCCCGACCAACGCGGTGGTGGTGGTTTTGCCCGCCGAACCGGTGATGCCCAGCACCGGAACCGGGCAACGTCGCAAGAACTCCTGCGCATCATTGCT
>JAYELZ010000143.1:0-2979 GCA_034717835.1 Chloroflexota bacterium
CTCGGTTTTGGCCACCGGCAAGTCGCGGATAGCTTTGGATGTGGGAGAAGATGCAGTCTGGTTTGATAATCCAGATCTGCCGGAGACCCGCTCGGAGATAGGGTTGCCGTTGCTGGTGCAGAATGAGACAATTGGTGTATTGGATGTGCAATCAGTGGAAGCGGGTGCTTTTGATGAACAGGATATCTCTCTCTTACAGAGTATGGCAGATCAGGTAGCTATGGCGATCAATAACGCCCGTTTGTACTCTGAAAGTCAACGTTCATTGCAAGAAATGAGAAGGTTGCATGGTGAAGAAGCCCGTGCTCTCTGGGAAGAGCGCCTCATGGATAAGCTTTTGGCTTATCGATACAGTGGTGTAAAGGTGGAGGAACTAGCTACTCTGGATTCAGAAGCTTCCCAATTGCGTGCTGATGATCAGTGCTTGCAGGTCGAGATCCCATGGCGAGAACAGACGTTGGCTAAGCTAAGTTTGGAACGCGCTCCGGGAGAACGCTCCTGGCATCCTGATGAGGTAGCGTTAGTTAAAGCGGTAGCCACGCAGGCTGGTTTGGCGTTGGAAAATTCCCGGTTAATCGAGGAGGCTAGCCGGCGGGCTGAATACGAGCAACAAGTGGGCGAAATTACCGCTCGTATTCGTTCGCAGGTTGAGATTGAGGGGATTTTGGAGCAAGCGATCAAGGAGCTGGGACGAGCGTTAAATGCCGAACAAGCTACCGCGCGGCTCAGTTTGGCGGCTATGGCGGAGGAGGAGAGCTAGATGACAACTAACCACCAAACTCAGGGCCGTTGGTCGCGGTTTTCCGAAAGTACCCGTTTGCGCGTGCTGGCACTTTTACTGCTGCTCACTACCAGTGCCGTAATCGCGTTGGGCTATCTGGGTATGCGGGGGGTCACCTTTGTTGGCGACCGGGCGCAGGTTATCAGTGGGGAAAAGTTAGAGGCACAGCTAGCTCAGCATCTGCGTCAAGTGAATGCTGCTGAGGTTAAGCAGGCAGAGTTACAGTTGCGCCGTGTGGAGCTAGACGTGCAGGCGCTCGCCTTTTATTCTGCACGGCTGCTAGCTGCTGAAAGCGGCTCTGAAGCGAGTGGATATTGGTCTCCTGAGGAAAAGATGTTTTTTGGGCCGGAAGGGCAATACGTCAACAGTGGCGATGAGCTAAGTAGCGTCTATCTCCCTAATTTTGTGGAGATAGACGCGAATGTCATGGCAGAGCTCCGACGTACCGCCTATCTCGATCCGCTCTTTGCCGCTATGCAGAGGAGTAGCCCGGTCCTGAAGGCTCTCTTTATCGGGACAGAGCGTGACCTTTTGCGTTATTATCCTAATATCAATTTAGGGGAGACAATCCCACCGGATTTAAAGGTGCGCCAACGCCCATGGTATGTTGCTGCTACGCCCTCGGAGAACCATACCCACGCGGTACAATGGACCGCGGTTTACACGGATGTTACTGGTAAAGGTCTACTAGCTACTGCTTCCGCTCCCGTGTACTTGGGAGGAGATGAGTTTGTGGAGGGGGATAAATTTGTCGGCGTGGCGGGGCTAGAGCTCTCTTTGGCGCAAATCGGAGAGGACTTGGTAGCTAGCAACTCGAAGTCTGACTATACGTTGCTTTTGGATGAGCGCGGGCAACCCATCGTACTATCCAAGCAAGGGTATCAAGATATTTTAGGCCGCGTACCTGCCGCAGATGAGGCGCGCGTCGATCTGCGCACCACGGAGACTGCCTTTGCCCCGCTGCTTAAAGAGATGGTGGCGGGAGAAGCAGGACAAACCACCGTACGGGTGAGCGAACAAGATTTTTTGGTGGCTTATGCTCCCCTTGAGAATAGTACCGGTTGGAGTTTGGCGCACCTGCTGGAAGCACAATCCTTGGAAACAAGAGGGATTCTCCAGACAGAATTAAGGGCGCTAGTGCGTGAGGTGATACTCTTTCGTGTCCTGCCGATCGCGGCGGGCACATTACTCTTCATTTCGGTGGTAGGATATTTGGCCATCAATCGTCTTACGGCCCCGTTGGAAGCAGTAGTGGGTGTTGTACAGGAATTTGAGCAAGGGAATTGGGAGACCTCGCTGCCAGAGACCAGGAGCACTGAGATAAACCGTTTGGCTCAGACCTTGGATACCATGCGGGCGTATATCCAAGAGATGGTGAATACCTTGGAAGACCAGGTGGCAGCTCGCACCGCCGAGTTGGAGCAGCGGACTATGCAGTTCCAGGCCGTCGCCGAGCTCTCACAGCTCTTAGCCCGCAGCCAAGCGATTCAGGACATGCTGGATACCGCCGTTGATTTTATCGCGGGGCGATTTGACATCTACCATGTCGGCATCTTCTTACCGGATGATACCGGCACTTGGATGCTTTTGCGGGCCGCCTCTTCTGCGGGAGGGCACCGGTTGTTGGTCGCTGGCCATAAACTGAAAATTGGTGGGAGGAGCATTATTGGTTATGTTTCCTCCACGGCGCGTTCGCGCATTGCCTTAGATGTAGGCATGGATGCTGTCTACTTTGATAACCCAGAGTTGCCTGAAACTCGGTCTGAATTGGCTCTGCCTCTGATGGCTCATGGTGAGCTTGTGGGGGCGCTGGATTTACAGAGCCGGGAGAAGCAGGCTTTTTCGGAGGCGGATGTAGAGGTGTTGCGTATTCTGGCTAATGGCTTGGCAATTTCTATAGAGAAAACCCAAATTCAGATCGACATCGGCAAGACCGTAGAGCACTTGAGACGTTATCAGGAACAGGAGGCGCTCAGCGGATGGTACCGTATTTTGGCGCGGCGTCAGCGCGAGATAGCTTATACCTATGATCGCGTGACCGTTGAGGAAGGGGCGCCAGGCGCGCAATCTTTGCTACCGTTCGTGCAGGGTGAATTGACGGAGGTGCAAGTGCAGCAGGTTGATGGGCAGTATTTCCTCTTGGCCCCCATCCGGATGCAACAACAGACGCTAGGCGTACTTACTTTCACAGCTACGCA
>JAYELZ010000144.1:0-2947 GCA_034717835.1 Chloroflexota bacterium
ACTTCAGATTAACCCCATCCATCTCTCTTCTATGGTCACAAGATGGCTGGGGGATGACCGAATAGACTTGATGACCAAGTCTAACTAGATTAGAAGCAAGCTCGTGGACGAATTGCCCTGCGTGATTTTCTTCAAGATAGGGATAAGCATGTGAAACCATGGCAATACGCAATGCACTCACCGCAGCTCCTTATTGTATTCCATATCAAACCACATCGCCAAGCAGGGTGACGGCCAGCCGACAATCAACTCTTACCCGTGCTCTCCTCTCCGATTCCCTGTCCAATAATCTCCTCGGCCCAGTGGACGACGGCGGTGGCGATGGTGAGGGCTTCTTTGTACTCTCGCCGCGTCACGAGATCAAGCACTCCCGGATAGCGCGTTACCACGGCGTAGCGGGTGATGCGAGCTGCTTCTCGCACAGCGGCTGGTACCTTCTGCCCGTTTCCCTCCAGCAGCTCAAGAAGTTTCACCAGGTCGTGAACGTACGGGAACTCGATTTGGCGCGCGATCAATAAGGCTTTGAGCGCTTTTTCTGCTGCCTGCTGAGCATTGAAACAGAGGTCTTCAAAATAGACGCCTCCAATCTCGGCGCCTTTTTCGGCCTGCGCCAAGTTGCTTCGGGCGCGGTTCAGCCACTCCCGGGGATCATCTGGTGGGTAGCGCTTGTGAATTCGATCTGACTCAGGCGACATAGATCACTTGTCCTTCTCTCAAAGCCGGGCGGTAAACCAGCCCAATGGACTCACCGTACCGCTCAAGGTCCTCCGGTGTGACGACGATGATGTCTACCGCTTGCCCGACTCCGAAGAGGTTCATATAAATCTCCCCGGCTAGCTGCCCCCGATGAGCAACATCGGGTTTGATCACCAGCAGGTCTACATCGCTATTGGGACCCATCGCCCCTCGGGCGGCGGAGCCAAACATGATGATCTTCTCCGGCTGCGCGACTTCAACGATGCGGTGGATAATTTCGTCCAGTACTGCTTGCTTTACGCGATTTGCCATCTTGCTTCCTTACTCTCTGCCTTGAACGCGCGATGGGGTTACGTGTTCCCCTGCTCACCGATCTCCTATCGCAGCTCTTTGTTATATTCCATATCAAACCACATGGCGAAGAACAACGACTGCAAGCCCGCGATCACGCTGGACATCCACGCCAGGGCGTTGACCGGCGGGATGCTCCCGCCTAAGATCAGCCATTTGTAAAAAACACGTATTCCCAGCGGTACGCTGGCGAACAGCAGGGAAAAGGCCATCACGTAGAAAAATAAGAGTGGGTGAAAATCCCGAATCACGTACTTTTGCCACATGCGATACAGGAACAGCTTGGACAAGAGCCACGACAACTGCGGTATCATCCGCAGTGGTTTGATGCCGCTCTGCTCCCCGATATTATACACCGGTTTCACCGGCACGTCGCGCACGCGGAAGTTATACACATTGAGCCGCACTAACAGATCGTTGGGCTGGCCGTACCGCTTATACATCCGGTCCCAGTCAATCGCCTTGAGCGCCTGCAGGTTGATGGCCGTGTAGCCCGATTGCGAATCCGCCACGTGCCAGTAGCCGGAGGCGATCTTGGTCAGCAGCGACATCGCCGAGTTGCCCAGGTAACGTACCCGTGGAATTTGATGCCACGCATCGCCGGTGAAGAGCCGGTTGCCCTTGGCGTAGTCCACCTCGCCGTCCACCACCGGATCAAGCAGGGCGGGCAGATCGGCGGGGTCCATCTGCGCGTCCCCGGCCATCACCACGGCGACGTCCACCTCATGGTCGCGGCACCACTTGTAGCCGGTGGCGATCGCGCCGCCCACACCCTGGTTAGTCTCGTGCTGGATGAGTAGCAGTCGCTCGCCCAGCCGGGGCAGGTAGCGGCGTACCGTTTCCACTGTCCCATCCCGGCTGCAATCGTCCACCACCACGATCCGAGCTACATAGTCCGGCATGGTCTCGATGACACGCGCGATCAGAATTTCTTCGTTATACGCCGGCACTACGACGGCGATGGTATGATCTCGGTACATCATTCAATCTCCATCAAGGACACTTATCTGGCGCTATACCTACCTGCCCCAAATCTTCCAGAAAGTCAGCAAAGGCCAACAACTCGGCGCGCAGCCTGGGCCATAAGCCGGGCAGAGCCAACAGCAATCCAGCCATCTTGTCGGGCGCCAGGTTCATCGTGTAAACGTTACGCACAAGATGTCTGAACCGCCGGAACTCGTCCAGACTTAGCGCGTTCTCCCGGCTAATCACCGCAGGCCGCACATCTACCAGCTCACGTGTCATCTGTTGGAGTAGGTCACGATGCCAGGTTGCACTGGCGGGAAGAGCGCGATCCACATGTCTGGCGATTAGCTCACACAGGCGCTCAAATCCCGAGTAAAAGCTGTGCAAGTTCAGCGCCACGGAATCCAGATAGGCTTGTTCGCTCGGCATCCTTTGCGCCTGCGACCAAGCCCGCAGTGTCCGCTGAACGATGAGTTCCATGTCTGGCGCCTCGCCGCGAATTCGCTCGACCAATTCCTCGTAGAGAGGGTTCATAGTTCCACTCCCTGTCGCCGAATTGCTCTCTGCAGGGACTCGCTTGCCGTCTCAAGTTCAATTAAATCCACGGGCCGGTCAGCGATAATCTCTTCGAGCAGCCGCCAGGCCTGCCAGTAAGCATCGCCTGTCAATCCTTCAACCACCAGGTCCACATCGGAATCTGGCGTGAACCAGGCAGCATGGGCCAGCGAGCCGCAAAGAATCACTCGCCGTGCTCCAAAGCGGGTTTTTAACACCACGGACGCCTCACGAACACGTTCTAGTAATCGTTCGCGTGCGTGTCGTTCAGCCGCTGTCAACTCGGATGAAACCGTTCGATGGCTGGCTCTCTCCAGGTAACTCTTCCATCCCTCACGGGTCAATTCTAGCGCTGTCGGCATCGCTTATCCTCCGTTCG
>JAYELZ010000145.1:0-14186 GCA_034717835.1 Chloroflexota bacterium
TTCTTGGCCCATTGACCGGCTTTCATGGTCGCGTCGGCGCGCGCGAGGGGCCGGGCTAGCGAGAACATCAAGCCGAGCGCTAACTCCGCGACGGCGTTGGTGCTGGCTGCCGGGGTATTGGCGACGGTGACGCCCTTGCTCTCCGCGTATTTCACGTCAATGTTGTCCAGTCCCACGCCGGCGCGGATGATGAGAGAGAGCTTCTCCGCTCGATCAATCAGCGGCTCGCGGACTTTGGTGCGCCCGCGTACCGCCATCCCCTCGTACTCCGCAATGATCTCGGCGAGCGCGTCGAGTTCGATATCGTCGCGCACATCAACCGTGATGCCCAGGGCACGCATTCCCTCAATGGCGGCGGCTGAGATAGGATCACAAACTATTAATTTGGTCATTTAGATCTCCTTATTTAGTCAAATAGTCTTTAGTCCGGTAGTCTTTGGTCCGGTAGTCTTTAGTCGGGTGGTCTTTAGTCGGGTAGTCGTTGCTATCTGCGTAATCTGTGGATATTGGGGTTACGCTAGTCCCAGGATATCATTGATCTCGCCTAGCAGCCACTGAATGTCGGCGACGGTGAGATCGCCCATGTGAGCGATGCGGAAAGTCTTCTCGCGCAGCTGTGAGCCGTAACCGTTGGAGATCATCGCGCCGCGCTGGCCCAGCTCTTTGTTCAGCTCAGCCACGTTGATACCACGGGTGTTCTTGATTGTGGTGACGGTATTGGAGAGGAAACGCGCGTCGGAGAAGAGCGCGAAATACTGGCGCGCCCAATCCCGGACGGTATCGGCCATCTCTTGATGCCGCGCCCAGCGATTATCCAACCCTTCCGCCAGAATATCGTCCAATTGTACATTGAGCGCCTGGATCAGGCTGACGGCCGGGGTGGCGGGGGTCTGGTCGCGTTTGTAGTATTTGAGCGCGCGCTGGAAATCGAAGTAGAAGCCACGGTTCGGGGTGGCCTCGACCCGCTTGAGCATCCGCTCGCTGACGGCAGCTACACTCAAGCCGGGGGGCATGGCCAACGCCTTCTGGGAGCTGGCCAGCACTACGTCCAAATCCCAAGCGTCAAATTCTACCTTCGCGCCGGCAAAGCCAGAGACGGCATCAACCAAGATCACCACATCCGGGTACTTCTCGCGCACCAGCGCCGCGATATCTTTGAGCGGGTTCATCACGCCGGTAGAGGTCTCGTTGAAGGTGACGGTCAGCGTGTCGTAATCGCCTTTGCTCAACGCCTCATCTACGATCTCTGGAGTGATACCTTGGCCCCAATCCACGCTCACGTGATCCACCGGCAAACCGTTGGCGACGGCCAAGTTGTACCAGCGTTGGGAGAAAGCCCCGCAGATGGTGACCAAACCGCGTTTCTGTACGGCTTGGCGGATCGAGCCTTCCATTACGCCGGTGCCGGAGCTGGCAATGAGGAAAACGGGTTGCTCAGTGTAGAAGAGTTTCTGGAGTTTGGGACGAATGGCGCCTTGCAGGTCAGAATAATCCTGGCTACGATGTCCAATCATTAACGCTGTCTGTGCTTCTAAAATCCTTTCGCGTACATGCGTCGGGCCGGGAATAAAAAGCTTCTTGTACATACTTAACAACCTCCTGTTCAATTGTTGTTAATAAAGTTATTGGATAAGCGCACCTAGTATAGCGACGACCTAGAGCTTATGTAGTGTACATAATACTAACTCAGTAGTGAGTATCTGCTAATTGACTGATGTCTGACAACCGTCGACTAATCGTAAGTGGTTAACGGTCTTCACGTGTAAGTTTCTCCACCAGGTTTAACAGTCCCCATAACAGGACAATCGTCGCTGCGCCAGGGATTAGACAGAGCAGCGCCGTCAACGCTTCGGGCCAGCCGTAGACCAAGCCGATGGTAAGAGCGCCCCCCACTATTAAGATAACTACCACGGCTAACAATGTCAGCCGTTCGGCACGTTTACGATTTGCGCGTGGATTTGATGGTTCTTCTGACATTGCTCCGCCTCCCCTAGCAAAACAGCGGGGGCTTTTTAATGGCCCCCGCTGTCAGGTCAAACTCTAATAACGCAACAACGCGCCGATCTTAGCCGCACCAATAATCTCGTCATCTACCACTTGTACCGTGCCTCCCTTTTCCACCACTTGCGCGACCACGGCCTCCGCCGCATCAGGGATTTCCTCAAATTCCGCCTGGCAGAAAGGGCAAATATCCAGCTGTTGGGCGGTTAGATACCCACAACCACGGCAACGATAACCGGGCGCGTGGTAATCACGTCCTACCACCAGAACTTGAATGCTCCCCTGTTGTGCTGCGCTCAATGTCTCACCTAAGCGGATGACTCCGTTAGATCCCTTCGCCGCCGCTGTGATGACCGTATCTACTAAGGCCTCTTTGCGTTGACGTCCCAGGGACTCCAACAGCTGCAACGAAGTCCCGCAGAGTTGCGTGGGGCTAGTCTCCATATCAGCCGCGAAGGTGCCCACTACAGTATTAGCCAAGTCTAGCGGGAGTAGTTTCTGAATGCGCGCCACATTGATGTCAGTGCCGGCCAGCAACAACCGGCGGGGTTTATACTTCTGGCAGAACTTAGCTAGTTCCGCTACCATATCGCGGTAGTTGCGGTGTGCAATCTCTGCCCGTTTATTCTTTGACCCTCCGCCGTGCATCCCTACACGGGAAGAGCCTTTCTCTTTACGTGCTCCCTGCAGCTCTTGGCCCAGAAAACCTTCTTGAGTGACCAGCTCTCCCATCTGGAAGAGAGAGAAACGCGCTCCTTGTTGATCCACTAACGCTACCGCAAAACGGCCGTAGAGGCCATCAATTTCAACCAACGGAGAAATATACGGTTTCCGTGCGACCGTTACCCCAGAACGCACCGGCACCGCAAGAGGGATGATCTGCCAAAGCTCGTCCGCCTGCCTGGAAAAGAATATTAGACTCTGTCCTGTTCCATTGAATTCCAGGTTGATATATTGCTCAATAGCCTTCAAATCAGCATCTTCAGCTTCAGATTCTGCCTCTCTAAGCATCTCCTGGAGGATGAGTTGGGATTCTTCTAGCGTATGCTTGGTGGGATCGAGATTCAAATAGACACTCAGGATTGGCCCAGAACCTTCAATCGTAGCTAACTCTCGCAGCAAGTTTTCATTGAACATAATTTTTACCACCCTTTCTCCTTAGCATATAGAATTGGAGTTAAGTTGAACTTATTGAATATAAACAAGCTACATGGCACCTCCCCGGACTAAACTGGTTTACCCCCCTAAAACAGCGCTGCGGGTTTCCTATTTGGCAACCCGCAGCGCTGTTGAAACTCTTGTATTACCATTTCCTGTCGTGTTCATTAACATACTCTCACCTTTGCAACTCCGCATCCAACCTTATTGTATGCAGATTCCCATAAGGTGTCAAGCAGCAGTTTAAATCGCGGGAGACGATTAACCAGTTAGATTTCTGGCTGCGTATGGCGGGTTGCGCATGGTATGAACCCGCCATATATTCGAAGCAAGTCCAGCTAACGCGACATACGAGGTTATGCTTCTTCAAAGCCCAAGCCCTTTTCGCGCAGACTAACGTAGCGATTATGTCCAATCACCAGATGATCCAACACTTCGACTTCTAGCAACTTCCCGGCCTTAACCAGACGGCGAGTTAGCGCGATATCTTCCGGCGAGGGATGGGGATCGCCAGAGGGGTGATTATGCGCCACGATTATACCGGCACAGTTACGCTGGATCGCGCCGCGAAAGACCTCGGCGGTGCGCACCAGCGAGGTGTTGAGGCTGCCTTTGTAAAGGATTTCTTGATCGATGACGCGATTACGAGTATCCAAGTAGAGCACCACGAAATTTTCTTGGGTTTTGTGTCCCAGGAGAGGCAGTAGGATGTGGGAAGCGTCAGAAGGAGCGCGGATTTGCAGGCGTTCTTCGGGCGACTCGGCCATGAGACGGCGCCCCAATTCAAAGGCGGCGAGCAATTGCGCGCTCTTGGCCGGTCCCAGACCGCGCACGTTGACCAGTTGCGAGAACTCAGCGCGCGCCAAATCTGCCAGCCCCCCGAATTCCCCCAAGATACGGCTGGACATGGTGAGGACATTTTCCCCGCCCATCCCGGTGCGGAGAATAATCGCCAGCAATTCCGAGGTGGAGAGGGCTTGCGGGCCGGCGTGTTCCAGCCGCTCGCGGGGCCGTTCCTTGACGGGCATCTCTTTGACGGTGATGTAGGACATAACTCTTGCCTCCCTTTCGGGCAATGGTATACTTCCTGTTGGTATGGCGTGCGTTTGATTACTGGATTGCCGGATTAACCAGGAGATTTCATGATTGATCAACTATTGGAACAATTAGTGCCCCTAGTCACAGGATTGATAGTAGTCATCTCAGTTTTTGTCACCAGTCTCTGGTTGGGCATGGTGTTGTGGACTTTCCGCGATATTCGCGCGCGGACGCGCGATCTTATCGTGCAGATCATGGCCACCTTGATGGTGACAGTGCTCACGCTCCCGGGTTTGATTGTCTACTTCTTGATCCGCCCACACGAAACTCTGACAGAGGCCTATGAACGTGCTTTGGAACAAGAAGCGCTCTTGCAAGCCATCGAGGAGCCGGAAGTCTGTGCTTCTTGCGGGGCTAAGGTTAGCCAGGAATTCCTTTATTGTCCCTATTGCCACACACAGTTGAAGAAAAGTTGTGGGTATTGTAACCAGCTCTTAGAGTTGGAGTGGAATATCTGCCCTTACTGTGGCACCGCCCAAAACACGCAAGTAGTGGAACCGGTGCTGGGGTCGGAAGAAGAACCACTTTAAGATTGCCTGTTTCTACCAATGCTATTCCCTCAAATTCCCGGGACGCAGATTGGTGCAGCTAAGTTTCTCTGCGTCCCGGCTGCAATAAAATTACTTCTCCCCTAAATCCGCCTCGCGCACAGTGTGTACTTTGAGCATATTGGTCACACCATGCACCTCGAAGGGAATGCCCGCGGTCAACACCACATTGCTACCCACATCCGCGAAGCCACAAGCCACGGCGGATTGTACTAAACTCTGGATCATCTGATCGGTATCGTCAAAGGGAGCGACCAGGACCGGCGTTACTCCCCAGATCAATTGGAGGCGGCAAGCCGTCTCCTTGAAAGGGGTAGCGGCTACCAGCGGGCAGCGGGGCCGGTGCCGGGCTACCAAGCGCGCGGTGCGCCCCGATTCGGTGGAAGTGAGGATTGCGGTGCTCTGGCACTCCTCGGCAATTTTGACCGTCCCGCGTCCAATTGCCCGCGAGATCAGATTCCGCATGGATTGGGGGTCAGTGGGTTCATCCTGCGTGGTGATTTTTAATAACTGATTATAGGGGAACTCCGTAGAACCTTCGACCGTCTGGGCAATTTTAGCCATCATCTGCACCGCCTCTACGGGGAATCTGCCCACGGAGGTCTCGCCGGAGAGCATCACCGCGTCGCTGCCATCCAAAATCGCGTTGGCGACATCAGAAGCTTCCGCGCGGGTGGGACGGGGATTCTCAATCATGGATTGGAGCATCTGCGTCGCGGTGATCACCGGCCGGCCCAGCTGGTTGCAAAGCCGGATGATTCGCTTTTGAGCCAGCGGCACCTGCTCTGGAGCAATCTCCACGCCCAGATCACCACGGGCGACCATGACCGCGTCTGAGGCCTGCACAATCCCGGGCAAGTCCAGCAAAGCCTCCGGTTTTTCAATTTTGGCTACCAGCGCCGGCCAGTGATGCGGATTCTCACCTGGACGCCGGACTTGTTTCTCTGCCTGGGCCAGCTTCATCAAGAAAGCGCGTAATTGCCCCACGTCGCTGGCGCGCCGCACAAACGAGAGCGCCAGGTAATCCAGCTGCAACTCCAGAGCGAGCTCCGCATCTTGATAATCCTTCTCCGTCAGCGTCGGGATCTGCAAATCCGCACCAGGAAGGTTGACGCCCTTGTGCGAGGTCAGCACGCCGCCCACCCGGACGCGGCAGCGTATCTCCGGCGGCGCGATAGCGCTGATCTCCAACTCCAACGAGCCGTCATCCAACAAAATCCGGTCCTCCAGGTGCAAATCAGGGATGATCTCCGGATGCGGGAAAGGGATTTCTTTAGTGGGCGACTGCACCTCCCCGGCGGTCAGAGTGACAATTTCTCCCACGCGCAGTTCCACCCCTTCTTCAGGTAGATTACCCACGCGAATTTTGGGGCCTTGCAGGTCGCCCATCACTGCCACGTAGCGACCTTCCTCGTCGGCTACCCGGCGGATTAACGACACCATCCGCCGTTTATTGGCGTGTGTGCCGTGGGAGAAGTTGAGACGGGCGACGGTCATGCCAGCATGTATCAACGCGCGGATTATCTCTGGGGAATCCGTGGCCGGACCCAATGTACATACAATTTTCGTCAGTGGCATAGTGCCTCCTTGTCTTGTTAACTACGGTGGGACTGTTCACATTGGAGAAGATTTTACTGTGGAATACCAGATGAGCAAATAGCGATATTGACAAAATCATCTCTCGCCGTATAATTATTGTAAATTACTTTCAATAAGGGAGCTCTGTACTTGTCCACATGGGAAGAGACGTTATCACAAGCGGGATGTCGCATCACCGCGCCGCGCCGGGCGGTGATGCAGGTGCTGGCACAGACTGAATGGCCTCTCGTCCCCCAGGAAATTTTAGCGTTGGGGGTTAAATTACACGCAACGTTGAGCCTGGTCACGGTTTACCGTACTCTCGAGCTCTTCGAGGAGCTCTCTTTGGTGCGGCGGGTCCATCAGGATGATAAATGCCAGGGCTACCTGTTGACCGCGGCCGGACATCGCCATGTGCTTATCTGCGAAAAATGTGGCCGCGCGGTGGAGTTCCCCGGACAGGATGATCTCACGGCGCTCATCGCGCGGGTGGAAAAGGAGACGGGCTATCTGATCGCGGCGCATTGGCTGCAATTGCGTGGAGTTTGTCCAACTTGCCGCTAGTAGTTAGCGGGGCAGCGTCTCAGCGGTCTCGGTGTCTTCCGTGATGAGCTAATTTTGCTAAGCGAGGTCAAACTATGTATCGAAAAAATTTAGTTAGCTGGGTGCTCTTGTTTCTCTTGCTGCTCTCCGGTTGCGTGAAAATACCCGCTCCCGTTGATGAGAGCCATGCCGCCACGCTCTCCGCAACCGTCAGTATTCTGCCGCAACGCTATTTCGTGGAGCGCATCGGGGGAGCACACGTAGCGGTCACGGTGATGGTACAGCCCGGTGAATCTCCGGCAACTTATGAGCCGGAGCCGGCGCAATTGGTGGCGTTGAATGCGGCAGACCTCTATTTTAGCATTGGCGTGCCCTTCGAGCGAGCGTGGCTGACAAAATTCGCCGCGACTAATCCGGAGATGTTGGTGGTGGATACTGCTGAGGGCATTGAACGCCGCCCTATCTCTCGAGACGCCACAGAGACGTCTGGCGAGAATCTGGATCCACACATCTGGCTCTCGCCGGCCCTGGTCAAAGTGCAGGCGCAAAATATCTACCGCGCCCTGGTGCAACTTGATCCTGAACGTGAAGTTGAGTATCAGGCTAATCTAGATGCTTTCTTGGCCGATATCGAGGTACTGCAAGCAGAAATCCAAGCGACGTTGCAAGACTCCACCGGAGAGAGGTTCATGGTTTTCCATCCCTCCTGGGGATATTTTGCCGACGAGTTCGGGTTACAGCAGCTTCCAATTGAGAGCGGGGGTCAGGAGCCGAGCGCTCAAGAGCTAGCGGGCATCATCGCTACGGCCCAAGCAGAAGGAATTCGGGTGATCTTTGCGCAACCGGAGTTCAGCACCAAAGCCGCCGAGATGATCGCGCAGGAAATTGGCGGAAAAGTGCAGCTCATCAGCCCGCTGGCTCTAGATTGGTTGGCAAATATGCGGCGGGCCACAATCGCGTTCGCGGAGAGCAGCCAGTAAACAGAGAAGACGATTGCAAAAAAATTTTTCTTAGCGTCTGGGCGGCTTAGCGGAGAATTATATTTTGTAGCGAGGGCCAGTTTAATTTTTCAGGAGCATTAATGATGATGGGAATGCAGACCAATACTATTTCCCGCCCGGTGATCGAGGTGGAGCATCTCTGGGCAGGCTACGAGAATGAGGCGGTGCTGGAGGATATCAATCTCACCGTTTATGAACGAGATTTCATCGGCTTGATTGGTCCCAATGGCGGCGGCAAGACCACTTTGCTCAAGGTGTTGCTGGGATTACTGCCGCCGACACGTGGACGGGTGCAAGTGCTGGGCAAACCTGTCACGACCGGGCGCCAACGTATCGGCTACGTACCTCAACCGGTGGAGTTTGACCGCGATTTCCCGGTGAGTGTCTGGGAAGTAACTCGCATGGGCCGTTTGGGCCGGCGCGGGCTGTTGCACCGTTACACGTCCGCGGATAATGCGGTTGTGGAGCGGGTGCTCAGGCAAGTGGAGCTGCTCGAGTTGCGGGAGCGGCCCATCGGCGCGCTCTCCGGGGGACAGCGCCAGCGTGTCTATATCGCTCGCGCCCTGGCTACCGAGCCGGAGATATTGCTCTTGGATGAACCTACTGCCAGCGTCGACCCGCAGGTAAGCCACAGTATCTATGATTTGTTACAGGAGCTTAATGCCCGCATCGCGATTCTGATGATCTCCCATGACGTGGGGGCTATTTCCACTTACGTGAAGACGGTGGGTTGTCTCAACCGGCGACTTTTTTACCACCACGAGAAAAGTTTGCCCTCCGCCGCATTGGAGCAGGCTTATCAATGCCCGGTGGACCTAATTGCACATGGAGTGCCCCATCGAGTTTTCCCGGTGCATGAGGAGAAGCGAGGGAGCGATAAGGCGAGAAGGCGATAAGGCGATAAGGCGAATGGGCGAGTAGAGAGGAGTAGCTATGGGGCAAGCGATTGGGGAAGCGTTACAGTTTGCGTTTATGCGTCACGCACTGCTGGCAGGTTTGTTGGTGAGCGTAGCCTGCGGCATCATCGGCGCCTACGTGGTGATCAACCGGATTGTCTTTATCAGTGGCGGGATTGCCCATGCCGCCTATGGCGGGATCGGCTTGGGCTACTTGCTGGGTTTTAACCCGGTGCTGGGTGCGATGGCCTTTAGCCTGGTCGCCGCGCTGGGCATGGGAATGGTGCAACGCCAGACACGGGAGCGCAGTGATACGCTCATCGGCGTGCTGTGGGCCATCGGGATGGCCCTCGGCATTATCTTTATAGACCTCTCCGAGGGGTATAAGGCGGATTTGATGAGCTATCTCTTCGGCAGCATCCTGACCGTCCCGACGTCAGATCTCTGGTTGATGCTAGGCTTGGATGTGGTCATTCTCTTGCTGGTGATACTCTTCTATCACGAATTATTGGCGGTCTCTTTTGACGAGACCTTTGCTACTGTGACTAATGTGCCGGTGAACGCTATCTATCTGTTGCTGGTCACGCTAATCGCGTTTACGGTGGTGATGCTCATGCAGGTAGTTGGCCTGATCATGGTCATCGCTATGTTGACGATCCCCGCCGCCATCAGCGGCCAATTTGTCCGTAATTTGAAGCAAATGATGATTTGGTCTGTATTCCTGGGAATGCTTTTCACCACCACGGGCTTATGGCTCTCCTATATTTGGAATCTCACCTCCGGGGCGACGATTATTCTAGTAGCTGGGGCGGCGTACCTTTTGAGTCTGCTAGTGAGAACGTGGCTGCTACGTAGCCAGAGGAGTTGAGGATGCCGATTTATGAGTATTACTGCGTCAAGTGCCGAGGGCGTTTCCGCCAGCTAGCTCGCACCTTCAATGCACCGCCACCAGCCTGCCCTCGCTGTGGCTCTCAGCAAGTGGAGAAGTTGGTTTCGTTAGTCAATGCGGGTCAGTCAGCAGCCCAACGCCGCACGCAATTCGATCAACGTGCCCAAGAGCTAGCCCACGCCAGCCCCCAGGAGATGGCACGGGGGTTGCAAGCGGGCGGCTCGCTGACCGCTGAGGTGGCGCCCTTTGGTATGAATGGAGAGGCGTTCCAGGAGATAGTCAAACGCCGCGCTCAAGGCGCGACGGATGCGGAGTTGGAGGACATCTCAGAGGCACTCCCCTTCCCCGCGCCACCGGAGGGAGTCGATACAGAACATGAGTCTCACTCTGGAGCGACGTGTACTGGTCACCACCACAGCCGGCGTGACGCCCCAGATTTAGGTTGGGGATAGGGCGGTTTAGCTGAGAAGTGTTAGACTAGTTCCAATCCCCATTCCATTTGTATCAGCGACGGGACATAATACGCGCTACTGCGCCCATTGGCCCACGAGAGCATAGCGAGGTCTTGTGCCGCGGCGGTACAAAGATAGCGCGGATCGGGATGGATACCACAGCGAAGTAAATCCAACCGGTCGGCGTCCCAGCAGGTCTGGATAGTGAGGTCCGCCTCCGTCAACCCGGCGGTATGATAGCTACAGGCAGTCTGGAGCAGCTCGAAATCCGTCTCGGAAAGTGTGAAATACTCACCCCACAACGTCGCGGCTAGCTCCGCGCCCCGGCGTCCATGTACGTCGTCTCGGCGCTCGTTGAGACGGCAGGCATCGTGAAAGATGGCGAAGAGCTCGACCACTTCCAACTGCGCCCCGGTCAAGCGCGCCAAACGGTGCCCATTCTCCAATACCCGCGCCCAGTGGGAGATGCCGTGGATCCCAAACCAGGGCAATTCGTATTGGGAAAGAATGACATTTAGTAAGGGTTTAGTTATCATTAGTATAGTGTAACGGCAGATGTGGAAATTCAAAGTAGAACACATGAACTCCGGTTTTTGTCTCTAGGTCACCTCAGTTGCGGCCTTGTCAAGCTGAGTTATACTGGGTTGTGCCTACATAGTTGCAGGCTCCTATAAAGAAAAGAGAAAGGATTAATTAGTGTGAATGCAACGAATGAAACTAACCCACTGTCTCTGACTATTCAAAATTACCTTGATAAATTAGAAAACCTCAATCCCCGTCAGCGTTCCCACGCGGCGATTGAGTTAGGAAAACAAACAGATACGCGCGTAGTACCTCCCCTGGTGGCGGCGTTGAGAGGGGATATCAATACCTACGTGCGCGCCGCTGCCGCCGAGTCGTTGGGTTACCTCAATGATGAACGCGCTATCTTCCCCTTGATGGACGCACTGCAGGACTCCAGCTCTTTTGTGCGCCGGGCCGCGGCACTCTCGCTGGGACGCATGCACGCGAAGGAAGTCCAGGTGGCGCTGCTCCATGCGCTGGAGGACCCCAACATCTATGTACGGCGGGCAGCCATCACGGCTATCGGAAAATTGGGCATTCCTGACCTGGGGAAAGTTCTACTCCCCTTATTGGAGACTGATGACCGCCGGGTACAGCGCAACGTCATCACCGCCCTGCACCGCCTGGAAATGCGCGAAGCGATTCCTCCCATGATTGAGATCTTAGAAGGATACCTCTACGCACCTTGCCAGCAAGAATTGCCGGTAGTGAAGGCGCTGGTGGTGGCGTTAGGGAAATTGCAAGCCCGAGAAGCGGTCCCCGTGTTGGTGCGCGTGATGCGCGGGTATGTAGGAGTGCGTTCCATCGCGGCGAAGGCTTTGGGGCAGTTGGGGGAGGTCAGCGCCGGCCCGGCATTAGCTGCAGTGTTGCGCGGGCGGAGCACTGGATTGCTGGTGGCCGCACTGGCGAGTATCCGCCAGCTAGATTACCGCGAGGCGTTGCCCCAGGTGCGCCAGTTCCTCTTCTCCGCCGATCCTCGCTTGCGGCGCGAGGCGGCCATGACGGTCGCCCAGCTCGCGGATCAAGAGTCTATCCCTATTTTGCTCCAGATGGTGCAAGATGACCCCAGTCCGCTGGCCCGTCCAGCCGTGGTGGAAGCGTTGGGATATGTTGATGATGCGCGGGTCTTGCCTCACTTATTGCCGTTGGTGGACGATATGAACGCTTATGTGCGCGCGGCACTTATTCCTACCCTGATGTCGCTGGATGCTAGCTCTCCTCAAGTACGTGCAGCGCTGGAAACGCTGGTCCAGGACAATGTACAGCATGTTGCCGCGACGGCGCAGCGCGTATTAGAACAATGGGAAGTAGAACCGGTGAGTGTAGGCAGTGTGGAATTGGGCGAAGAGCGAGCTTCTTGGTTGCCTCGCTGGTTGACCCGGCAATAAGGAGCCGGAAATTGGGACGCGCCGCTAGGGGACGATCTCCGCTAGTAACGCACCTTGCTGCCAGAGTTGCAAAGCCCAGCCTAGCCCGGCGCCAGCTTGGGATTGCTGAAATGGCGTCCCCGGCCCCAGCGCCGGTAGCCACTCGGTGACGAGTTCCCCATGCTGCCAGAGCACCAGCGAAATATCGACCTCACGTGCAGCATAAATCCCTACCGTCACGCCCGCGTCGGTTTGCCGGCAAGCGACCGCCACCTCAGCATTCGCCCAATCCAGCCCGCCGATGCCATGCACCGGATACCAGCGTTCGTTCCAAGAGACGCTCCCACCGGCAGGCAGCACGCGGTCATCTTCTGGGAAAAAGGTGCGATTGTAGCCGCCCCAAAATTCAAAGTAACGACTTCCGTCGTCGGAGTAGAGCGTAGCAGGAAGATCTCCCAGGACAAAGATCTTCATTCCCGGCGCAATCTCCGGTGGATAGGCGCGCACGATGCCCTGGTCGGCGCCGGTATCGTAGGCCCCGGCCGCTCCTTTGGCCTCGGTGGCGAAGAGCCCCAGGTAGTTACGCCATTCCGCGTAGCGCCCGAAATCGCGCCCCGCATGGACGGGCCAGCTGATCAGGTTGCGCGGCCCCGGCAGTGAACCATCGCCGGTGGAATGCACCATCATCTGAGTGGTGGGTACCCAGAAGTGCAGGTCGGCGGAGGGCGTGTTGCCGTCGGAGAGCGTGAGCATGGCGTTGATCCAAAACTGGAGCGGTTGCGCTGTATGCGTGGGATTGGAGAGCTGCGGCGTGATGCTCAACGCGCTCTCCCCAGCGTGGAGTTGCAAGGTGATGGCAACGCGCAGGCCGGTGCGGTCGTCCGTATCCCAGACGCGGATACCGCGCCACTCCGCGCCGCCCAGGAGCTCATATTGCCAGGGGCGATACTCGTTGAGTCCGTGCTCGTTGACCGGGAAGGCCCATTCGAGGCCGCCGGTCGCCAGCCACCAGCCGCGATAGCCCCAATGCGTCGGTTTGAGCACGGGGTTAGCGTAGGTGAGCCGGCGCCCCGTGACCTTGTCCTCCCAGCGCAAGATGCGTCCTCCCAGCGCCGGCACTACGATGACGCGCGTGTAAGCGTTCTCCAGCACGATGGCGGCATAAGTGCGCGGCACGGGCGGCGAGACAGCGTCAAAGTTCAGTCCGGGGTAAGGGTAGTGCGGTTCTTCGGACGAGGAAGGGACGAGCGCGTTCTCCCAGCCGTAACTCTGCAAGGTGATCTCCGTCTCCCAGAGCGCGAGGGCGGAAGTATCCGCCGGCGTAGCTGTTGGTGCTGGCGGGGGAACGGTGGTCGGCGGGGCGGGGGGAATGGTAGTTGGTGATGCGGGAGGCCGGGTCGCCGTTGGCGATGTGATTGATTGCACCGTGGGCGTGATAGTGGGCAGCACGGCAGGGGGGTGCATTGTGGGCGGCGCGAGGGTCGCGTGCTTCATCGCGCAGAAATCGCAAGGTTCGTCAGAGGGATCGTGAGTCGCTGTTGGCGACGGCGAGGGCGGCACGGTGACAGTACCCGTCGCGTCAGGCGTGACGGAGCAAGTGGGCGTAGGCCGGGGCAGCGGGGCAGCGCAACCGGTACTGCTCAACAGGATTACGAGGAGCAGTAGCCAGCTAGCATGCTTTAGATTATAGTGGATTATTTTGGGACTCATATTCTCAGTATGAAATCTATGGTTCCCCGAATCACGGCGATGAATCGCCTACTACAAGCCAGATTGCATCAGGTACGCTTCAATGCACTCTCCTACTTTCGCGAATAAATTGTACAATTTGAGTGGTCGTAATGTTCAAGTCAATGCCTTCAACATCTAATGGAGAGCCGACTTTCTGTTCCGGCTTGATTACGAAGGTTTGGCCACCTTTGCGATTTACTCTGACCTCTCCTTCTCGAATTGCCAGATCTAGTAGTGCAGCCAAATTTTGTCTGGCCTCTGTGTAAGTATATACAGTGCTCATCATTTCACCTCGCCTCTACTACTTTTACCTTCATACGCTTGGCAAAGTCTACCAAACTTCTATCCAGAGACATCAAG
>JAYELZ010000146.1:0-2943 GCA_034717835.1 Chloroflexota bacterium
ATCATTGTGCCCTGTCATCGCGTGATCGGGGCGGATGGGACGCTCACCGGGTATGGCGGGGGGCTGGAGCGGAAGCGGGGCCTTTTGCAGTTGGAGCACGCGGCTTTCCAGGGGGAGATGCTCTTTGATGCGGAGTAGTGATTGGCTCAAGGTGTATCTAAAATCTTGATAGTGCATAAGGCGGCTTGTGGCGTCTCTGCCTGCGCGAGCGGCACTTGTTCCCCCGCAGGTGTTTCAATGATGACGACCAGCTTGTAGTTGCCAGACGGGGTTGCCGGATTGATGTTTACGTCAAAATGAGATTCAACGATAGTATCCGTTCCCCAGTTAGCCGGCGGATCGTGTTTGAAGACAGTGGAAGTGCGCGTCAGCGCTCGTCCCCATATTCCTCCGTTCTCCCCCAGCAGTAGCATAACCGGTGTGTCTTGATTTTCTTCTTTGGCTTCTCCCTCACGTTGCCAATAACCTACTACATGTATCCAGTTGCTGGGGGGATGACTCACTGCCTCAACGGGCAGAAGTTCCCTGGCATCGGTCTCAAAGCCCACTAATTTTAATCCATTCTGAAAGCGGGCATTTACGGGAGTGGCGCTTTGGGGTAGGCTTGCATGTCGCCACTGCATCGTGAATCCGACGATCTGGATTTGGCCATTTGATGGATATTGACCAGTGATTTGGGGGTAGCGATTGTTGGCCGCCTCTATCAAACGGTGATCAGGGGCAAAAAGTCGATCATGGGAGAGTACCAGCCAGAGTTTCTGGAAGTTCTCTGCTGCTAATTCATCGTACAGCAGCTCTGGGGTGGCCGGGTCGTAAGGGTAAGGGCGTATGGGGGTATTGCTATGATAATAATGTTTCAATACGCGGTCTATGTAATCCACGTAAGTTACGATGACGTCGTTAGGCTCGGCATTTTCTGTTAGGTAATTCGCTGCGAATCGCCAGTTGGTTCTCTGAAATGCAGGTTGAGTTAGGTCGCGTGTAATCGCCAATCCCAGCGAGGAGAGTAGCAGTGCGGTCCCAATAAGGAAGGGTATCTTCCCCCAACGGTGAAGAGCTTCTATGGTTAGAGCGATAGCAAGTAGAAAAAGTGGGAAAATCGCGTTCAAATACTTAGGAGCGAAGATTTTTAGGTGCATTGATACTGGATAGAAGACGGCGATGGGCAGTAATAGTAACCCGGTGAGCCATACGCCCATGCGCAGGTCGCGTTGCCAGGCCCGAACTAGTCCAGTTAGGACAATGAGAGCGACCACTATCGGCAACCAGTCGGGGCTTTGAGAGGTGTTAAGGCGTAAACTATAATTCGTGGCGAGCGCACCTAGCGCATCGAAAAGAGGCACGAATTGCTTACTGGGATCGTTGGGCTGATAATTACTTAGCACTTGTAAGCCATAGCGAAGTAAGGGCAGGTAGGGAATAATCACCAGTAGCATAGTAATGAGATATGAACGTATCCGGCGCCAGTGCGGGAGAGTACTTATCAGCGCCACGATACCCTGGGCTGCGATAGTAAAAGCCCCGAAAAAGTGGCTGTATCCCAAAAAATTGATCAATATGCCGTAACCGGCCCACTGTTGCCAGCGATTGTATTTCAATGCGCGTGTCAGCATTAGGGTGGTGAGGGTGGCCAGAAGCATGTGCAGGGCATACATCTTGGCTTCCTGTCCAAACCAGAGCGCGAAGGGCGAGAGCGTAAAAAGCAGTGCTGCCCAGCTAGCGACCCGCTTGTCGAACCATTGCCGTCCCAACTGCCAGAGGGTACTCACAGTGAGCACCGAACAAAGAGTCGAGAAGTAGCGGATCGCAAAGTCGCTAGGGCCGGCCAAACGGTGCCAGAACCAGAGCAGCAAGAAATAGAGAGGTCCATTGTTGCTTGGTGTAATTATGAGGTGCAAGGCCTCAATGAAGGGACGGTCTATAAACCAGACCGCGTAGACCTCATCCAGCCAGAAAGATTGCCAGTTCAAGGAACTGGTGCGGAGTGCATGAGCGAGAAGCAACAGCACCAGAGGTATACCGAGACGCCGGCTGGTTGTGGTTAGATCGTATTTGGTCTTTATTTTTGTTTTAGCCATATCCCCGCCGATATAATCAGAATTGCCATACTCATCATTCCCAATCCTAATTGTAGCGAAATTGGGAAAAACTGCATTACGATTTCATGCGTGCCGGCTGGCACCAACATTCCTCGAAAGATGCCGTCAGCGGGGTAGATGGGAGCTGGTTGACCGTTAATACTGCCTTCCCATCCTGGATAATGAATATCAGAGAGTACTAATAATGTTTGGTCAGAGGTCTTGACGTATAGAGCTAGTTGGTTGGGAGTGTAGTACCGGACCTCAATCGTTCCGTTACCTTCATTGTCTATCTTTGGACCGTTTTCGATGGTAGCTACCTTGAATGGTTCGAATTCTGGAGTGAAAATAATTTCACGTGCTGCATCAAGGTCTTCGACTGGCTGGGTGTGATAGCTTAACCAAACGCGCGGCAAAGCTTGGGTGTTGAGATGAATATCTATCCATTCATCTGCTTGGAATGCCGGCCAGATTCCTTCTCCCCCAGGATAAGCACCTTTAGGTACAATAATGTATTTGACTCCCAGCAATTGGTAAACGGGTGAGTCTTTGTAAGGAATTGTCCAGTAGAACTGATTGTAGCGGTAGAGTTCCATCGGATTGCCGGTGCCTTGCGGCACGGCGAAGCCCTCGGCGGTGAGCGCGGAGGGCGACCATAGACTCTCGGTGGCGACGTCCACGTCCACGCGGAACCAGCCGGGGTCGGCTTTGAGGTAGGTTAACGCCTCGGCGTGAACATCGTTGTGCGCTGAGGGTGGGTCGGTCTCCGCGAAGGCCCCGACGGCCACGAGCTCGGCCAAGAGGAGCAGCGGGATTCCCGCGCGGGCGAGGTTGTGTGCGGGCGAGGGGATGCCAATTAGGGCGG
>JAYELZ010000147.1:0-7224 GCA_034717835.1 Chloroflexota bacterium
AGGCGTTGGTGGCGCACTCCTTGGCGGCTATATTTTTTTACCCAGTTGGGGATGGTGGCACTGCCGCCAAGGCCATATTGGGCTTGCAGGGCAGAGAAACTAGCCCCCTGTTCGTACTCGCGGATTATTTGCTTTTTGAAAGCTAGACTATACTTCTTGATGATGTTTTTGACCATTTGACACCCTCCTGACTTATGTTTTGGTGTAAACATATATCAGAACGGGACAACGTTCCCTGTCTAAGCCGCTAAAACGCTAAGCCGTTTTCCCGCTTTTTCGCTCACTTGCTTACTCGCCCGCCCGCTTCCAGAGCGCGGCGGCCAGTTCGCGCGCGTGTGCGGTAATTGCTTCCTCGTCCAATGTGAGCAAGCGCCGGTCACGCATCAATACTCGTCCCGCGCTGATGGTGGCCGTAATCATAGAGGCTTCGTAGCCAAAGAGGAAGTGCCAGGGCAGGTTCCCCGCCGTCAAGGGGGTGGTTGGATGATAATCCACCAGGACAATATCGGCCATTGCGCCCGGCCCGAGTTCCCCCAACTGCTGCGTGGGCCAGAAGAGCCGGGCCAGCTCCGCATTAGCAGCGTAGGCCAGCCGGAATATCAGGTCGCCGGGCATGGCGCGGGGATCGCGCTGCGCTAATTTATGCACCAGGTAAGCGGTTTTCATCTCGGCGAACATGTTATTGCTGAAGCCGTCGTTACCCAATGCCACCTTGACGCCTTTCGCCAACAACTCTTCCACCGGGCCGACGCCGACCGCGTTATTCATGTTGGAGCGTGGCTGGTGCGTGACCCAGGTATTGGTCGCGGCCAAGACCTCCATCTCGCGCTCGTCAATGTGGATGGCGTGCGCGACGATGGTGCGCGGCCCTAGAATCCCCGCATTGTGCAGCCGGTGGATGACGCGTTGCCCGGATTTCGCCAGACTATCCTCCACATCTGCTACACCCTCGGCGGCGTGGATGTGGAAGCCGGTTTCCAACCCCTCGGCGGCCTGGACAGCGGCGGCCAGCGTCTCCCGGCTCAGCGTGAGCGAGGCGTGCAGTCCAAACGAGGCCCCCAATTGGGGGTGCGGCTCCGCGCGTAGGCGGCGCAGAAAACGCACGTTCTCGGCAATCCCCGCGCGGCTGCGCTCCGGGCCGTCCCGGTCTGTGACTTCGTAGCAGAGCGCGGCCCGCACGCCAGCGTTGACGACTTCCTCGGCGATGATATCTAGGGAGCCTTCAATCGCGTTGGGGCTGGCGTGATGGTCAATCAAGGTGGTGACGCCGTGGCGGATAGCGTCGGCCAAACAGAGCTGCGCTGAAGCTCGCACGTCTGCCGGGGTGAGTTGTTTATCCAGCCGCCACCAGAGTCGTTCCAGAATCTCGCCGAAGCGGGTGGGGGGCGGGCCGGGAAAGGCCCAGCCTCGGGCGAAAGCGCCGTAGAAGTGTGTATGGCCACAGAGTGAGGCCGGTAGAGCGAACTGCCCTTGCGCGTCCCAGCGTTCTTCCGCTGGATACTGGGCAGTCAAGGCGGCGGTGTCGCCTAGGTCCACTATTTTGTCCGCTTGAATTAGAATGGCGCCATCTTCGATTAACTGCGGCACCGTTCCCAACGTGGTAACTTTAGCATTGGTAATCAACATAAGGTAGCCTTCCTTTTAAGGTTAGTTTTTAGCCCTTAGCCCTTAGCCCTTAGCCATTAGCCATTCTCTCATTCTGCCCGGTTGCGTTCCTCCAGATAAGCCTGCAACTCGGCTCCTATCAGTAAAATTAGATAGCTCCAATAAGCCCAGACCACGGCGGCCACCAGCGTCCAGACTGAACCGTAGAAGAGTGGATAACGTAATAGCCCGGCGGTCAAGGCCCACGCGAAAGCCTCGCGTGAGACGGTCCAGAGTAAGCTTACGCCCAACCCGATAGCCAGGGCGCGCCATTTGCAGACCTCTTTGGCGGGGAAGAGCTGCAGGACGGTCAAATTGAGGAGGAAGATTGAGGTCAGCGCTAGCCCTTGTTCAGTCCAGTGAGGGTAGTGGAAACCGATGCTAGCGAGGAGGGGGAACCAATGTGGTAGGAGTCTCCATAGAGTGCGGGCGAAGAGTGCCAACAGTACCCAGAGGGTGATGCCAAAGAGTGCGAGAATGCCGATCAAGCGGCGCTTCCAGAAGGTGCGGCTGTGCGGGCGTTCCCAGACAGCATTGATAGAAGCCTCCAAGACGGTGAACATCCCGGAGCCGGCCCAGAGCGCGCCTAGCGCGGCGGCGGTGCTGAGAGAGCTACGATAACTGAGGATTTGGGCCAAAGTGTGATTTAGCGAACCGTCGGTCTGGGGGAGTAGCGCCCCCAGAGCATTCAGTGAGAGGTCTTGCAGCTCTTGTTCATCTACAAAAAAACTACCCACGGTGAGGACGAAAAAAAATAGGGGAACGGTGGAAAGTAATGTGTAGTAAGCTAGCGCGGCAGCGTGGGTAGTGACCTGATGTCGCCCTAAACGACTCAGGAGCTCTTGGAGAAATTGGAAGGCTGGGTGCTGGCTTAATTTGTGTAGCGCAGGCATGGTTCTATCCTTGAACTCATAGCGATTAGGAGTAATAGGCTCAAAGGTATCAACGGCGTTTGTCTTGACGTATCGTTTGGCGTAATCCCGCTTCTAAGGAGACTTGAGGTGTGTAGTCCAGCCATGTTTGCGCCAATGTGATATCAGCTTGCAGCCGGGAGACTCCCACACTGCCAGCCTGGTTATGAATGATATTGCTCCGTGATTTGGTGATTCTCAAGATGATTTCGCTCAGTTGGTTGATGCTGGTGGCGGTCCCGCTGCCGATATTGAAAGTCCGTCCTCCTATGTCGGCGGTGGTACCGGCGGTGATCAGGGCGGTAACGACATCATCTAGATAGACAAAATCTCGCGTCTGCGTGCCATCACCGAAGATGACCACTGAGCCATCTCCACTGGCCTGCTGCAAGAAGCGCGGGACGACCGGCGGGTGGGAGGGTGGGAGGTTCTGTCCGGGGCCATAGGTGTTGAAAATGCGGAGCACGGTGGTGGATATTCCCCAGAGTGCTCCGATGGTCTGCGCGTAATGTTCGGCGGCCAGTTTGCTGACGGCGTAGGGTGAGTCTGGATGGGGAGGTTTATCCTCGCTGATGGGTTGCTCTGGTTGTTCCCCGTAAATGGCACCAGAAGAGGCTACGACGAGGCGCGGAATGCCTAAGTCGCGCATCGCCTCTAGTAGCATCACTGTGCCGCCGACGTTCACTTTGTTGTAGTTGTAAGGGTAGAGGATTGATTCAGCTACCAAGACCCGCGCGGCCAGATGGTAGACGCAATCCACTCCGTGCAGTAAGGTCCAGAGTTTGGGACGATCTAATACTGAGCCGCGATGGAAGAGCACCTGCTGGTGCAACCGTGCTGGGTCGCCGGCACTCAAATCATCCACGGCCAACACCTCATGGCCTTGTTGGGACAGAGTGTTGGCCAGTGCGCTGCCTAAAAATCCGGCGCCGCCGGTTATTAAAATCCGCATGGTCTAATCTCTCCCTGTCTGCTGCCTACTGTTTACTGTATTTTCAATTATCTTGCTGGCCCCAATAGCGTCGTTGGGCCAACTTGAGCTGGTAAGGGCGGAGGAGGGTGTAGAGTCGATAGCGGAGCGGGTGGGGCGCATAATCGTAAGCCCTGATATGCGGGACAAATTGAGCGCCAAAGCCTTTTTTGAACCGGTAGACGCCCCACAGAGAATCGCGCTCATCTAATTCATCGGGCGCGCCCCAGAGATCGTAGGTAGTACAGCCGTGTGACTTGGCGAATTGTAGCGCCTCCCATTGCAAGCGGTGATTGGGCATTTTATTGCGGTGTATGCTGCGCGATGCCCCGTACAAATACCAGGCCCAACTCTTGAAGTGGAAAAGTATCAGCATGGAGACGGCTTCTCCTTCCACCTCGGCTAGCAAGGGCGTGGCTAAGCCTGTCTCCATAAAGGTGCGCCAGACATCTAGATAGTACCCTTCTGCGCGAATAATGAACTTGTCGCGTGCAGCAGTCTCGGCGTAGAGTTGGTAAAGGAGCGGTAACTCAGCGGTGGTGGCTTGCCGGACCGTCACGCCCTTGCGCCGGGAGAGCCGGATGTTGTAACGCCACTTGGATTTCATATTCAACAGAATGTCATCCAGTTCCGGGCGCAGATCCAACAGCATCGTGTTGCGGAATTGAATTTGCTCAAAGGAAGGCTGCCAACCGCGTTGCTGAAGGAGGGCCACGATGGCCTGCCCGGCCTCCGTATCCGCGCGCACATCGGGATCGATTTTGAGCGCCAGCAGATCTTTTTGGCGGGCCAGCTCTTCTAGATTGTTAAGCATCTGAGTTACCAGCGTCGTATCACTCCAGTTGAGGATTGGTCCCTTGGTAATGTACCCTTGCTGGAGTTTCAATCGTCCTCGGGTCAACAATTGCGCGGCTGCTACGGGAGTTTGCTCCCGCTGCCAGAGCCAGCGTTCCGCTTGCCAGCCGTGACGGGCTTTGAGCGCGCCCCATTCCCACGTTTGTAGGATGTGCGGCGTGGGGAGCTGCTTGAGAGCTGCGTGCCAGTTTTCGCGTGTCGTGATTTTATTTTTTATCATAGATACTCGTAATTTTAACATAGTCGCACTAGATGTCACGGGGAGAAAGGTGCAGGTCGCCGGTCGAAAGTCAAAAATCTAAAGTTGAAAGGTCGCAGGTCGCCGGTTGAAAGTTACTCATAACTACCTGACTACGCGACCAATGTCCCGACTACCTGACTACTTGACCAATTGCCTGACTACCCGACTAATTGACTAACTAGCTATTCCGCGTTATCATCTAGTGCATGTTGGAATAGTCAACTACAAGGGAAGGTAAAATGCACGCATTAAAACAAACTCATGCGCCCCGCGAGAAGGCTTTTTTGGTGGGTGTCGCTTGGAAGCAACATCCCCGTGGGCGCTATGTTGCGGATGCCTGGCCGGTGGAGGAATCGCTAGTGGAGTTGGAGCGGCTGGCCGACACGGCGGGGTTGGAAGTGGTGGGGCAGGCGACCCAGAGTCTCGCACGCCCTCACGCGAGAACGTTTATCGGCAGTGGGAAAGCGGAGGAGATCGCGGAGCGGTTGCGGATGTTGGATGCGGGCGTGGTCATCTTTGATGATGAGCTCAGTCCGCGTCATCAGCGTGAGTTGGAGGCCCTCTTCGGAGCCCAGGTCAAGGTGATTGACCGGACCGGCTTGATTCTGGATATCTTCGCGCTACACGCTGATACGCGGGAAGGTGCGCTCCAGGTGGAGCTGGCGCAGTACGAATACCGTCTGCCCCGTTTGACGCAGACCTGGACGCAGCAGGTGTTGACCCGTCAGGCGGGTGGCCGTGCGGGTGGGGCGACCGGAGGAGTGGGGTTGCGCGGGCCAGGTGAGACACGGCTGGAGATCGATCAACGTGTCATCCGCCGGCGTATCTCTCAGATCAAAGAGGAGTTGGAAGAGGTGCGCGCTCATCGGGCGCAGCACCGCGCGCGCCGCCGCCGGAGCGGTCTGCCCACTGTAGCGTTGGTGGGTTATACGAATGCCGGCAAATCAACCCTGCTCAACGCTTTGAGCGATTCTGACATTTACGTCGCGGACCAGCTCTTCGCTACCCTCGACCCCACCACGCGCCGGGTGGAGCTGCCGGATGGCGCGATAGTGTTGATTTCTGATACGGTCGGTTTTATCCAAAAACTACCTACCCGGCTGATTGCTGCCTTCCGGGCCACGTTAGAATCTCTCTCGGAGGCGGATTTGATGTTGCACGTGATTGATGTCAGCCATCCGCGCGCGCAGGCTCAAGCGCAAGCCGTTTACCGGACGCTGCGGGAGATTGGGGTCACGGACTTACCCATTATCAATGTGCTCAACAAGGTGGATCGGCTGCCCAATCCGGAGGCGGCTGGCGAATCGTTGGAGGATTTGGCGGATAGCGTGGCGATCTCGGCGCGTACCGGGTATGGTCTACCCGATCTTTTGGAGTGTATTGAGGCGGTGTTGGAGGAGGAGATGGTTTTGCTTACGGTCATTATCCCTTTCGAGCGCGGTGAGCTGGTGAGTGTCTTTCATGAGCGGGGTCTGATCTACGAGCTGGAACATTTACCGGCAGGTACCAAGATTGCCGGGCGCGTGCCGCTGGAATATCTAGCTCAGTTTGAGGATTTTCGGGTGTCACGTTGATTTCATTACGGCGGGCACTGAGACGTTTGACTTAACCTTCAGCAAATTTATTTTTTCTCAAGGTTCTCGGTATCTCTCTGTGGTGAGAAGTCTTGGTTAGGGGGAATTATGTCACATTGGAGGAAAGCGCAACATAAAGAGAAGTATTTTAAGCAGGCGAAGCGCGACGGTTATCGCGCGCGTTCGGCGTACAAGTTATTGCAAATCCAAGAGCGGTTTAAGATTATCCGGCGCGGTGATCTGGTGGTTGATTTAGGCGCAGCCCCCGGTTCTTGGTCGCAGGTGGCGATAGAGCTGGTGGGCCGGCGGGGGCGGGTGGTGGCGCTGGATTTGCAGGAGATCGCACCTATCCCCGGCGTGCGCACCTTGCAGGGCGATATGACCGATTTGCAGGTACAAGATCAACTCATCGCCGTGGCCAGGAGGCCCGTTGACGTGGTGCTCAGTGATGCTGCGCCTGCCACCACCGGCGTCAAATTGCGGGATCACGTGCTCTCGATGGAATTGGCGCGAGCGGCGTTGGCCGTGGCGGAGGAGATACTCCGTCCTGGCGGCAATTTCGTTGTCAAGGTCTATGAGGGCGAGGACTTACCCGCTGTTATCCATGCTGTGAAGCTGGCTTTCCGCCGCGTCAAGATTAATAAACCCAAATCTTCCCGTGATGGAAGTTGGGAACAATTCATCGTGGCTCTCAATTACAAGGGGCGGGGGAGTAGCGGTTAGCCAGTTAGCGGTTAGCGAGCGACTTTAGACCTCAAGCTTCCGACTTTGGACTTTCGACTTTTGACTTTTAGACTTCCGACTTTGGACTACTACCTATGATCCCTGAAGAACTACACCTCAAAAATTTCCTTTCTCATTTAGATACCCGCCTCGACCTGCGCGGTGTACACCTCGCCAGTCTGGTGGGGGAAAACGGCGCGGGGAAATCCGCGCTGCTGGACGCTATCACCTGGGCGGTCTGGGGGAAATCGCGCGTCTCCTACGGCCATGATGAGGATTTGATCTATCACGGCCAGCAGTCGCTGG
>JAYELZ010000147.1:7324-13990 GCA_034717835.1 Chloroflexota bacterium
CTGGTGGGGGAAAACGGCGCGGGGAAATCCGCGCTGCTGGACGCTATCACCTGGGCGGTCTGGGGGAAATCGCGCGTCTCCTACGGCCATGATGAGGATTTGATCTATCACGGCCAGCAGTCGCTGGAAGTGGAATATCTCTTCCGCATGAGCTATCAGAACGGTGAGGAGCGGCACTTCCGTATCTTGCGGCGGCGCGAGTTGCGTGGTCGAGGTTCCACCACCTCGATCTTGGATTTCCAGAGTCAGGGTGAAAATGGGAATTGGGTGGCGCTCAACGGGAACACTATTCGCGAGACGCAAGCCCGCATCGAGGAGCAGCTGGGGTTGGATTATGAGACTTTCATCAACTCCGCTTACCTGCGCCAGGGGAACGCCGATGAGTTCACCGTGCAGACGCCGGCGCAACGCAAGCGTGTGCTGGGGGCCATCTTGGGACTGGAGCGCTGGGAGGAGTACCGGGGCCGCGTCAAGGAACGGTTGTCCAAGACGGAGGTGGAACAGGAGAACGTGCAGCGCCGGCTGGCAGAGATCAACGCTGAATTGGCGCGGCGTGAGGAGTACGCGGATGCGTTGGCCGTCGCGGAGAGCGAGGCCGCTGCAGCAGGCCAGCAACTTGAGGAGAGAGAGGAGCAGGTCAACGAGATTTACCGCATCCGCGAGCAGGCGAAGGGCATCCAACGCCAGATTGCGGAGTTGGCGGGGCATCTCACGCAGGAAGAGGAACGGTTAGCGGAGTTGATCCGCCAACAGGAGACGCACCGGCAGCGCCGTGATGACTATCAAGCGCGTCTCGCGGCGGAAAAAGAGATCAAGGCGCGTTATGAGCAATACCAGGCTACGTTGGTGGAGGAACGCGCCTGGAGTGAGAAACTGGGCGAGGCGGCTCGCTTGCAAGCGGAGAAGTCGCGCTGGGAAAAGGCTATCTCGCGCGCCGGCGGGGATTTGCGCGCGAGACTGCGCACGCAGGAGCAAGAGGTCACGCGCCGGGAGCGGGCTATCGCGGCTGCCCGTGCGCAGATCGAAGAGCAGCTGGGTGATCTGCGCGGCCAGCTCCGCATGTTGGCGGAACGGTTGCTCAGTGACGCGGAGACGGCGGAATGGGAAGCGGCTAAAGTCAGGCTGGCCGAGCTCACGCAATTGGCCGAGGAGTTGGATGAGACGCGGGTCACGCTGCAGGAGGCGGAGTTGGAACGGAGCCGCCGACAGGAGCGTAATCGCCAGCTCAAAGCCTTGATGGACGAGACTAAAACCAACTTGGATGCGCTAGCGGATGCGGACGCCCTCTGCCCGCTCTGTCGCCAATCGCTCTCCGCGGAACATCAAGCGGAGATGTTGGAGCAGATTCACGCCGAAGGTCAGGCGATGGGTGACGAGTATCGCGCCAACCAGCAACGCCTCCAGGAGCTCCAGGAGCAGCGGAAAGCGCTGCGGGCCGCTATCCGAGGGCAAGAACGCGAGCTGCGCCAACGTTCCCACGTGGAGCAGACGGTAGCGCGCTGGCAGCAGCAACGGGAGCAGGCGGCCGAGGCTTCCGAGCGCAGTACAACCTTGCAGGAGCAGGCGTCCACGTTACAGGCAGAGCTCCAGGAGCAAGTGTACAGCGCGGAAGAACGCACCGCGCTGGCGGCTGCGCAGCAGGCCAGCGTGGAATTGCAGCGCCAGCTGGACGCAGAGGAGTACGCGGCCGAGGAGCGCACGGCTCTGCGTGCGGTGCTGGCCGAACTATCTGAGCTTGGCTATCAAGCCGCAGCGCATGAGGCGGTCAAGGAGCGTGTGCGTGTACTCTCCGTGGCGGAAGAGGAATATCGGGAGTTGGAGAAAGCCCGCGTCGGATTGCAGGGTGCAGATGAGGCGTTGGTCAGGCTGGCGCACGAGTCGGATCAGCAGCAAGTGCGCGTCGCCCGGCTGGCAAAATCACGCGCTGCACGAGAGGCTGAACTGGATGCGCTCCGCCCTCAGTTGGAGGGGGCCGCACATCTCTTGACTTCCCTGAAGCGCGCGCGGCAACGGGCCGCGCAAACGCGGCAGCGGGTAGGGATGGCGCGGCAGACTCTGGCCGCGTTGGATACCCAGGAGCAACGCCGCGAGCGTTTCCAAGCGCAGCGGCAGGAGTTGGCCTCGCGGGCGGGATTGCTCAAGGAGCTCTGGCACGCTTTTGGCGTCAACGGTATCCCGGCGATGATCATCGAACATGCCTTGCCAGAGCTGGAGCGTGAGGCTAACCGGTTGTTGGAGCAGCTGACGGGCGGGCGGATGCACATCCGCTTTGATACGCAGCGGGAGACCAAAGCGGGCCACGTGCGGGAGACGTTGGATATCTTTATCGGTGATGAGAAAGGCACGCGCCCCTACGAAAACTTCTCCGGCGGCGAGAAATTCCGCATCAACTTTGCCATCCGCGTGGCGCTCTCCCATCTGTTGGCGCAACGGGCCGGCGTGCGGCTGCGCTCACTCTTTATTGATGAGGGCTTTGGTTCGCTGGACACCGACGGCCGGCGCCGGTTGGTGGAGGCGATCAAGGCAGTGCAAGGGGAGTTTGATCTGATTTTGATGATCACCCATATCGAAGAGCTGCGCGATTCCTTCCCCACCAAGATCCAAGTCACCAAAACCGAGACCGGCTCTGAGGTTAGGGTTGTCTGATTTTTCAATTTTAGCGGTAGCCAAGTAAAAACCCTTTGAAAAAAGATAGCTTACTGCCAAGACGCAACGGACGCTAAGAAAAAAATTGTAAACGTTCAGACCTCCGAGGTTTTGACGGGAGTTTCGGGGAAGCGCGCTAGGTATCACCAGAATCTTCCACCGGAGTACTAGCTTATAAACCTCGGAGGTCTTTGAGGGTGGTGGTGAAATACTTAATTTCTTCAGGGGATTCGACTTTCAACTTTAGACATTCAGGAGGAAAAGCCATGTGGCAAGAATTTAAGAAGTTTGTGATGCGCGGTAACGTATTTGATATGGCGGTGGGCATCATCGTGGGTGCTGCTTTCGGCAAAATCGTCTCCTCGCTGGTTAATGACGTTGTCATGCCGCCCATTGGTCTACTGCTAGGCGGAGTGGATTTCACCAACCTCTTCCTTGATCTCTCAGGGAAAGGATACGCGACCCTCGCTGCGGCTCAAGAAGCAGGGGCTGCTACCATCAACTATGGAGTTTTTCTCAATACGGTCATCAATTTCCTGATCGTGGCGTTCGTTATCTTTATTTTGGTGCGTCAGGCCCAGCAGCTCAAGAAGAAAGAGAAGCCGGCTCCCGCCGCCGCACCGGCCACCAAAGAATGTCCCTATTGCTATACTCAAATTCCGATCAGAGCTACGCGCTGTCCGCATTGCACTTCTGAGTTGGAGTAATGATCTATCGCGGGGGAGAGAACAATGACGGCAGATAAACCGAAACCTTCCATCTATTGGACGCTGCAATCAGATTACTGGGCCTCTTTGGGAATGGGGGTAACTACAGCGATCTGGCTAGCATATCTCTTTGTCACTCAATTCAAGCTCGGCCAGGGGTATGACCCGTTGCGCGGGGTCGCCGGATCACCCTTTTTCTTCTATCTGGGGATATTCTCTCTGGTAGCGGGCGTGGTGCTCTTTTACTGGCGTTTGAGCGTTATCTGGTCGCTCTTTAAGCGCGGCGTTGAAGTTACCGGAACTATTGAGAAAATTGCTTTTCATCGTGACCGGGGACGAGTGCGTTACACCTACACCTACCAGGATAAGGATTATCATGCCGAGAGTGCCATCTTCAAGACCAAACGCACGCAGGGTCTACGCGAGGGCCTGGAACTGGTATTGATTGTGGATCCGGATAAACCACAACACGCTCTAATTCGCGCTCTCTACATCCGGGGGTAAGAACCCCTCGAAAACCCTCATCGCAGAGGCGCGGAGGGCGCTGAGATTTTTTATAAATGACCGTACCCGGTTAGTATTGGTTTTCAGGCACGCAGGTGACTGTAGGTAGTCATACCCCGCTCCTTTTGAATTGTTGAACCGTATGTAGCTTCTCAACAACTAGGGGGAAATATGCCGACAGCTAGTCTACTCCCACGGAAGCGCAGCGCACCCTACGGAAAAAATAAAAGAATTCTGTGCTCTCTGCGTGCTCTACGATGAAAACCACCCTCACATATTGAGATGCTACGCGCGGTGTTGTGGTGCCACGCTTGTCCGGTGCCGGAACGATTGGGGTTGTACCAACTGCGGTTGCTTCCGGCTGAGGAACAACTGCTACTGGCGCAACATGTACAGGCGTGTCCGTACTGTCAGCGTGAGCTACGTGAACTGGCCGCCGAGGAGACACAACCTTCACTGTTACAGCGCTGGTGCGCGGCGCTGGACGTTTTGCCGGCGCGTTTGGCGCCTGTTGCGTTGGCCGCCGGTGTTGGAAGTGCGTTATCAAGTGTTTCTACCGCTGGTCTTGCGGTGAGCTGTTGGAAAGTTGGTTGGTTAGCCAAGAGTGGAGTTGGTGGTAATCTTAACCTATGGTGGAATCCGATCAAGGGTAACGTATTGGGAAGGAAAAACTCAGGATAAAATCCGCAAAGGAGGTGTAGATATAGGTAATTTAGGAAAATGACGCGGAGGAAGGTTTGGGCTTTTACGAAGATACATTTTAGGTTGATAACAAATTGTACGTAGTTCACTTACCTACAGCAAAAGGAGTAAAATTATGAAAACGCGGATTTCCACTATGTTCAGTCTTGTTGTGTCAGTAACTATGCTGCTGGCTATCCTGCCCGGCGGGATTATGCCTACCACAGCCCAGGAGCCGGACCCACCTTATCCCACCAACCTAAAAACCGGGTCTCCCTCGTTGCTCAATGACGGTCCTTACCAGACACCGGAGGGCCTCTGGGTCATGCCAGATGGCGTGGCTCCTCCTGCAAGTGCCAATAGCGTGACCCCCCAGGACACCGGCGGTCCTGACGACTTTGGCTACACCTGGGACGATTCAGCGGCGTCGAACTGGATTGATGCCAGCGGTGGAACTGAGACCGGCATCAATAGCTCAACTGACCACGTTGGGCCAATTGAGGTTGGCTTTTCCTTCAAGTACTACGAAAACATCTACTCTCAGCTTTACATCTCACGCTTTGGATTTGTGACTTTCAATGACAACAGCATCTACAACAGCCAATCCCGGATCCCTAGCCCGGAAAAACCCGATGACGTGATCGCGCCCCACTGGGTGCCGGCTTACAACGTCAATGGTTATGTACGTTACCTAAAGGGAGGCACAGCGCCTAATCGCTGGTTCATTGTTGAGTGGAACCGGCTGGAGAGCGATTGTTGCGGCGATGACGCCGCCGAGGAGTATACTTTCGAGGTCATTCTGCACGAGAACGGTGATGTCGTCTTTCAATATGGAACGATGACTGTGGACGGTGGCTGGTTGTGCCAGGCGTCAGGCATTGAGGACTCCACAGGGCTAGATGGATTATCCATCACCGATTTCTGCGCTCAAATTGCGCCTAACCACGCCGTGCGCGTCTACCGCCCCGCCCCTGCAGCCCGGGTGAAGGTCCACCCCCTCTCCCAGGGCCGCTTCACCCACGCCGGCGAGACGGTGTCCTTCGAGATATCAGTCCGCAATAATGGTGAATTTGGAACCGACACCTACGACCTCTCTGTCTCCTCATCCTGGTCAGTTGACCTCTATGCCGCCGATGGCACTACGCTCCTCACCGACACCGACTCCGATGGCACGGTGGACACCGGGACTGTGGCACAGGGAAGCAGTTTCACTGTCGTGGCCAAGGTCACCACGCCGGACGTTGTCAACATAGGTGATCATAATTCGGTCACTATCACTGCCCGCTCGTCGGTGGATACCGGCAAGAGCAAGGCGGTCTCTCTGCGAACTGCTGTCCCAGCCCCCTTTGCCCAGGTCTACCGAGATAACGCCGACGGGGCGATGAGCCTAGACTTAGTACAACCTGATGCCCAGGTCACGAAGAAAGTTACCTCTGACTGGCACTATGGGTACGATATGGCTGTGGCCGAGACACCTGGTTTTGTCTACGCCTGGACAAAGTATCAAGGGTTAGGAGATTTTAGTATCAGAGATATTGAATACACTTTGCTGAACGATAGCGGTAATACGACCCGCGCGGTGACCAAGCTCACCAATAACAGCGGAGCAACGATGAATACCTATGACTATGACCCAGCCGTAGCCGTGGCCCCGAACGGGAACATCGGGGTACTCTGGTATCGTTATCTGTACAACTCCTCCAACTCTACCAGTAATTACAACATCTATTTTGCTATCCTGGATGCCTCGGGTAATTTAGTTTACGGCCCAACCAACTTGACGAATAACACTGCCTGGGGAACGTGGAGTGATCTAAACGTCCCCCGTTTCTATAGCCCGCGCATCACCGCTACCGGCAATAACCGCTTCGTGCTGGCTTGGAAAAATCAGCAACAGCAGAGTGACGGTTGGCTAACAGATATCTACTACGCCGTACGGGATACGAATGGAGGAGGCGTCAAAGGTGTCACCAAATTCACCAACGGGGTAGCAGGTGGTGGGTACTATTATCCGGCACTTACTGCTCTAAATGGCAATCGGGTGCTGTTAGCTTACGGCGGCTCGCCTGGTATCTCCTACGCTGTACTTGATAGCGGGGGCAACACCGTGAAAGCGGAAACATCCACG
>JAYELZ010000148.1:0-2869 GCA_034717835.1 Chloroflexota bacterium
AAGGCCTTGGACACCGTCAAGGAGATGTTCGGTATGGTGCTGGCGCGGGTACGTCAGGAGCCACGCAGTGCGGTCATCGCTGATGAATTCGAAGAAGATCCCGCGACCTACGAAAAACCCCTGGCGAAGAAGATCGAGGCGGCGGCAGACAACGACGCCGACTTCGCGCAAGAACTCCAGGTGCTCTACGAGCGTTTCCAGGCCCAGTTGGAGGAGCACACGGGGCAGACTGGCACGACGTATAGTGCCCACCTGGAAGGCTCCGGTGCCATCGCCCAAGGTGAAGGGTCCACAGCTGCCGGTGCCGGCGGCGTCGCTATTGGCGGCAGCGTGGGCGGTGATGTGGTTACCGGAAACAAAACTGCTCCGGCCTTCGATCAGCGTGGGCAGAAGGTAGAGCAGCAGACCAACGTCGCGGGCAATCTACACAAGCAATAGTTAAAAGGCAGGTAACGATGAAATTTTGTCCCCAATGTCAGACAGAACTACCGGCGGGAGCACGCTTCTGCCCATTCTGCGGTCAGCCTATCACTGCTGCGCCGCAGGAAGAGGAACGGGCTACATTTCAACAGTCAGCTCAGCAAGTGCAACAACAGACCAACATCGCGGGCGATAAAACCGAAAACCACTATCACGGTGGCGGGAGTGTGCCCACCGACCCCGACGCCCTGCGCGCCAGTTACCTCAACCACCTCTACACCAAGGTGCGGCGCATCGCCCTCTCCGGCATCGATCCGCAGGTGGCGAGCAAGGCCGAGGCGCGGCTCAACCTGGGCGCGGTCTACACCGCGCTGCGGACGCTGACCCGCGCGGAGTGCAACCAGCTCAACCGCGAGCGTTACCTGCCGGAGCAAATGACCCGTGGCGAGCGGCGCCTCTCGGCGCTGGCGCAACTGGACCGGCACCAGCGGCTGGTGCTGCTGGGGGATCCGGGCAGCGGCAAGAGCACCTTCGTCAACTTCGTGGCGCTCTGTCTGGCCGGGGAGCGTCTGGAACAGGAGCCGACCCTGGCGCGGCTGCGCGAACCGCTGCCGGCGGTGGATGAGGACAAAGATGAGACGCAGGAACTACAGCCCTGGTCCCATGGGGCACTGTTGCCGGTGCACGTGGTGCTGCGGGACTTCGCGGCGCGGGGTCTGCCGCCGGTGGGTGAGCCAGCCACAGCTAAACATCTGTGGGACTTCATCACGGCGGAACTGGAGAAAGCGGCTTTGGGTGACTACGCACCACACCTGATTCAACATCTGCAGCGCAAAGGCGGCCTGATCCTGCTGGACGGCCTGGACGAAGTGCCGGAGGCCGATCAGCGCCGGACGCAGATCATCCAGGCGGTGGAGGCCTTCGCCGGGACCTTCCGCAAGTGCCGCTTTTTGGTCACCAGCCGCACCTACGCCTACCAGCAGCAGGCCTGGCGCCTGGACTCGTTCCAGGAGACCGTATTGGCGCCCTTCGATCAGGGTCAGATCCGGCGTTTCGTAAAACGCTGGTACGCGCACATCGCCCAACTGCGCGCTCTCAGCAGCGACGAAGCCCAGGGACGCGCGGTGCTGCTCCAGCGGGCCATCTTCAACAGTGAACGGCTCCAAGCGCTGGCGGAGCGCCCGCTGCTGCTGACGCTGATGGCTTCACTGCACGCCTGGCGGGGCGGGAGCCTGCCGGAGAGGCGTGAGGTGCTCTATGCCGATACGGTCGATCTGCTGCTGGATTGGTGGGAACGGCCCAAAGCCGTGCGTGACGCCGAGGGCAACTACGTGGTCCGCCAACCCAGCCTGGCCGAATGGTTGCGCGTAGACCGGGATAAGGTGCGCGAGCTGCTGGAGCGTCTGGCCTACGAGTCCCACGCTGCGCAGCCGGAGCTGCTGGGCACGGCGGACGTGTCGGAAGGCCAGTTGCTGGGCGGCCTGCTGCGCCTGAGCCAGAACCCGACAGCCAACCCGGCGCAGTTGGTGCGCTATCTGAGCCAGCGGGCGGGGTTGCTGGTGCCGCGCGGCGTGGGAGTCTACACCTTCCCGCACCGCACGTTCCAGGAGTACCTGGCAGCCTGCCACTTGACCGACTGCGACTACCCCGAGCAGGTGGCGGAATTGGCGCGCAGCGATCCCAATCGCTGGCGCGAGGTGACGCTGTTAGCCGGGGCCAAGGCTGCACGGGGCACGGCGTCGGCGGTCTGGTCGTTGGTGGATGCGCTCTGCTACCGCCCTTTGGGTGAGGGGGCTGAGCAGAGCGTGGCGGAAGCCTGGGGCGCGCTGTTGGCCGGGCAGGCGCTGGTGGAGAGCGCGAACTTGACGCAGGTGAGCGAGCGCAACCAGGCCAAGGTCAAGCGGGTGAGGGCGCATCTGGTGCGCGTGCTGCGGGAGGGGACACTACCGGCGGTGGAGCGGGTGGCAGCCGGGCGGGCCCTGGCGAAGTTGGGCGATCCGCGACCTGGTGTCGGTGTACGTGAGGATGGCTTGCCGGACATGGTGTGGTGCGAGGTGCCAGCAGGGCCGTTCTTGATGGGGAGTACTGATGAGGACAAGCGGGCTTGGGATGATGAGAAGCCGCAGCACGCACAGATTATTTCTGAGCCTTACGCCGTCAGTCGCTATGCGATTACGAATGCGCAATATGCGGCGTTTGTACGGGTTGGGGGGTACGCTAAAGCCCGCTATTGGACCTCTGCTGCGCAGAAAGAAGTTTGGAATGAGGGACAGGTCAAGGCGAGGAACGATGATGAACCGCGTGAAGGGCCTTGCGACTTTGGTGAGCCATTCAATTTGCCGAATCATCCGGTGGTAGGTATCACCTGGTACGAGGCGTTGGCTTTCTGTCAGTGGCTGACTGAAATTTTGCGAAAACAGGGTGATCTTGAACCGGGACAAGAGATTGC
>JAYELZ010000149.1:0-2867 GCA_034717835.1 Chloroflexota bacterium
TCGTTCTGGCGCAGCAGGCCGGTGTCCACAAAGATACAGGTCAGCCGTGCGCCCAGCGCGCGATGGAGCAACGCTGCCGTCACCGCGCTATCCACGCCCCCGCTAAGGCCGCAGACGACGCCCCCCTCCCCCACCTGCTCGCGGATCCGCGCCACCGTCGCAGCGATGAAGGTATCGGCCGTCCAGGTCCCCTCGCAGCCACAGATGTCGAAGAGGAAGCGGCGCAGAATATCCATCCCGTGCGGGGTGTGCGCTACTTCAGGGTGAAATTGCAGCCCGTAGATGCGACGTTCGGGATTTCCGGCAGCGGCCAGCACGCCGTTCTGACTGCGCGCCAGCGCCACGAATCCCGGCGGCAACTCCGCGATCTGGTCGCCGTGGCTCATCCAGACCGCCAAAGACGCGGGCAAGTTGGCGAACAGCGGAACGTCTGGCTCCGGAATCTGCACGCGAGCGGGGCCGTATTCTCGTTCGACGCCCGGCTCGACCAGTCCGCCCAGCCACCGCACCAACAGGTGCATCCCATAGCAGATGCCCAACAGGGGAACGCCCAACGCCGGCACGTAATCCGGCAAAGGGGGAGCGCCAACAGCATACACGCTACTGGGGCCACCGCTGAAGATGACGCCGCACGGCTTGAGGGCGGCGACGCGCGCGGCGGAAGCTGTCCAGGGCAAAATCTCCGCGTAGACATGTAGCTCGCGCACGCGCCGGGCAATCAGCTGGGTGTACTGCGAGCCATAGTCTAGAATGACGACCATCTCACGCGCAACCAGGGGACTACTCCGCGAAAACAATGGCGCCATCATCACGCAACTCGGTAATGATAACTAGAGATTCGATAGGCACATCCCACTCGGCCAGCGTCGCGCGACCCGCCTCGAAGCTCTTCTCGACTAGGGTCCCAATACCCACCAACTGTGCCTCGGCAGCGCGTACCAACCGGGCCAGCGCGCTGATCGTCCGGCCCGTCGCCAGAAAGTCATCAATGATCAAAACCCGATCTTCAGGCTGCAGGAATTCAGAAGAAACCATCAACGAGACCTGGCCGCCCTTGGTATGCGAAGGCGCAAACTCCACGAAGGTCGGTTCCTTCATCGTGATGGGTTTGTGCTTGCGGGCAAAAACCAGGGGCGCCCTCAGAGCGTAGGCCGTAGTCAAAGCTGGGATGATCCCGGAAACTTCAGCGGTGAGGATACGGGTGGGATTGAACGGTGCGAAACGCCGGGCAAACTCCGCCCCGGCCTCCAACATCATGGTCGCGTCAACCTGGTGATTGATGATACTGTCAACCTTGAGAATGCCGCTGCCCAGACAAATGCCCTCGCGGCGAATTTTCTCCTTCAATGAATCCATCAAATATCTCCTTAGACCTCTACGGTCTACCACGCCTGAGTAGTAACAAACGATGATGCCCTAACTTTAGCACGTATCCGGCTTATCATCAAGAAACCGCTTTCCCCGTGTCTGTTCAAAGGATGGTAGAGAATCCGGTTTGAGGCAGGGGGTAACGAGGATTTCAGTTGGTGGAGCTTAGGCCACCAGCGGGGTCATATCAAAGTACCCTGCGTAAGCCCCCAGCAACGTCGTCAAAGAAACGACGTTTTTGATGGATTCCTTGCGTTTGTAGCCGCGCATCGTACGGTACCGTTCTTTGATCCACCACCCAATCAAGCGCTCGCTGCTATTGTTGGTGCCATCCATCTTCAACTCCGGCCGCGTCAGATCCAGGGTGAGTTTTCGCCACCGATTCCACAGGCGCGTGACCAACATCCGCATCCGGTACCAGACACTGTGTTTGGTTTGGCCCTGGGGCGCGGGCACAGCTTGGTAACGCTCGTACAGCGTTTCTAATTGCTCTTCACCATCCGGCGGGCGGGCGCGGATCAGCTGCTGCAGTTGTTCCAAGTCCTCCAGCAGTTGCTCCGGTGTCAGGGTGGTCGCCTCCGGTGGGGGTGCGTGGCGCTTCAGTTGACGGGTCAAACTAGCGGCTAAGTCGTCAACGTTGCGTTGGACGTGGCTGCGGCAGATTTGGTGGTCTACGCCGAGGGTGTCCGCTACCTCGTTGTACGCTCCGTGATCATCGCTCACCAAGACCTTCGCGTTGACGTCTGCCATTACTTCTTCTATGATCCCCAGGATTTCGGTGGCGTTTTCGCTGACGATGAGGTCTAGGCCCAGCAATTCCCCGGTTTCATCATCCACCACGACCTCGATCCCGACCGACTCACCTTGCACCTGCACATACGTCGCGTCTGCCCCCACGACTGGGCGCGCGCCTCCCGTGCCCCGCTGCTGCTGTTGCCGCCGGCGGGAGACCACGCCGGCGGCCTGTACATTGTTGTACGCGGTAGTCTTCCCCATGCCATCCCCCAACGCATTGGTGAAATCCTCAATGGCTCCATAACTCAATCCCAGCACATACAACAAGACCGTCATCCCTTTCATCCGCGCGCTTTGCTGCGCCCCGCCCAAGACCCCGAGCGGATACACACGCAAGGTCCGACCACACTGGAGACATTGATACCGGTACACGATCACCTGCGTATACTGGGGATCCCGCAGCCGTTTTACCTGTCCTTTGTGCCCATGGGGACGAAAATACCGCCCACCGCATCCGTACGGGCACTCTTCCGGCATATTGTATTCGTCGGGCTTCACTTTCGGCAAACGGACTTGGATACGCAGCTGGCACCTCCGCTCCCTATTTTACCTCATTTACCAATTTTCGAACAGACACGATTAGCCGTTAGCGATTAGTTGTCCAGTCCTTGACAGATTATTAGTCTGAGCGTAACATCTGATAAGGGGAACGTGCTTGACTTCACTGCGAGGGCGAGTTCGCCGCCAAGACGCCAAGCTACTTA
>JAYELZ010000150.1:0-2863 GCA_034717835.1 Chloroflexota bacterium
CCTCGTTGTGGTAGATCGGCTATCCAGGTAGGCCATCCCTCAAAGGGGACGGCCGGCTGGGGCCACCGGAGCGCAGTCTGCTCCGGAATCGCCAGCGCGTACCAGCCCGGCGACTGCCCGCTATCTGGCAGCACCCAGCTCTGAGTACAGTCAAAGGTGAGCTGCCTCAACCTCTCAATCCCCAAGCCTTCTGTGATGGCCTCCGGCGGCAGCGGGGCGACCGGCTGGGAGCATTGGGCGATCCACTTCCCCGCCAGGGGCTGCACGTCATAGATGAACATGGCGTGCCCGATCTTGGCGCGGGGTTCCCGGTGGCGGAACCAATCGAAGGTGGGGGGATAGGGCAGCGGAACACCGTCTAAGGTGGTGGCGCTGATGGCGTACGTGCCCGGCGCAGGATTGAAGCGTCGCGGGAGGACCGGAGGGGCGTCCTTCATGGGCGCGATGGGGTCGTAGATCACGCCATAGGTTGCCGGATCCAGAAAAGCGAATTGAGAGAGCTTCACGCTGTCGGTGTGCTGGCTTTGTTGGTAGTCTGCCAATGCTTTCAGGGTCTGCCCCCAATCGGTGTTGGAGTCGGCAAGGAAACGCCAGCCGTTATCGGGGCCGCCCGCGATTTCGTTGAAGAAGGGCAAGTAGTGCGGCGCGAGGGCTAGAGCGCCGACGGCGAGCCAGATGAGTAAAACGTAAAACGTAAAACGTGATGCGTAAGACGTAAGGCGTAATGGCTTTTTTGACTGGCAACCTGCAATTTGCAACTTGCAACTTGCGATACCAATGTACAAGAATGGCAGGATGGGTAGTAAGTGGCGGTAGCCGATATCAATGGTGCTGAAAAGGGCGGCGAGGGCGTAGAGGAGAGGGAATACAAAAAACGGGAGACGTGAAACGTCAAACGTGGAATGTGAACGAATTTCGCAATACAAAAAACGGGAGACGGTGTACAGCGTTAGCAGCAAGATCGGCAACGGCGTCTTGAGGATGAACGCCACGGGAAAATACTGCCACCAGCCGTGCATACTGTTTTGGCCCAGGAGGAAGGTCTCACGTCCGTAGTTCAGGTTGTCGCGCAGCCGTAACCCTCGTTCGATGTGCGCAGCAGCCGGCAGGGGCAGGGTTCCATTGAGGATCTCGGGCAGCGGGCGTACCTCAAAGCCGTAGAGTCCCCACAGCGTGAGCGCCGCCACGCACAGCAGCCCCGTGTATGAAAGCCCGCGTTGTAGCAGCCTGGTCCAACGCCGATTGTTGGCGGCGTGATACCAGGCGTTCATCAGCGTGGCGATTCCCAGCACCGGCAGCAGCAGCAGGGCGGTGAGTTTGGCGCCCTGCGCCAGACCAAGCATGATGCCTGCGGTCCACCAACGCTGCCTGTTGGGGCGGCGGAGGTAGTGGATGAAGGCCAGAATGGCCCAGAAGATAAAGGCGGTTGCGCCCATGTCGGTGGTGGCGAGACTTCCGTGGGCTAAAAGATTGGGGTCAAAGGTGAAGAGGGTCAATGCCAGGAGACCGGCAGCCGGCGAGTGTAAGGTGCGCGCCGACTGGTACACGGTGGCTGCCAACAGGAGTGTGAGCAGCGTCACCGGGATGCGACAGGCAACGATGATGCGGTCAATGGGGCGATAGGCTAGCGTCGTGGCCTGTGCCGCCGTGATGAGGTTCCCTTCAGGATACCCGGGGGCCGTTTCCGGCGGTTGGAGATCGGGTACGAAGAAGAGGGGCCAGGCGAAGAGGGCTTTGGCCAGAGGAGCGTGTTCGTCAAAGAGGCGCAGTTTGCTGGTGCGCAGGTACTCGTAGCCGCTGGTGATGTGGAAACCTTCGTCAATGGTGGCTGAAAGTTGCGTGGCAGCGTTCAGGAGTTGGGCAAAGAGAACGAGGAGCAGCAGCAGCACGGCGGCGCGTTCCCAGTTCCAGGCCGGTTGCGTGCGGGGATTCATGGCGTTGTGACCTCAATTTCAGCGACCAAGAGGCGATCCCCCACAATCTGGCCGGCGTGCTGGATGGGAGCGCGTTCTAAATCCTCTAGGGTGTAGGCGCCCACCTGTAACCAGGTGCGTGTGGCCGAGGTGTTTTCGGGGATGGCGAAGTGATGGCGTTGCAGGATGAGACTGCCGGGTTGCCACTGGTTGAAGGGTACGCCCAGGCCGTCGCCGACGGCGAGAGGGATGCCGGTTCCTTCTAGCAGGTGGGCCATGAGCGAGAGCGCGGCGGTGGGGCGAGCGCGCACTTGCCAGTAGGTCGTCACGCTCCAGGGAGTGCCCGATGTGGGATCCGTGGGGGTGGTATAGCCCAGAAAGGTGAGCGCGTCTCCAATATCGACCGGGGTAGGGATCTGTATGCCTGCTGCGAGGACTTGCGAAACGGGCCAGACGCTCGGCGCGGCGTAGACGGTGATGGTGTCCGGCAGTTCCGTCTGCTCGTCAAACCATTCGTAGAGGGCAAAGGCCGGGGCATAGCCTGACTGGGGTTGCTCGTAGGCCAGCCGGCCCTGCTCTGCTTGTCTCTTGCCCCACCCGTCGTAGGCGTGGGGGAGGACGTACCAGCCGTTTCCCGGTGGAATGAGCCAGCTTTGCTCGCAGTCGAGGGTGAGCAGCTGGTACTCTTGAGTACCCAGCCCTTCGGCTAAGTCCGCTGGTGAGAGGGGAGCAACCGGCAGTGCGCATTGGGCTACCCAGTCCGCCGGAGGGCGCGGCGCCAGGTGATAGACGAACATGGCGTGTCCAATGCGTCTCTCCGGCTCAAGGTGGTGAAAGTAATTGAACATCTCCGGCAGGGCGATGGTGAGGCCTTGCAGTTGGTTGGCGCTGATGGTATAGATCCCTGGTGCGGGGGCGAAGCGTTGGGGGAGCACGGGGGGCGCTGCGGG
>JAYELZ010000151.1:0-13738 GCA_034717835.1 Chloroflexota bacterium
ACGCGCTTGCCGTTGACGAATTCCTCCAAGTAGGTGCGCGCTGCGCTCGCACTCCCTGGGGGGATGTGCAGGCCCAACAAACTGATTTCGCGTCCGTCCGCCAACCGCACGGTCTGCGCGTCCACAATCTCCGCCACCCGGTAGAGCTCGCGCTGCCGCAGCGGCGGGGCCTGCAACGGGCGGATGTCCTGGATGCCGGGCGCGTAATCGTGCATGCTGGGTTCCACGGAGTTCTCCACACGTCTCAGAACCGAAACCCCGCCCTCCGAGATGCCGGTGTCACTCAAACGTTTCTCAATCAGCGGGAGAAAATCGGGGTTGATCTCGTAGCCAATTGCCCGGCGGCCCAGGGAGAGCGCGACCTGCGCCGTCGTACCACTGCCTAGAAAGGGATCCAAGACCACTTCGTCATGCACGGTGAACATGCAGATCAGGCGACGCGGCAGTTCCGCCGGGAAAACCGCGCCATGCTCGCATTGCCGCGCGCCACCGAAAGTCCAATGCCCGGAGAAGAAGGTCTTCCACTCCTCTTTGGTCATGGCGGCAGCCTCGCGCCGTTCTCGCGCAATTCTACGCTTGCCAAGTTTCTTGAAAAGCAAGATATACTCGTAATCCAACTCCACCACGCCGTTGGGCGGATGCGGGTAGGAACCCATAATCACCGCGCCGCCGCTCGTCTCCATCGTCGTCCGCTTCTGCCAGATGATGGCGCCCATGTAATCAAAGCCTATTTGTTCAGCTTGTGAGATTATCTCCGCGTGCAAAGGGATGACCTTGTAGCGTCCAAAGCGCGTGGAGCGGGCAAATTGATCGCCGATGTTGATGCAGAGCCGCGAGCCAGGCTGCAGGACACGGTAACATTCCCGCCACACGCGATAGAGGCCCCGGAGATACTCATGGAGACTCTGCCCATAGCCGAGCTGCCCCTCCACGTCGTAATCCTTGATGGCGTAGTAGGGCGGCGAGGTGACGATTAACGGCACACTCTCATCCGCCACCTCCGGCATGAGACGGCTATCAGCCAGATAGATCTGCGCTTTTGACATTAACTCTCTAGCGCCATGATTTTGCCAACGCGCCGCGCGTGCCGTCCGCCCGCGAACTCACCCTCCAGAAACGCGGCCACGATGGCCAGCGCCAGACCGGGGCCGACCACCCGTCCACCCAGCGCCAGGATGTTGGCGTCGTTGTGCATCCGCGCCATCCGCGCCATGTAGGGATCGGTGCAGAGCGCGGCCCGTATCCCATGCACCTTGTTCGCGGCGATGGAGATGCCGATGCCCGTCCCACAGATAACGATACCGAAATCGCACTTCCCCGCCACCACGTCCTCGGCCACCGCGCGCCCGTAATCCGGGTAATCGACCGAGACCTCACCATCGTGGGTTCCCTGGTCGTGAACCCCGTGACCGTGTTCCAGCAAGTAATCCTTCACCACCTCTTTGAGCTCATAGCCACCGTGATCTGAACCAATAACTAACTTCATATTTCCTCCATTTTAGTCGGGTAGTCGTCAGTCGGGTAGTCCGTTAGTCGGGTAGTCCGTTAGTCGGGTAGTCGTTAGTCGGGTAGTCGTTAGCAGCTAGTTTTTAGCCATTAGCCAAAAGCCCGACTATCGACTACCTACCCGACCATCTGACTACTTGACCACCCGACTATCTGACTACTTGACTACTTGACTACTTGACTAACTCCCTACATTCTCTCCGGCGCAGCCATACCCATCAGGTGCAACACGCGCGCCAAAACAACTTTCGCGGTGCGGGCCAACATGAGGCGCGCACGGGTCAACTCCGCGCCGGCAGGGTCAGAGGAGACGATATGGCAATTATGGTAGAAAGCATGAAAGAGAGCTGCCAGTTCGGAGGCGTAATTGGGGAGATGATGGGGAGCCAGGTTGTTGGCCGCAAGAGCGATCATCTCTGGGAAAGCCACCATCTTGCGGAGCAACGCCAGCTCGCTGGGCTGGGTGAGCAACGCGGGATCACCCAGGACCTCCGCCGGCCAACCCTGCTCGGCGGCGTGACGCAAGACTCCCGCAATGCGCGTATGCGCGTATTGGACGTAGAAGACCGGGTTGCGGTCGGATTGCTCCACCGCCAATTCCAGGTCAAAGTCCATCGTCACATCGGCGGTGCGCGTCAGCAACATATAGCGGATGGAATCCGCACCCACCTCCTCAATCACCTCACGCAACGTGACGAACTCCCCAGAGCTCTTGGACATGCGCAATGCCTGCTCCCCGCGCCGCATCGTCACCAGTTGGTAGAGGATAAGCATCACGCGCTCTGGCGCTATTCCCAATGCCTGCGCCGCTGCCTCGACGCGCGGCACGTCGCCATGATGATCCGCGCCCCAGACGTAGATGGCGCGATCAAAGTCGCGCAGCACCAGTTTATCCCAGAGATAGCAGATATCCGAAGCCAGGTAGGTCGGGCGACTCTCCGGATCGGCGATCACCTCGGCGGAACGCACCAGCACAGCGTCCTTTTCCAAATCGGGATGCGTGAACCAGGTCGCGCCATCCTTCTCCACGATGTGACCGGTTTCACGGAGACGGCATAGCTGCTGCTCAAAGAGCGATGGCTCACCCGTGTAGAAGGAACGTTCGTGCCGCCAGCTATCAAAGTGAATGCGCAGCTGCGCCAGGTCCGCCTCCACCCCCGCTAAGACGCGCTGGATACCCCACTCCATGATCTCGGCAAGGGCCGCATCGCGCTCCATAGCCAGATAACGTCGCCCCGCCTCCGCTTGGAGCTCCTCCGCCAGCTCTGCGATATAGTCGCCCGGATAGATCGGCTCATCCAGCTCCACCGGTGCCCCCCAGAGCTCCGCGTAGCTCAGGTAAATGCTCACGGCCAGCTTGCGGGATTTGGAGCCGTGATCATTGACGTAATACTCGCGCTCCACAGCGTAACCGGCCGCGTCCAAGACTGAGGCCAACGCATCGCCCAGCACCGCGTTACGCGCCGCACCGACGGTCAGCGGGCCGGTGGGATTCGCGCTCACGAACTCGACCTGCACCCGTTCGCTCGCTTCTCGCTCCAGATTGCCCCAACTCTCCCCGGCGGCCAAGATCACCGGCGCCTGCTGCGCCAACCAGCTCTTATCCAGGGTGAAATTGAGATAGCCTGGCGGCGACACCTCCACCTGAGAGATAAAATCAACCTGCGGAATATGCGGGGCGATAGCTTGAGCGATCTGTATAGGCGCGCGACGCAAGACCCGCGCCAAGCCCATGCAGACTGGCGAGCCATAATCACCGTGCGCGGCGTGTTGGCTGGGAGCTACGGGGACGGCGGGAGGAATTTCAAATGCCGGTAGCGCGTCGGCGGCCTGAGCCTGCCGCATCCCGGCAGAGATAAGGGCGACAATGTTATCGCGGACGGTTAATTGCATGGTTTGTTCTCCTATGAAAATAAGTCTAAAGTCGAAAGTCTAAAGTCAAAGGTCAAAAATCGAAAACCTTCTTCACAAAATAAGGCAGTTGTTTCCGCCACCAGGGCCAATCGTGGTTGACGTCGTAGCCCCAATAATCGAACCAAGCGGGCACCTGGAGTTCCTTGAGAATGCCCTCTAGAGCACGCATCTCCACCAACCCGTCTTCCTCCCAAGCCCCCTGCCCTGAGCAGATGATGATTTCACTGGCCCGATAGCGTTCCAGATACCAGGGAGCGGTTAAGTTAGCCAGATAGAGCAACGGGAAGTTAAAATAGACATGCTCATCAAAGTAATCCCCCACAAAATGGTGCGGGCCATAGAGACCACTGAGAGCGATCACCGTATCAAAGACATCTGGATGGCGGAAGAAGAAATTCGCCGCGTGATACGCGCCCATGCTACACCCGGTAGCTATAAAGTTCTGCCCAGAACCATTATGTGTACGGATGAAGGGAACCACTTCCTCCATAACATAACTATCATACTGCTGATGATTCCAGCCCCTATCCGGCAAACTGATCCAATCCTCAGCCAGCCAGGCCGCGTTATCATTACTGGAGACCGTATAGAGTTGGATTTTGCCCGCCTCGATGAACTCATTTAGTACCTCTACCATTCCGAAATCTTCAAACTGGTAAAAGGTTCCTCTGGCCGAAGGGAAAACCACCACCGGCTTGCCGGCATGTCCGTAGACCTTGAACTCCATATCCCGGTTCAACCTGACAGTCCACCACTTGTGGTATTCAACATTCATCGCAGCGCCACTATCCCCGCAATCGCCGTTTGCAAGCGCACCACATCCGGCGAGCGGAGCAGATAACCATATTCTCCAATCGCCGGCGCCAACACCGGGTTGATATCCTGATGGTGTACAATGAGTTCTGCGTAAGTGCGCAGGATCTCCTCATGCGAGAGTCGGTGGTTGAGGTGCCCTTTGCGTCCTACATAAGCGCAATGATAGGGGCGCGTGTAGGGGGACTCGAAACGCTGGGTTACCACAATGTTCGCCCACTCCTGATAGAGGTCGATATCATTAGCGTAGTTGAACATATCCATGGTCAGCCCGCCCGGAGGCCGCATGTTGATTTCCAGCGCCACCAGACCATCCTCACGGCGGAAAAATTCAATGTGGAAGAACCGCTCCCGCAAGCCGAAAGCCTCAACCGTACGGAACCCAGCCTCTTTCAGATCCGCCGGAATCTCACGCAAGGAGTAATAGTACATGTCCAACTGTTGGTTAACGACTTCCATAATCCCTTGATTGAAAAAATGCACCGTGTAGAAGACAATTTTGCCATCCTGATCTACCAGACCATCAAAGGAGTAGAGATCGCCAGAGATAAATTCTTCCATAAAATAATCCGACTCCGGCTTCTCGGCGAAGAACCGCGCCAGCTCCTCAACATTGTTGATTTTGTAAGTCGCTGCGGCCCCCACCCCGTTATCGGGTTTGGCAACTACCGGATAACCGACCTCCTCAATAAACTGCCGTGCAGTTACCGGAGTACGCGCCACGATGCCCCGGCCCACCTGGATGCCGGCCTGCACAAAGACCCGCTTCATCTTCGATTTGTACTTGACCGGCGCCAGCTCCTGGCTCTTCGGCCCCGGGAGATTAAAATCGGTGCGGAGGCGCGCGTCGGTCTCCAACCAGTGCTCATTGTGAGATTCAAACCGGTCTAATTTCCCGTAGCGGTGCGTAAAATAGCCACAAGCCCGCACCAACTGGTCATAATCGTGCAATTTATCAACGCGGTAATATTCGGTCAGCGCGTCACGTAACTCCGGGCGCAGCTGCTGATAAGAATCAGCGCCGATAGCCAAAACATTGCCCCCTAAACGGCGTAACGCCACCGCGAAGTTGTAGAAATTATCCGGGAAATAAGGAGATAATAGAACGATATTCATCTGCGTCGCCTCCAATTAAGACCCGCAGGGTGAGGACACCCTCCGGGTCTCAGCTAGCCGTGTAGCCTACTAAACTGTTGCTTGCTACTTAATGCACCAACTACGCCCGCCCGGCACTGCGGAAAATATCGATCTTATGCTCGACAATCTGCTGCATCGCGTCCATCGCCGGGGCAAGGATCTTGCGGGGATCGATCTGGTCAGGGTTATCAACCTGGAACTGCTTCACGGTCTGCGCGAAGGCATTGCGAATCTCGGTATCAATGTTGATCTTGCTGATGCCAAGTTCCACGGCTTTGGTGATCTGATAATCGGGGATGCCGGAAGCGCCATGCAAAACCAGCGGCACAGAAACCGCGTCACGAATCGCTTCCAAGCGGTCGAAGTCTAACTTCGGTTCGCCCTTGTAGAAACCATGCGCGTTGCCAATCGCCACGGCCAAGAAATCAAAGCCCGCATCTTCCACAAAGCGCACGCACTCCGCCGGGTCGCTCATCGCGGCATCGCGATCGCTGACGACCACGTGCCCTTCCTCTCCTACCAACCGTCCGATCTCCGCCTCCACCGGGACATCAATAGCGTGGCAAACCTCCACTACTTTGCGCACCTCGGCCACGTTCCCCTCATAAGGGAGTTTAGAAGCATCGCGCATGATGGAAGTAAAGCCTACGCTCAACGATTGCATCACCGTCTTAAAATCTGGCCCATGATCCAGATGCACTGCTACCGGCACACTGGCAAGTTTGGCAGCCTGGCGCACAATCATGGGCAAGAAGTACAATCCCGCGTAGCGCAGCGCGCCAGATGAAATCTGTATCAAGACCGGCGCTTGCTTGACCTCCGCCGCGCGAATAATCGCGTGGGTGATCTCCAGATTGTTGGTGTTAAAAGCTCCTACTGCGTAACCATTCTTTTGGGCATCCAATAACAGTTCTTTACTTGTAACTAACATCAATATCCTCCTTAAAAGAGTGGAATATAAGCCGGTGTCGCTAAAGCGCTACTGATCCGGCTAGCTACCCACCAATCATAGCCCAAAACCTTCCTTTAGCAAAAAAAGTCAATAGGGACGCAGATAAACGCAGGCTACGCTCGCAGATTAAAAAATTATAAATCAGCCTTCAAGAAAAAATTTATTTTTTCTTAGCGTCTTAGCGCCTTTGTGGCAAAACATCTTTTCAATATAATCAACCCTTAAAAGATAGGAACAATAACCGCTTGCAAGCATAAAGAAATAACTTGCGTCGATGGTACTCTAACGTTACACTATGATGTTAGGTGAACGTATCTCTAACCCAATTATTCTAATTACACTCTAACCAAACGGAGGAGAAATGCAACCAACAAAAGTCCATCGGACACTTAACGAAGTTATGCTAGCCGACGGCGAACCCATCGTAGTTGATCTACAACGTTCGCACGGTAGCTACCTGGTCGATGCCCTGACCGGGCGTGAGTATCTCGATTTCTTCAGCTACTTCGCCAGTCAACCCGTGGGACATAACCATCCCCGGATGCACGAACCGGAATTCTTGGAGAAACTCACCCTCTCGGCCATCAGCAAACCTACCAACTCCGATGTCTATACTACTTTCCTGGCCGATTTCGTCGCTACCTTCAAACGTGTGGCGACGCCCGCCTCCATGCCGCACCTCTTCTTCATCAGCGGCGGCGCGTTGGCTGTAGAAAACGCGCTCAAGGTCGCCTTCGATTGGAAGTTCCGGCGCAATCTAGCTAACGTGCAGGCCATGGGCAACTCCAAGTGGGACTATCGCTTAGATGGTTGGGGCAGCCAGGTAATCCATTTCAAGGAGGCCTTCCATGGGCGGGCCGGCTACACCATCTCATTGACCAACACCACCGACCCCCGGAAACATATCCACTTCCCCAAATTTAATTGGCCGCGCGTGCTCAATCCCAAGTTGAGTTTCCCCGTCACGAACGAGGTATTGGCCGCCGTCAAACTGGCCGAGCAGATCGCCATCTCGCAGATAGAGCAGGCCGTCCAACAGTATCCCGGTGATATCGCCGCGCTCATCATTGAACCGATTCAGGGCGAAGGCGGCGACAACCATTTCCGCCTGGAGTTCTTGCGTGAGTTGCGCCGGCTGGCGGATGAACACGAGTTCCTCTTTATAGTAGACGAAGTGCAATCTGGCATGGGGCTTACCGGCAAGCTGTGGGCGATAGAACACAGTGGAATTTTGCCAGACATCATTGCCTTCGGCAAGAAATCGCAGGTCTGCGGCATCATCGCCGGGCCGCGCATTGACCAGGCTGAAAACAACGTCTTCCAGGAATCCAGCCGGCTCAACTCTACCTGGGGCGGCAACTTGACGGACATGGTACGCTCCCAACGCTACTTGGAAATCATCGAAGAAGAAAAACTGGTAGATAATGCGGCGCAGATGGGCACTCGCGTGCTCACGGGGTTAGAAACCATTGCTGCTCACTCGGATTTGGTAAGCAACGCGCGTGGGCGCGGCCTGATGACCGCCTTTGATCTCCCTAATGGCACCATCCGTGGCAAGCTACGCCAAACCATGATTGAAAATGGCCTCTACACCCTCACCTGTGGCCCTCGCTCCATTCGCTTCCGCCCGCTCCTGGACGTGACCGCCGAGCAGATCGATGCCGCGTTGAATATCGTAGAGTCGAGCGTGAAAGAGATTGGGTAAAAATTAGCCGTTAGCGTTTAGCGGTTAGCCATTAGCGTTTAGGAACTTAGTTTCCTGACACTCTTAATTTTGGATGCATATTTGCACAGAAAGCAGACTTTAGACCTGTGACTTTAGACTTGTGACCTTTGACTCATTTTTAGAAGAGGGGGCCAAAATGAACCCAGCAACTACGCAACTGCCACATTGGGATATGAGCGCCGTCTATCCCGGCCTGGATTCCTCCGAATTCCAAGCCGACCTTGATGGTGGCGTCCAAGCTATTGATAATCTGAGCGCCCAATTTGACGAGCACGGCATCATGCTGCGCGAGTCACCCTTGGAGGTGAATGCAGAGACTCGTACCATCTTTGAGAAATCTTTGACGGAGTTTAACGCCCTCGGCGCACAACTCCACACACTCGAAGCATACATCTATAGCTTCATCAGCACTGACTCCCGCAATGAGACCGCGCAAGCTTATCTCAGCCGCTTGCAACAGCAATTAGTTCGCTTCTCCCGACTAGCAACGCGCTTCACCGCCTGGATCGGTTCGCTGGCCGACGTGGAGGGACTCATTGCCAACTCCAAGCTGGCCGCAGAGCACGCCTTCGCGCTCCGCAAAGCCGCTATCCAAGCCCAACATCAAATGTCACCGGCAGAGGAAGCGTTAGCTTCCGATCTACAGCTGACCGGCGGTTCAGCCTGGGTAAAACTCTACAGCAACGTCACTTCCCAGATCAATGTCTCGCTGGAGTTAGGGGGCGAGGAACAGACGCTCCCCCTCACCGCCGTGCGCAATTTAGCCTATGATCCCGACCGGGCAGTGCGTCGCCGCGCCTACGATGCCGAACTCGTTGCCTGGGAAGCAAATGCCCTGCCCATCGCCGCGGCGCTCAACAGCATCAAGGGCGAAATGCTGACATTATCGAAACGGCGCGGCTGGGAGACGCCACTAGCTGTGGCGCTCTTCAACAATAATATCGACCGTCACACCTTAGATGCCATGCTGACCGCCTCGCGCGAGTTTTTCCCCGAACTGCGCCGCTACCTCAAGATCAAAGCGCGCGGGCTAGGCGTCCCCAAATTAGCCTGGTACGATCTCTTCGCCCCGCTGGGTAAGAGTGAAGAGCAATGGGAATTTGACAAGGCTCAACAATTCATTCTCACCCACTTCGCCAGCTACTCGGAGCAACTGGCCGCGCTGGCAAACCGAGCCTTTACCGAAGGCTGGGTTGACGCAGAACCGCGAGCGGGCAAGAGCAGTGGCGCGTTCTGCATGTGGCTGCGCAAAGGGGAATCGCGTATCCTGGCCAACTATCAACCCGCTTACGGTGGCATGGGAACCCTGGCCCACGAGTTGGGGCACGCTTATCACAACCTGCGACGCGCGGAGTGCAGCTACACCCAGCGCAACACCCCCATGACTCTGGCCGAAACCGCCAGCACTTTCTGCGAGATCATTGTGCGGGAAGCCGCGTTGGAAAAAGCCAACCGGCAAGAACAGCTCGCCATCATCGAGGCCTCCTTACAAGACTCGCTCCAAGTGACGCTGGACATCACCAGTCGCTTTATCTTCGAACAAGAAGTCTTCGCTAGACGCCAAGAACGCGAGCTCTCCGCCGCTGAGTTCTGCCAACTCATGGTGGAGGCGCAACGCGCCACTTATGGCGACGGCCTGGATACGGAATTCCTGCATCCCTACATGTGGGCCGTCAAAGCACACTACTATGAGAGCACTTTCTACAACTTCCCCTATATGTTCGGACAACTCTTCAGCCTGGGCCTCTATGCGCGCTATCAAGCAGACCCAGACACTTTCAAAGCAAACTACGATGATCTGCTGGCCTCCACCGGTATGGGAGAAGCCGCTGAACTCGCCGCGCGCTTCGATATCGACATCCGCACCCCCGATTTCTGGGTAGCGAGCTTGAAAATCATCAAGAAAGATGTTGACCGGCTGGCAGCGTTGATTCTGTGATCTAGCTACCTGCCAGCTCCAAAAATGGGACGCAGATAAAAAATACTTTTCCAGGGAAAACCTAAAAAATCTGCGTTTTTCTGCGCCAATCTGCGTCCCAAATTAAAGAGACGCTAGTCGCCGCAGCTCGCCGCGAGTTGTACGAGGAAACCGGCTTGCAAGAAGTCTCACTAACCCAGTTCGCCACTTTTGAGGAGCCAGGACGCGATCCATGTGGCTGGACCATCTCGGCGGTCTTCTGGGGAGAGCTAAACGGCAGCCCGCGCCTGCAGGCCGGCGATGATGCCGCCGAGGCTCGCTGGTGGCCGTGGGATGAGTTGCCCACGTTGGCCTTTGATCATGGAGAAATCCTGACACAGTTACAAAAAGACCTCCACTTTCTAGTAGAAAGCGGAGGTCATCACAGCCCAGAGCCAACCACAGCTAAGTAGAAACCCCGTACTCCCCCTGGGACAATCCACGTTGCCGTCGCGCCTCAAAAAGCAATATCGCGGTGGCCGCCGCTGCATTGAGCGATTCCACCCCTTGCGCCATCGGGATGTAGACATGCTGCCCCGCCGCTAATTCCCGCGCCTGCCGGCTGGCGCCCGCAGCCTCGCCACCAATGATGAGCGTGACCGCACCCGCCCAATCCACGCGGTCGTAAGCTAGCCCTCCACGCACTTCTGCCAGCCAACACGCTTCATCCTGCGCCACCATCGAGACGATTTCTTCCCAAGCAGCTTTTCGCCACGGGAGGTAGAAATGTCCGCCCATCCCAGCTCTGAGCACTTTGGGATTGGTGGGATCAACGCAACCGGGCGGCAATAAGAGCTGCTTCACGCCAGCAGCCCAGGCAGTGCGGAAGATTGTCCCCAGATTGCCGGGATCACGGATTTGGTCGGGAATCAAAGTCAAACCTGGATCTGGAATTAATGGCAACTGCGGCGGCGGCAACACCGCCACAATTCCCTGTGGCGACTCCGTATCAGAGAGCGCAGACAAGACCTCTGGCGTCACCTGCCAGCTCGAACAACGCAGCTCCTGCAACTGTTGAACTAAGGCCGCGCCCCGTTCATCCGCCAGAAAATCGGCGGTATAAAACCCCCAGGTGATCTTTTGCGCAGAGCACACCGCCTCGCGCACCAGGCGCAAGCCCTCTATCACCATCAATCCCTCACGCAAACGGCGACGGGTGCCGCGCAAAAGCGCCTGCACCCGTCGCACGTGAGGATTATTCAAACTGACAATCTCTCGCAAGTTCAATGAGCGGGAATGTTGATCGCTTGCCCAGCATAAACCAACGCGGGGTTAGTAATCCCGTTGTAACGTGCCAGATAATAGAAATCCATATTAAAATTCAACGCGATACGGAACAAGTTTTCGCCAGGTTGCACTACATGCACGGTTTCCGTGGTCATTGGCGCAGCAGGAGCAGCTGTACCACCAGGAATCTTCAGAACTTGTCCTACGTAGATCAGCGTAGGATTGGTAATACCGTTCGCCTGAGCTAGTGACTCGACCGTGGTTCCATACCGCAACGCAATGCGGAAAAGGTTTTCGCCAGGTTGCACTACATGCTCACCAGGAATAGCTACAGGCGCTTCTGCAGTCGGCTCAACAGTTGGCTCTTCTGTCGGCTCAACAGTTGGCTCTTCTGTCGGCTCGACAGTCGGCTCGGCAATTGGTTCTTCTGTCGGCTCGGCAGTCGGCTCGATAGTTGGTTCTTCTGTCGGCTCGGCAGTCGGTTCCTCCGTCGGCGCTGTGGTTGGCGGCGCAACGGGCGAATCGGCCTCGGAAGCAGCTTGCTGCATAAGTTCATCTTCATTCGCCAACTCCCCCACCGCATCTGGAGCAGCTGAACGATTACAAGCCGCAAACGGTAAAAGCATCACCAGCAACGCTATCACAACTACCGTGGTAAATCTCCGAATCATCAGATCCCTCCTCCCTTCACTTAAATACATAATCCCCTACTACAATAATCATTTTACAACTCTTCATTTATTATACAAGCGATAAAGAAATAGACCATTGCAAAGCAGTTACGCCACCATTTCTTCCTTGACCCGGCGCCGGGTTTGCCAGACCATCCACAAGAAGTTGCGCACATGTGGCCAGGGGACAATATGGCTGCTTTCGCCAGCGTAGATGGTGCGAACGGGAACCCAAGCCAAGCGCAATTTAGCTACCAGACAAGTAACCAGCATCTCCACCTCAAACTCAAACCCGTGCTCTGAGCTATCCAGAAGCTTCTCCAGCAACTGCCGGCTGATGAGTCGATATCCGGATTGATTATCACGCACCTGGTGCCCTAAGGCCCAAGAGAGCAACCAGCACCCCACGGAATTGGCTATGCGGCGCGTCAAAGGCATCTCCCGAAATGATCGCGCCCCGATGATCAGATCAGCAATCTGTACGGCATAACTCTGCAAAAATTTGGGGATCTCCGCCGGGTCGTGCTGCCCATCCGCGTCCAGGGTGAGCACAGCCTCGTAATCCGCCGCTAAGGCCCATTGAAAACCAGTGCGTAACGCGACGCCCTTCCCTTGATTGGGAGTATAACGCAGCACCGTGGCCCCAGCGGCTTTAGCAGTGGCCGCCGTCTCATCATCCGAACCATCATCCACCACCAAGACCGGTAGATACCTCGCGCTCTTTTCTACCACTGCTCCCAGCCGCTCGGCCTCATTATAAGCGGGAATTAACGCCAAAACTCGCAAATCAAATTGGGGGTTGCTCTGGAAAGCAGCCATTTGAGGCATTTCCTCCGCTTAGCTCGCTTGACTTTGATCGTCGCATTTTCCGTATCGGCTTGCGCATGCTTGAGCTGCCGCTCCGCTTGTCATGCACCTTATACCTTACCTTTAGCAAACTGTACGGTAGCTGGGTTAGGGACTAGGAATTGGGGATTAGGGGGACGGTCTCACTCGCGGCGGAACGAGCGTAAGATGGCGTAAACGCCTACCAAGATCAAGGCCCCGGGCCAGAGGTAGCGAAGGGCAGCGACTGCGGAAGCGGCTAACGCGAGTCCGATGACGACCAACGCGCCGGCGGGAATCAAAGCCCACCGTTTACGCGCACCCGGCGAGGGTAGCAGATAGACCAAGACGAAGGTCAGCGCGATCCCCAACATCAAGAGGCCAGCGTCAGCGTCGCCCGGCAGAAGCGTGGAAAATCCAGTGGTAGCAGCGACAGCCAAAAGCACTCCACCGGGGATGATAGCCCACCACTCCCGGCTACCGGTAACGAGGTAGATTGTCCAAAACGCTGAGCTGAGAGCGACCAAGAAAATGGCTCCGCCCCACTCCCCCGGCACAAAGAAAAGTGCTTTCAGAATATGCGCCGCGCTTAACCCCAGCAAACTCATCCCCGGAATCACCGGCCACCAATGTGCGTGATGGGTCAAGTAATGAAACCAGAATCCCAACCCCGCGAAGCCAGAAAGTCCAGCCCAGAGCCAGGTCAAACCTACCGGAATAACATTCAGGTTGACGAGCAAAAGCAACGTTCCGCCCACGATAAGCAACAGCCCCACCAGTAAATTAGTCCTCTCTTCTCGCACGGTTACCTCCTCTGAAAATAAGTCTAAAGTCATCAGCCAAAAGTCTAAAGTCTGCTGCAGAACCAAGGTGTTAGCGTTAGCGCAGCATTTCCATTTGTGCTCCTTCCAGCTGGCACGCTCAGGAGATCGGCCACAGCTATTAGTTAGAATGTGCCAACAAGCTTCGGCTGACTAACGACTATTTGACCAATCGACTAATCGACCAAG
>JAYELZ010000152.1:0-11663 GCA_034717835.1 Chloroflexota bacterium
CACGGAAGAGGAAGACCCCTTTAGCATGACGAAGAGCGGGCGGCAGCGCGTTGCGGTGGCTTCGGTGTTGGCGATCAAGCCGGAGGTGCTGATTTTGGATGAGCCGACCACGGGACTGGATCATTTGGAGCAGCGCAGCATGATGGAACTGGTCAAAGGGCTTAACGAGGCGGGCAGCACGATCATCTTTGTGACCCATCATATATGGGTGGTGGCGGAGTACGCGCACCGCGTCTATGTGATGAAGGAGGGGCAAGTGCTCTTGCAAGGTACCACGCGCGAGGTCTTCGCGCACGAGGAGGAGTTACGGGAGGCTTACTTGCGTCCGCCGCAGGATGTCACTTTCGCCAACCGTCTGGGCAAGACGTTGCTTTCTCTGGAGGAACTTGTATATTGTACGGCAGGCGCGGCAGGAGGGGCTGAATAATGGATGCTGAAATCTATCTGGATTTGGATACGTTTGTTCACCGGCTAGACCCCCGCACTAAGCTCTTTGTGCTCCTCACCTCGTTTGTTTTGATACTCTATTTTTACAATCCGCTCTGGGTCTTGCCGTTGAGCGCGTTGATTCTCTTCTGGGGTTGGCTGGCGCATGCGTTGAGCAACCTCAAGCGTCTGCGGTACATCTTTTTCGTGATGACCGTTTCCAGTTTGGTGATGTGGACGCTCTTCTCCGGCGGGGAGACCCCGCTTTTCTGGATCTTCGAGGTTGAGGCGGTGAAATATAGCATCGCGCGCACGCTAGTGATGCTCTCGCTGATCACCGCTGGGATGAATCTGCTGAGCACGACCCGCAACGAGGAATTGGTGATCGGGATGATCAAATTGGGGCTGCCCTATCGCGTAGGTTTCGCTATCTCCACCGCGTTGCGTCTGGTGCCGACGATTGCCAGCACCACCCAGACCATCGCGCAGGCACAACGCAGTCGCGGCCTGGATCTGGACGGCGGCAATGTCATTGAGCGGATTCGCAAATATATCCCGTTGCTCATTCCAGTCTTCATTTCCACCATCCGCAGCACCAATACCTTTGCCATGGCGCTGGAGGCCAAAGGTTTCGGCGCCCGCGAAGAACGCACCTTCTACTTGGAACCCCAGTTCAGGCGGCAGGACTACATGGTCATGGCGGTGCTGGCAGTGCTTTTTGTGGTCACCACGTACTTCAAATTCGCCGGGTATGGGATGATCGACGGCTTGATTCGTTTCTGAGACTAGTAGCTGTGGCCGGTCTCCTGCAGGAACTGCTCTTGCCAGAGACCGAGCCGCCAGAGCGTTGGAGGCGGGCACGGTCGGGAGACCGGCCCGAGCTCCCCCAGATTATTGAGAAGATACCAAAAAATCAGCGTTTATCTGCGTCCAAATTCTGTTTATAGACCAAAGGTGGAGGGGAAAGATGCACGGTGCGATTATTGGCGGGACCGGATTCGACCGGCAGTTGGGAGCGAGATTATTGCAGGAGGTGGTAGTGACGCCTTACGGCGTGGTGCCGCTCTATCGCGGGCAAGGTGAGCTGGCAGAGTTGATTTTCTTGCCGCGCCACGGAACGAACCATACGGTGCCGCCGCATCGTATCAACTACCGCGCCAACCTCAAGGCGTTGGCGCAATTGGGCGTGGAGCGCGTGCTGGCTACTTTTGCCGTCGGTTCTCTGCATACCGGCATCCCGCCGGGCGCGCTGGTGGTGCTGGATCAGTTCATTGATTTTACGCAAGGCCGCGCGGGGACATTCTTTGATGGCGGTGACTCCGGGCTGGTGCATACTGAGATGACCAATCCCTACTGCCCCGCGCTGCGCGCGCAGTTGCTGGCTCTGGCTGCGGAACATGGCCTCGAATTGGTCTCCCAGGGCACTTACGTCTGCACCGACGGCCCGCGCTTCGAGACGGCGGCGGAGGTGCGGATGTACGCGCAGTTGGGCGGCGATGTCGTCGGCATGACGGGCGTGCCCGAAGCGTCGTTGGCGCGCGAGTTGGGTTTGCACTACGCGGCGGTGGCCCTCTCCATCAACTGGGGCGCCGGCCTGGAGGAGAAACTGGAGATCGTGCGTGGTCTGGAAGCTACCGAGAGAGCGTTACTGGCACTCTTCAGCGCCGTCTTGCATCAATCCCCGTTGCCAGTAAAATGTAACTGTAAGATGGCTGCCCACGTCATCCACCCGCCGGTGACGTGAGTTACCGTGTCCTTCTTCTCCCTTCTCTTTTCTCTCTGCGCCATTTGCCATTCGCAAAGGAGGTGTCCAGAAAAAATGTGATAGCAGTTAATTTTAAGCGTGACTAATTATCTAATTTATATATGGAGGTTATTGCGATGAAAGAAGTTGGCACGATGTGGAAATACACTCAGATGATTATTTTGGTCTCCCTCTCTGCGGCCATCTACGCCGCGCTGCTCATTGTCTTCAAAGGCGGCATCCCGCTCATCCCCGGCATTACTGAAGTGCGGCCGGCGAACGTCTTCCCCATCCTCTTCGGTCTGCTCTTTGGGCCTGCCGGCGCTTGGGGCGCGGCTATTGGTAACACTATTGGCGATCTCTTCGGCGGCACGCTGGGCTGGGGCAGCATCTTCGGCTTCTTCGGGAACTTCTTCCTGGGTTTTATCCCTTACAAGATGTGGGGCACGCTCAACCTGGTGCCGAAAGACGATCTCTCGCCGAACACCAATACCTGGCGTAAGTTCGCGGCTTACGTTATCATTGCGTTTGTGGCTGCCACCGCATGTGGCGTCGTCATCGCCTGGTATCTTGATCTGATGGGCATGGTTCCCTTTGCGGCATTGGGCATCATCATCACCTTGAACAACTTCGCCGCTGAGCTGATCCTCGGCCCGCCACTGCTCCTCTTGCTCTACCCGCGCATCAAACGTTGGGGCCTGCTCTGGACCGATATCATGGACGTGGACGATGTCGCTGACGGCTTCGCCAAAGAGATTGGCGCGATTTTGATGATCGTCGGCTCGTTGGGTGGTCTGATTATCGGGTTGGGCATCTCCACCGGTCTCTATGGCCAGGAACTCTTCCAGTTTGGCGCCGGCGAGGCGGCCAAAGTGGGAGTCTGGTTAGGCGTCTTGCCCTTCCTCCTCTTGATTGTGGCGGCCAGTTTCATGCTCTCCGGCAAAGAATTGTTTGTGGAAGAGGTTGAAGAGTTCTAGATATTTTTGGACGCAGATGAACGCTGATAAACGCTGATTTTTTGGTTTTATCTGTGAAAATCTGCGCGAGTCTTGGCAGAGCGGGCCGGGTACCCGGCCCGCTCCTTTCATTATCATTGATGCTCTTTGGGAATTCGCGGGGTCGAGTTAAAATTAACCACGGATTTCACGGATTAGCACGGAAAAAAGTAAAAAATCAGTGTAATCCGGGTAATCTGTGGTGAAAAATTTACGTCGCAGGGTACTTACCCTGCCAAGTCCCAGAGACCCATTATTGAAAGGAGTCCCTATAGGGGACGCCACACCAACGATAATGAAAATTAATCAGCAGATTGAGCAGATTTGCCATTTGCTATTTTTAGAGGAGGGATGATGGAAAGACGTTCTAAAGTTGATTGGTTGCTCACGGGTGGCCTAGTGCTCACCCTGGATAAGGCCGGCCGGCAATTTGAGGAGGGAGCCGTCGCCGTGCGCGGCGCTGAGATTGTGGCCGTCGGCCCCCGCGCGGAGGTGGCGGCGGCGGTGGAGCCGGTCGAGACGCTGGACGTGAGCGGCGCCGTGGTTATGCCGGGCCTCGTCAACGCACACTCGCATATCCCGATGACCATCTTTCGTGGGGTGGCGGATGACCTGCCCCTGGAAGCGTGGCTGGCGCGTATTTGGAAGCTGGAACTAGCTTACGCTACCGCGGAAAATGTGCGTGTGGGCGCTCAGTTGGCCTTTGCCGAGATGTTGCGCAGTGGCACGACCACCGTCTCCGATATGTACTGGCATCGAGATGTGGTTACGGAGGTCGCCCTTGAGGTGGGGTTCAGGTTGCAAAACGGGCCATCCTTTTTGGATTTCGTGGGGCCGGATGGTATCTCGCCTGCAAATCGGATGCGGCTGGCGCGCGAGTACCTCAACCATTACCGGAATGATCCGCTGATTTCGCTCGCAGTGCAGGCGCATTCCACCTACACTGTGCCGCCGAAATTGTTGGCGCAATGCCGCGATCTGGCGGCTGAATACGAGGCGCAATTTGTGACTCACGCGGCGGAGACGGCGGCTGAAGTGGCGCTGGTGCAGGAGCGTTACGGCCAGACGCCGGTGGAGCTCCTGGACGAGTTAGGGCTGCTGGGCCCGCGTACACTCTTGGCGCATGGGGTACATCTACGGGATGATGAGATCGCGTTGCTGGCGGAACGTGGCGCGGCGGTCGTTCACTGTCCCGAATCCAATCTCAAGCTGGGATCGGGCATCGCCCGCGTCCCCGCGCTCTTGGCCGCCGGCGTGCCGGTCGGGCTGGGTACCGATGGCGCGGCGAGCAATAACGACCTGGATATGTGGGGCGAGATGCGCACCGCTGCGCTCTTGCAGAAGGGCGTGCATGAGGACCCTACCGTACTTCCCGCGCGTGAGGTGTTGCGGATGGCGACCTCCGGCAGTGCTCGCGCCCTGGGTTTGCAAGCAGAGATCGGCTCGTTGGAGGTGGGCAAATTGGCCGATCTCATCGTGGTGGATTTAGACGCTCTCCATGCGCTGCCCCGGTACGACATTTACTCGCACCTGGTCTATGCCGCCAACCGGAGCGATGTGCGAACCGTTTTCATCAATGGCCGGCCGGTTATGCGTGACCGCGTGCTCTTGACGTTGGATGAAGAGGTCATCAAAGAGCGGGTGCGGGTGGTGCAGAAGTTAGTCCAAAATCCAAAGTCTAAAGTCTAAAGTCAAGTCCACTGTATAAAAACCGGGATTTTAGGGCTAACATGTAAAATCCCGGTTTTTTGGTCACTATGGAGTACATTCACCTCGGAAGAAAGCCCATTCCTCGCACTCGCTGCCGTCGGGGAAGACGCAGTAGCCCGCTTGGCCGTTCTCCTCATCCCGAATCTCTACCTGGCCGCCCTCTTCCTCGCAATAGACCGAGGCCGGATTAGCCAGACCTACGGATTCCTGTGGGACCTTAAAAGTGAGAAGGGTCTGCCCCTCAGCGGAGAGCAGTTGTAGCTGCTCCTGATCACCGGTGAAGGAGGAGACCCGTCCCAGAGCTGCGAGATATTGATATTCCGCATCCATGATGCCTGCGCCGGGACAATACCTCTCCGTGGAGCCGATTGTTCCGATGGTCAATTTGTCTCCCTCAATCTTGTAAGAGGCAAAGTAGTGGTTACATCCGGCCACACCTTCGATTTGGTCTTTCTTGAACTCCAGCGTAACTTCGGCGTTGGGTAGCGCGTCCACCGTCTCGCCGGCCTCGTTTACGTAGGAATTCAATCGCCATATTGTGCCGGGTAGCTCGGGGATGTTAGGATCCTCTGATTTGGAGGCGCAACCACTCATCAAACTAACGCTAATTACCAACAGGGCCAACAACCAACTAAAAACGTTTCTCATCTTTCCTCTCCTTAATATTTGCTAGTTTACCGTTCCAAGTGGCAGACGTGCAGCAGCGAGAGAAAGTTCCCTTTCCTGGTAAAATTGGATAAATGTGCAAATGGCAAATGACACGCGTGCCAGGTAGCTGCTGATTTTTTTCTTTGCGTCTGGGTGTCTTTGCGGCGATGATCCTTTTTGGTGAAATCAAAATCGAATCTGGCGAGGTATTGATGAACAGACAAAAAGTTGTGTTTTCCCTTATTGTTGGCTCGGCGGTGATCTTCGTGGGAATCAGCGCTATCTTACGGGGTGGGCTGGGGCCTCCGGATCTGGACGCGACGGCCACGGCGGAGGCCAACAGAGCAACAGTGACGCCGGCGGCTTTACTGTCTGGCGTGTTGAGCGGCGCGCAGACGTGGAACGGACTTCGAATCGAGGTAGTGGAAGTCAAAGCAGACGGCTGGCTCTTAGTGGAGGCCCACAATCAATACAATGAATCGCCCTTGCCGGGGAAACGGATGTTGTTGATCACGGTGCAAGTGCAGACGGTGAGTGAGACAGAAGAGCCGCCGATCTCGATTGACGAATCGGATTTTAAGGTGGTGGGGGAACGGGGAGTAGTCTACACCACCTACAGCCAAGAGACACGTTGTGGCGTGGTGCCTGACAAGTTAGATGGAGTGGTGACAGCCGACCATTCGATAAGTGGGGCCATCTGCGTGCAGGCTCCGGAGGATGAGGGTGGGTTCATCTTGATTTACGATACCGGTATGAGCACTGAGCCGGCGGTTTACATCCCCTTGCCGGAGGAGGACTAGGCGCGCTTCCAGGTCCGTAGTAGGTGATTTATCGCCGTGTTTTACGGTAACGCCCATGTTATTCCCAAGTGATTCGTTTAAGAACCAGAACATTACTTATTCTTGGAGGCTAAAATGATACCAGATCAGGATATCTACGCGCAGCATGAGATCACGCAACCTACACCGCTGTTGGATGCGCAGGGCAGTTTGGTGCAGGTGGGTTGGGCGCGCCAACCGTTACTCGATTGTAACTTGGAGGCCGTACACTTTTATCATTTTCCGGGGCATTCGTGGCAACGTTTCCGCGTCAAACGCTGGGATTATTACGGCCTGACCACGCCTACGCATTTCTACGCCTTCACTCTGGCCGATCTTGGTTATGCCGGACAGGTCTTCGCCTACGTGGTGGATTTTGAGGCGCGCACGCATCATGAGGAGACGCTCACCTTACCTCTAGGGCGCGGCATTACCTTGCCCCGGAATAGCACTGAGGGGGTCAGCTCCTATCAGGGCGAGCAGGTACAGCTCTCCTTCCAGGTTGCACCGGAGGGACGGCGGCTCTCGCTCGCGTGGCCGGGCTTCGGAGGGGCGGGTTTGTCGGCGGAGATTCTCTTTCATCTGCCACCACAGCATGAATCGCTGGTGATTACCATCCCCATTGAAGAGCGGCGCTTCTACTATAATCGCAAGGTCAACTGCCTGCCGGCGGAGGGCTGGGTTGAGAACCAGGGCCGGCGGACGATCTTAGACCCGGACAAGCATCTGGGGAATTTGGACTGGGGGCGCGGGGTGTGGGCTTATCGCTCCTTCTGGGTGTGGGCCAGCGCGTCGGGATTTCTGGCAGATAAGCGTCCTATTGGATTGAACCTGGGGTTTGGATTCGGTGATACTACGGCGGCCACGGAAAACGCCTTGTTCCTGGCGGGACGGATTCACAAGCTGGGACAAGTTGATTTCAGCTACGATGACCGCGATTTTATGCGTCCGTGGCGGATGGTCGCGCCTGATGGACGGCTTGACTTACAGTTCACCCCCTTCCTGGATCGAGTCGCAGCGACGAATCTGCTCCTCATCACCAGTAAAGTACATCAGTTGTTTGGGCATTACTCGGGAACGGTACAGACTGATGAAGGGGAGGTATTGCAGATCGAAGGATTGCTCGGCTTCGCAGAAGAGCATCACGCGCGCTGGTGAGCGGGGTGTGACTGGCGGTTAAATGCGCGCTTCCAGGTTCGTAGTGGGCGATTCATCGCCGTGTCTCCCGGTAACGCCCTTGTCATTCCTCGCAAGCGCGCTCTGCGGGGATCACAATCCCTGCCGGTCGGCGGATTGTAATCCGCCGTAAGCTTGCGCGAAAAAGATTTCGCGGTTACTGTGTAGTTCGCCGATTTATTTTCATTTCTAGATTTTGAACATTCGGGACTGAATTAGAAATTCCCTCTTGACAAATTACTGAAGATCCTTTATACTTTAACAAGGTTTGGAAGCGCTTCCAAGTTTAAGATACCAGCAAGACTTTGTCGGTTAGTGAAGAAGATTAGTGCCCATGGCTGATGAAAAACTAACCTTAGATGAGATTGCCGAGAAGGCGGGTGTTTCCCGCACGACTGCATCTCGCGTCATCAATAATCGTCCCCACGTGCGCCCAGAGTTGCGGCAGCGCGTTATGCGCGTGGTAGGAGCCACCGGTTATCGCCCCAATCCCATTGCCCGTTCGCTAGCTATGCAACGCTCCGAAATTATGGGTTTGGTGATTCCGCGCAGTACGCATGCACTCTTTGACGATCCCTATTTCCCCAGTCTGATTCAAGCCCTTGCCAAAACCTGCAATCGCCACAACTACACCTTGGCCCTGTTTCTCTTTGAAAACGAAGCTGATGAAGAGCAACTTTACCCCCGCATATCGAAACAGGGCCTGCTCGACGGCATCATTCTGCAAGTCGGAGAGATCAACGATAAGCTGGCCTCTCGGTTGATGCAAGAGAATTTCCCTGTGTTGGTCATCGGGCGGCCCAAGGATGTGCCGGACGCCAGCTATCTGGACGTGGATAACGTTGCCGGAGCGCGTAAGGCAGTTGCGCACCTCTTCGCGACGGGCCATCAACGGGTAGCCACGATAACCGGGCCCTTGGCCACTACTGTGGGTATTGATCGGCTGGAAGGGTACCACCAAGTGTTGCAAGAGCATGATTGTCCCAGCGACCCTGCGCTTATTGCAGAAGGAAACTTCACCAGAGGAGGGGGCTATCAGGCTATGCAACAGTTGCTGCCCCACCAGCCAGATGCGGTCTTCATTGCTTCAGATACGATGGCCCTGGGAGCTATGGACGCTATCTCCGAGGCGGGTTTGCGCGTGCCGGAGGATATCGCCATCGTTGGTTTTGACGATCTGGCGCCCGCAGCTCAAACGACGCCCCCGCTGACCACCATCAGACAGCCCATTGCGCAATTTGGCCGGAAGGCCGTGGAGCTGTTGCTGGATATTATCGAGCGAGGCCCTTACCCACCGCGCCGCATCCTGATGGATACAGAGCTTGTGGTTCGCGATTCTTGTGAAGTGCATGCAGGATAGGGAAAGGCAACTATTCTTTGCTTAGAAGCATTATGGGAGAAATTATGACATTCACTACCAACCCCCAATGCTCGTTTGTGCGTGAAGTCGGCACGGAAGCCTGGCTGCCGGCTGGCGTTCCAGGTTCAGTGCAGACCGCGCTGTTTGCATTGGGAGAGATCCCCGATCCTTTTGTTGCTGATCAGGAATTGGATGTGCAGTGGATCGCCGAGCGGGATTGGGAATATCGCCTCGTTTTTGCTGTTACCTCAAATGACCTGACGGAAGAACGGGTCTGGTTAGTCTGTGAAGGGCTGGATACGCTGGCCCAGGTCTTCTGCAATGATGCGCCGCTGGGCAGCACCGAGAATATGTTCCGCCGGTATGCGTGGGAGGTGCGGACGCTGCTGCGCGAGGGCGAGAATGAGGTACGCATCCTGCTGCATGGCCCGAGTGCCTACATCCACGAGAAACAGGCGGCGGAGCCATTGCTCGGCCCCACGCACTCGCTCGCGGGCGCACCCCACATCCGCAAAGCGCCCTGTCAGTTCGGCTGGGACTGGGGACCCAAATTGCCGCCGGTGGGGATTTGGAAGGAGGTGCGGCTGGCAGGGTACTCCAGCGCCCGCTTCGACGATGTGTACCTGCGCCAGCAGCACGCCGGCGATAAAGTGACCGTCAGCGTTGAGCTGGGGGTGGAGCGCTGGCAGGATGTCGCGCTGCGCGCGGTGCTGACTTTGACCGCGCCGACCGGCGAGACGCAGACCGTCGAGGCACCGGTACTGAGGGATGCAGCGACGTTGGCGCTCGACGTGGAGAACCCGCAGTTGTGGTGGCCCAACGAGTACGGCGCGCAGCCGCTCTACGATGTCGCCGTCACGCTGAGCGAAGGCGCTGTGAGCCGCGATCAGCGGACGTTCCAGCTCGGCCTGCGTACACTGGAGCTCCGCCAAGAGCCGGACGATTTCGGCACATCCTTCACGTTTGTGGTCAACGGCGTGCCGATTTTTGCGAAAGGCGCCAACTGGATCCCCGCCGATTCTTTCCCCAGCCGCATCACCGCAGCGCGTTTGGAGCAGCTGATCCGCAGTGCCGCCGAGGCACACATGAATATGCTGCGTGTCTGGGGGGGCGGTTTCTACGAGGAGGAGCGCTTCTACGATCTCTGTGACCGGTACGGTCTGCTGGTCTGGCAGGACTTTATCTTCGCGTGCAGTATTTATCCACCTGCCGAGGCGTTCTTTGAGAATGTGCGAGTAGAGGCGATCGAGAATCTCCGCCGGCTGCGCCACCGCGCAAGCCTGGCGCTCTGGTGTGGCAACAATGAGATGGAATGGGGGTGGGATGCGTGGGGCTGGAATCAGCCGCAGTACCAGCCCTACAAGGAAGCCTACGACCGGATGTTCCACGAGCTGCTGCCGGCTCTGTGTGCGCAGGAAGATCCCGATACGCCGTATTGGCCCAGTTCGCCTTCCTCGAATTTGCGCTTTGTGACGCCGAATGCGACGCATACGGGTGACACGCACAATTGGGAGGTTTGGCATGGCAATCTCCCGTTCCAGGCGTACCGCGACCACCCTTCGCGTTTTGTGAGCGAGTTTGGTTTCCAGTCGCTGCCGCCGTTGGAGACAGTGCGGACGTATGCCGACGAGGCGGATTGGAATATGACCTCGTATATCATGGAACATCACCAACGCAACGACGCGGGGAATGGGAAGATCATCAAGTATCTGACCGATCATTTCCGTATGCCCCAGGATTTCCCCTCCCTGGTCTACTTGACGCAGATTTTGCAGGCGGAGGCGGTGCGCACGGGGGTGGAGTTCTGGCGACGGAGCAAGGCCTGCACCAGCGGGACGCTCTACTGGCAGCTCAACGACTGCTGGCCGGTGGCCTCTTGGGCGAGCCTGGATTACTACGGGCGCTGGAAGGCGCTGCACTATGCCGCGTGCCGTTTCTACGCACCGGTACACCTTTCCGCCGAGGACTGCGGCCCCGAAGTCGGCCCGCAGCCGGTCGCGGACCCGCACGCCGGACAGCGCACCATAGAATGGACGGTGAAAACGCCCGCTGGTGCGGTCGTCAGCACCGGCGAACGCACGACGAGCAGCGAGGCCATTGATGAACTGCTGCAGATTGGGAAGCCGGTACACCAAACGGATGCGCCGCTCGCCACGCTCTACGTCACCAACGATCAGACCGAGGCGTGGGACGGCATTGTCCGCTGGTCGCTGGAGACGTTGAGCGGTGAGGTGTCGCGGGAAGGAGAGGAGCAAGTCTCCGTCCCGGCGCTGGACGCGGTGCAGGTCTGCGCGCTGGATTTTTCGGCGCAGGTGACGCCGCAGAATCGCCGCAAGATGGTGTTGGTCTACACGCTGTTCCACGGGGACAAGCGCCTGAGCCTGGACGTGTTGCCCTTTGTCCCCAACAAGCATCTCGCCCTGGAGGAGCCGGCACTGCGCATTGAGGTGGCGGAGACGGCGACCGCGTTTGCGATCACACTCTCGGCGCAGCGGTTGGCGCGCTTCGTCTGGCTGAACCTGCCGGGAGAAGACATTGTCTTCAGCGACAACTACTTCGATATTCCGGCGGGGCGCTCCGTGACGGTGCAAATCCCTGTTCTGGACGATTGGACGGCCGAACGTGTGCGCGCTGCGCTCCGAGTTCGGAGCTTGATCAATGCATTTTAGCCAGCATAACGTTTCGGTAGCGCTTACTTGATCTATCAAAGCAGCGTCGTGAGCGGTAAAGGACAATTGATCCGTCTGTACCACAGTTCGCTCAAGTAAGTGCAGGTCAGCATGACG
>JAYELZ010000152.1:11763-41721 GCA_034717835.1 Chloroflexota bacterium
GATGAAACCATGTACTTCAATGGTCAACAGTGGGGTCCGGTTGTGGGTTGGAATCCTTACTCCAACAGCAACAATAATGCGATGGCTATTGGCCAGCAGGACAGCGCCCGCGTCGTCATGTTCGAAACCCTGTATTTGTACAACATGCTTGATGGCCAGGTCTATCCTCTGCTGGCTGATGGCGATTATACGTGGAACGATGCGCATACCGAGATCACCTTCAAGATCAAGGCTGCCGCAAAGTGGAGCGATGGCACCCCGGTGACCGCGGACGATGTCGCTTATACCTGGGCCACCCATGTCAAGTACAATACCCCTATCGGCGCTGGCAACGCAGATTACATTGATACCATCGAAGCAGTTGACGCCCAGACAGTTGTGGTCAAAGCTAAATTGGATGAAAATGGCGAAGTGGTCAATCCTCTGCTGGTCTCTGCTTACTTGAGCAGCAACTATGTCATCCAGAAAGCCTGGACCCAAACACTAGAAGAGCGCACCGGCAGCGATGCCACCGAGTTATTGGCTGATACCGCAGAGGATGTTGTTTACTCTGGTCCCTATCACAAATTCTTCGCTGACGATACGAAGGTTGTCTACGTGCGTGATGACAACTACTGGGGGCAGGATGCCAGCATGTGGGGCAAACTGCCGGCTCCCAAGTACCTGGCGCATACGATCTTTAAGGATAACGCCGCCGGTTCTGTAGCTTTGGCACAAGGCGAAGTGGATGTCAGCCAGCAGTTCAACTCCAATATTCAGGTTTTGTGGCTCAACTATGGGTTGCCCGTCTCTACCTACCTTCCCGATGCTCCTTATGGCATTGGCGCCAGCCTCCCGACCGCCTTCTATAACCTGAATTCCTACGGTTTAGATCAGATTGCGGTGCGCAAGGCCATTGCCATTGCGGTTGACTATCCCACCATCATTGCCAACGCTATGACCAACCAATCGGCTACCTTCGATCAGGTTCCGCGCTCGCTCATGAATCCGACCCCGGGTGAGCAGGCCATGTACGACCACGATGCCGTCGCGGACCTGCAATGGGCCGGCAACGATATCGAAGGCGCCAAGGAACTGCTCGATGACGCCGGGATTGTAGATACCGATGGCGATGGCTGGCGTGAATACAACGGCCAAAAGCTTAGCTATGTAGCCACCTGTCCCAATGGCTGGTCCGATTGGCAGGCTGCGATTGAAGTGGTGGCTGCCGCCGGGAAAGAAATTGGCATTGACATCACGACCAACTACCCTGAATGGTCCGTGTATCAGACCGTCGTCACCAAATCGGACGCGCCTCTCGCCGAGGGCTATGACATCTTTATGATGTGGAGCGCCGGCGCCGGCCCCACCATGCCCTGGGGACGTATCCGCAATCTGCTCAGCTCGGAATTCGTTGGTATGGCGAGTAACTGGAACGGCAACTGGGGTCAGTATAGCAATCCTGATGTTGATGCCTTGATCCAGGCGCTCCCCGGTGAGACCGACCCCGCCAAGCTGAAGGAAATGTACACCGAATTGGTCAAGGTCTACCTGACCGATATTCCCTCGTTCACGCTCATGTACCGTCCTCAGTCGTTCCATGCTGTGAACGAGACGGTGTGGACTAACTTCCCACACCAGGATGATGGTACCGACCCGCCTGTCCCGCCGCTCGACTGCACTGACGGTTGGGGTATCGCATGTCTCTATAATGTGACGCTTGTTAGCCAGTAGACTGTAATTCGACAAAACAGCCATGTTCCGCCAACCCCGGAACATGGCTGCTGAATCTTTACCAGGAGGTGTTGCGTTGGAAGGATACCGAAAGTATTTTCTTAACAAGTTGGGTTGGTTCCTGATCACCTTTGTCTGCGCCTTCATACTGAACTTTATTCTGCCCCGCTTGATGCCAGGAGATCCTGTGGCGGCCATCGTATCAAGGATGGCCCAAGGCATGAGCAATGCGACCGGGGTTCAGGCGATTTACCAGCAATACACAGAGTTGTTTGGCACCAACAAGCCCATGCTAACTCAGTTCTTCATATATGTGAAAAATGTGGCGCACGGCGATTTTGGGTTCTCGTTTAGCCAATACCCCCGAACGGTGGCCGACGTTCTCGGCTCTTCCATCTGGTGGACCGTCTGTCTGCAATTCCCGGCGATCATCGTGGGCTGGCTGATCGGGAACACACTGGGCGCGTTAGCGGCTTATCTCAAGGGGGGCTTTGATAAAGTGCTCATGCCCATCAGTATTTTTGCGAGTAACTTTCCGGCATTTGGCATGGCGATTATTTTTCTGGTAATTTTTGGCGTCGGATTAAAATGGTTCCCCACCTCGGGTGGATATGGGTTTGACCTGATTCCCAGCTTTAGTTGGAAATTTATCTGGTCTGTGATCATCCATTATCAATTGCCATTCTGGTCAATCGTGTCAATCGCCATCGGCGGTCAGGCGATTGGTATGCGCTCCATGTCCATTTATGAGCTGAATGCGGACTATGTAAAGTACGCCCGTTTCATGGGCATCAAAGACCGCCAGATCATCGGCTATGTGTTTAGGAATGCCATGCTCCCGCAGATAACCGGTCTGGCATTATCCATCGGCACTATGGTCGGCGGCGCGCTGGTAGCGGAGATCATTTTTAGTTACCCAGGGCTTGGTACAACGCTCTTGAACGGTATCATGGGACAGGATTATCCGCTGATCTCAGCCTCCACATTGATCATCACGGTGATGGTGTTAAGCGCGAACTTTATCATCGAAATCCTTTATGGTATCATTGACCCGCGCATTAAAGCTGCGCAGGCTGATTGAGGAAGGATATTGCTATGAAACGTACAATCCAACAAGTCTTCCACTCGGGTAAATTCATTGTCGGTTTTTCAATTTTAGCGGCAATTCTGCTGATCGTGATCGTTTATCCGCTGCTAATAAAAGATGCCCCACTAGCGATTATCGGTCAGGGTACTTTCTTCCCCCCGGGGATTTATGTGAGTACTTATGACAGTATCGGTGCTCCTAAATATACACTTAACCTGGAGAATGCCGCTGCCCGGCACATTGCCAGTAAGTTGAGCGACGATGACCGCCTGGCCATGAAGGAATGGCTTATGACCAGCGGGCTCCCTGAGAACGAGATTGATATCAACAACACCGCACAGCTCCTGGGGCTGTGGACGAACTATTATGACCCCAAGGCGAATATCGCTGGGATGACCAATGCCAAGCGCAATTACTACATTCGGCTCAATACCTCGCTCAAAGGACTTTTATCCACAGAGGGGGCGATTATTGCAGCAAAAAACGCGGACACCGGGGCCTTGGAAGAGACAGGGGTTGTCGTCGCACAATCCGATTACGTGAATGTCAGCCAGGTGGCGAATGTGCGGGTGTTGCCACTCGGCACCGACAACTTCGGTAGGGATGTGTTGACGGAGCTGGTTGCGGCTGCCCGCGTATCGTTGCAGATCGGTTTTGTTGCCGGTATCATTGCAACCTTGATCGGTTTGACCCTGGGATTGCTGGCGGGTTATATCGGCGGCCTGGTAGATGACGGCATTATGTTCATCACGAATCTCTTTACCGTCATCCCCAGCTTTATATTGTTGATTTTGATTTCCTTTAGCATCGGGCAGGAAAAACGCGGCGCCTTCATGGTTGCCGTGGTGATCGGGTTTACCTCCTGGGTATGGACTGCCAGAGCCGTGCGGGCGCAAGTGATTTCTTTGCGTAATCGCGACCACGTTAATCTATCGAAACTATCGGGGCACTCGCTCGTTTATATCATTTTCGCCGATATTCTACCTTACGTCGCTTCTTACGTGGTTATGGCGCTCATTCTACAAATTTCATCGGGTATCCTGGCGGAGGCCGGGTTATCAATCCTGGGGTTGGGACCGAAAACAACAGAAGTACCAACGTTGGGTTTGATGATGAACTGGGCGATGATCTACCAGGCGCATGTCCTGGGGAAGTGGTGGGCATACCTCCCCGTGCTGATAACCATCGCTCTGATTACATTCTCGATGAACTTGATGAATACAGGTCTCGATCAGGTGTTCAATCCGGCATTGAGGGACTAGGTGATTGATATGTCGAAAGTAATGCTAGAAGTCAATGAACTGACAACCAAATACATCACCCGTTTTCAGGAAGATATTTACGCGGTTGACCACGTTTCTTTGAAGGTCGAAGAAGGGAAATCGCTAGGCATTGCGGGAGAATCTGGCTGTGGCAAGTCAACGCTCGCGCTCAGCCTGATGGGTTATTACTTCCCTCCGCTGCACTATACGAGCGGTGAGATTATCATTGATGGGCGAAATATTTCTGGAATGGAACCTGATGATGTTCGTAAATTGATATTGGGTAAGGAGATTGCCTATATCCCCCAAAGCGCGATGAACGCGCTCAACCCTACCCAAAAAATTATCCACTTTATTGAGGATGTGATTCATGCACACGAATCTTACGTCACCAAGAAAGAGATTTATGAGCGTGCCAGAAAGTTGTTTGAGACCTTGGGACTTCCAGAGAGTACTCTGCAAAAGTACCCCGTTGAACTTTCCGGCGGCATGAAACAACGCACGGTGATTGCGATATCGGTGTTACTTTCTCCCAAAGTACTGATCGCTGATGAGCCTTCCTCCGCACTCGATGTCACTACACAAAAAATGGTTATCAAGATGCTGCGGGATTTGATGGAAAAGAAGCTTATCAAATCAATGATCTTTATTACGCACGAGCTGCCCTTGCTGTACAACGTGACCGATGACATTATGGTCATGTACGCCGGGCAGATTGTGGAGAAGGGGACTGCAGAACAAGTTGTGTTCGATTCACTTCACCCTTATGCTCACGGTCTCATGGGCTCGATCATTGTGCCAGAACAAGGTCTGCGGGACGTCAAACTAACGGCCATTCCGGGGGTGCCGCCGAATCTTAAAAACCCACCGGCTGGCTGCCAGTTTGCCGAACGCTGCAAATACGTTCGGCCAGAATGTAAGGCGATTTCTGTGAGACTGCGTGAGCTTAAAGGTGGCCGTGCTTATCGCTGTATCCTCTCGGAAGAAGAGCTGAGGGAGGCTTATCAAAATGGCTGAGGAAAGAAAAGTATGCCTGCGCGGGTCAAAACTTACCAAGGTGTTTGGTTTTGGACGCCAGAAAACGGTAGCCGTCGATCATGTCGATTTTAGTTTCTACGAGGGCGAAATCATCTCGATTGTGGGCGAATCGGGCAGCGGAAAGACCACGTTAGCCAAGCTGCTTTTAGGATTGCTCAATCCTACCGCAGGTGAGGTTTACTTTCAGGGAAAAAAGCGCGATATCGGTACGCACAAGAAGAAAAAGGAATACTGGAAAAATATTCAGGCGATCTTTCAGGACCCGTTCTCTTCGTATAATATCTTTCACAAAATTGACTCTGTACTGTTAGACTGCATCAACATGCGCGGCGGTCGAAAATTTCCACATACAAAAAAAATAGAGATGATGACGGAAGCGTGTGGCTTTGTCAACTTAAAGTTTGAGGAATTAACCAACAAGTATCCCTTTGAGCTTTCCGGGGGACAGATGCAACGCTTGATGATTGCCCGTATCTTTTTGCTGATGCCCAAGATCCTGCTGGCCGATGAGCCAACCTCGATGATTGATGCCTGTTCACGCGCGACCATCCTGGATATGTTAATGCAATTGCGTAAAGAAATTGGGATGACCATCATTTTCATCACCCATGATATCGGTCTGGCGTATTATGTTTCTGACAGCGTGTACATTATGGAGCATGGGAAATTTGTCGAAAGTGGAACTGCCGATGAGGTAATTCTGCATCCGCAAGAAGCTTACACCCAACGCTTGATCAGTGATGTACCCAAGATTTACGAAGAGTGGGACCTCTCAACTGTGTAAGCTCCTCAAAGGTTACGTGAAAGAATCAAAGACGAGGAGTGGCATGGCGCGTGGCGGCCGACCCTGATACCCGGGTAAGGCCGCCACGTTTGATTTTGCACTGGCCTTCAACGGTGCATTGGCATACACCACCAGTCTTGCCCCTTCCATCAGCACCTTCAGATTTTAGTTCCCTCAAGCCTATGCCCCAGAGGCTGTGTGAAATGCGCGCTTGCGTGTATAATTTCACCAGTAAAGGATTGCCCCGTTTTCTCCACGATGAATCTTGAAAAGATGTTTATCTATGATGAGGGAGAGTAATTTGGACGAGCAAATAACATCGACATACGCAACATTATCCCCGGAGCAGGTCGCACCACTGGTGGAGACTGAGCTCACCTTAGCATCAATGGATAGGGCGACCACCGCGATCATGCGGGCGCAACATGCATTGGCGCGGCTACCATTGCTGAAGAGCCTCAACTTGATTGCGCTGCTACAAGCCTTCACGCCGGCCTCGGTGCAACGCAAGTTGGCGGTCAAGAAGGCGGTACAGGCCGCGCAGTATTTGGGGCAGCACAACCGCGCGTGTATAGCTTTCTGGCGGGAACACGGCCTGCAGACGCTGGATTTCCTTGACCCCCAAGATGCGGATTCGCTACGCCATTTACCGGTGATGGAGGCGGAGTTCTTCTATACGTACTCCCCGGAGGATCGCTTCTCCCGTTCCCTGGATGATGTGACGGCTTTGGCGAGCTCCGGCAGCACGGGAAAGCCCAAACATTTTCTGACCTGTCCAGCGGATGCCTTGCGGACCCTGCCGGCGATGACACAATTCATCAGGAGCAATTGGAAAATTGATGCGTTTGAGCGGGTGGAGATTGTTGTGCATACGATTCGCGCCGAACCGGATGCGCCGCAATGGGGAGCTGGTTATAACATGACCCGGTTGCTCTCTCTGGTGGCGGAGGATTACCCGTACATTCATTTTGTTCACTTGACAGAGGTGGAGGCTGCGGTCGCTCACATCCGCGAGGTGCTGGCAAACGTCGCCGGGAAAACGCTGATTGCAGTCTATTCCTATCCGCCCGATACCTCGGCCATAATTCGCGAGCTCACTGATTCCGGGCGCGACTTTGATTGTCCCCCTGGAGTGAGTTTCAAGTTCATGTTGACCGGTGAGGCTTTGCCGCCCTATCGTCTCTTCCAGATGGCAACTTGGTTACACATTATTGAGGCGGATTTTGCCTCGCGGCGGGTAGAGGAGCTTGTTCAGGACGCGGCGGGACGGAGGCAATTGCGCGCGTTGGTGGATACTTTCTCGACGGGCTTTGGCGCGGCAGAGATTCAGACGGGGTTCTCTGGCGATGACACTACGGCGTTGTGGAATCTTGTGCTGGCATTATTGCAGCGCAACGAACCGGAGCGAGTGGCGCCGTTTTTGGAGCGTTGTTTTGATGGGCAATCCTTCCCCTGGTCGGCATTGAAAACCGGCCCGAATATCTTCTTGTTGTTGGGGAGTCAGGATGCACAGGGGCGAAGCACCCTGGACCCGCCTGCCAAGGGGGGACATGCCGGGATTGTTTTTGCGACGGCGCTCTCTGGGGCTGTCGTCAACTGCAAACTCGACTATATGCACATTTGGGACATGGCAGAGTTAGCGGCGGCGTTGCGGGCAGAGACCGGGGTCAATATACGGCAGTTGGCCCGGAGGCTCGGCATCCGCTATGGGGCAGGCGAGATGATCTTGACCAACGGGCGGATGGATCAGACCGGGGCCGGGGGGCTGGAAGCCGCGATCAGTTGGAGCGGGCAGAGCATTTATGGACACAATTTCCACACGGTAGCCTCGCGGATCGCCGAGTTGACAGGCCGGTTCACGGCGCAGGGCGTGGATTATCGCGGGGGTGAGCGGGTCTTTTGGGTGCATTTCGAGGCGCAACGTGCCGTGGATTTGGCCGCGCTCCAGCGCCGGGTGGCATTGGAGGCCGTGGAGATTCTGGAATCCGTCAATCGGGAATTCGCTCACCAGCGTTCGCGTCTGCTGCAGGCGGGGGGCGAGGCCGCATTCCGCCGCACCTTCCGAATTCAAGTGCTCCCCTATGGGCACGCGCGTTTCCAGCGTGAGCCAGGACAACAGAAGTACCGGTATATTCTAAAACCGCAATATCGGGACGAAGACGTAGAGAGTCCGAATGATCCGGCACTTTAGACTTATTTTTGAGGGAGATTTTTCACCGTAAAGCCGCGAAGATTTTAATACTTAAATTTCATCCGCCGATTACGCTGATTACACAGATTTTTCTCAAGCTTTTGCTTGGTGTCTTGGCGGCGAACTTGCTCGTTTTTGCCGATTTGCCATTTTCAAAGGAGCTATTCACAGTGGCGCCATACGAATTTTTAGCATCAGTTTATCAGGAGCTGGATTTATGGTTTTAGGGCGTACAGTTTGGCAGTTAGCTCCTCCCGCTCCGGCGGCCCTCTTTGAACGTTTCTCGACCCTCGATCCTTTGGTGGTACAACTGCTCTACAACCGGGGCTTGACCACTCACGAGGTGGTTGATACCTTCCTTGCTGGTACTGCTGTAGCCGGCAGTCCCTTAGATTTGGTCGGTATGGGGACGGCCGTTTCCCTGATCCGGCAGCAGCTCGCGGCGGGGGAGAATATCGTTGTCTATGGCGATTATGACGTGGACGGCATCACCGCCACGGCGGTTTTGATGCAGACTTTGGAGTCACTGGGCGGCCATGTCCGGCCCTACATCCCCGACCGCGAGGATGAAGGGTACGGATTAAATTGTGACGCCATCAGAGATTTTGCCGACGCGGGCGTGGGGTTGCTGATTACTGTTGATTGTGGCATTCGATCATTGGAGGAGGTAGCGTTGGCGCGCCGTTTGGGGATGGCAGTAGTGATCACTGACCATCACCATTTGGGGGAAGCGTTACCCTCGGCTAATGCGGTGCTCAATCCTCGGCGACCAGATAGCGACTATCCGTTCAAGGATTTGGCTGGCGTAGGGGTAGCGTTCAAATTGGCTGAGGCGCTGTTGCAAGTGAATGAGCGTGTCACGCTGCCGACTACGCAACGGAAGTTAGCCAGTGCTGAATTATTGGATTTGGTGGCGCTGGGCACGGTGGCGGATATGGTGCCGTTGTTGGGCGAAAATCATTTCTTGGTACAGCAAGGCTTGCTGGCGCTCAACGCTCCCCGCCGACCGGGCGTCAACGCACTTATGGAAGTCTTGCATATAGAGCCGGGGAGTGTGGACGCCACGACTATCAGTTTTGGCTTGGCCCCCCGGCTGAACGCGGCGGGCCGCATTGACGATCCGCTCAAATCGCTGCAATTACTCCTCGCGCCGGATATGGAGAGCGCGTTGCCGTTGGCACGTGACCTTCAGCAGATCAACCAACGGCGGCGTAAGTCGACCGCTGAGGTGCAAGAGCGGGTCAGGGCGTTGTTCTTGGAGGATGCGGACGAGTTGCCCTTGCTCTTCGCCGTCGCGGAGGATTTCCCGGCAGGTATTGTGGGCTTGGCCGCTGGCCGTCTCTCCGACGAATTCTACCGTCCGGCGGTGGTGGTCAGGAGAGGGCTGGAGTTCTCCAAAGGTTCCGCCCGCTCCATCCCTGAATTTCACATCACGGAGGCGTTGGATAAGACGGCGGATTTGCTGGTGCGTCACGGGGGGCACGCGGCGGCGGCGGGCTTCACTGTCCGCACGACGAACTTGCCCGCTCTGCGCGCCCGGTTGACGGCGTTGGCAGCGGAGGCGCTGCGGGACATCTCTCTCAACCCTTCCTTGCGCGTAGATGTTGAGGTGCCGTTAAGCATGCTCTCTTGGAAGACGCTGGATGTTCTGGCTCAGCTGGCTCCCTTTGGCTATGGAAACCCGCAACCTACTTTCGTCAGTCGTGGGGTGCGGGTACAAAATGCGCGCGCCGTGGGTAGCGAAGGACGGCATCTCAAACTCTATTTGATTGACCGCGAAGGCCAGTCCTGGGATGCTATTGCTTTCCGGCAGGGCGATTGGATTGGTCGTCTGCCCAGCCTAATTGATCTGGTTTATTATCTGGAACGTAACGAGTGGAAAGGTCGTGTCTCCTTGCAACTCAACGTGCGGGACATTCATCCGGCGGGAGCAGATTAGCTAGCCTGGCGAATAAATTCGCGGCTATCTGTGCGCAGTCGCCCTCCGTTAACAACTTTTGACTAACGACTTTCGACTTTTAACTCGTACTTGAGGTATCTATGATTATTGAACTTACCGGAGAACATTTAACCCTGGAAGACGTGGCCGCCATCGCGGAAGGTGCTTCGGCGATTCTCTCTGGGGAAGCGATAGCAGCGATGGAGCGTTCTTGGCAAGGCGTGCAGACGTTATTGGCGCGCGGCGAGATCGCTTATGGCATCACTACGGGATTTGGGGCCTTCAAAGGGCGCATCATCCCCCCGCACGAGGTGGCGGCCCTGCAACGTAATCTCGTCCTCAGCCATTCCGCGGGCGTGGGGCCGCTCCTGGACGCGCCGACTGTGCGCGCCATCATCGGAGTGCGCGCCAATACCCTGGCGCTGGGGCACTCCGGGATTCGTCCGCAGACGGTGCGCGCCTTGCTGGCCTTGCTCGACACCGAGCTGATTCCTTGCATTCCCGCCTACGGCTCGTTGGGCGCCAGCGGCGATCTGGCTCCGTTGGCACATCTGGCCTGCGTGCTCATCGGGGAGGGCGAGGCGCTCTTGGACGGCGAGCGGTTACCTGGCGGCGAGGCGTTGCGTCGCGCCGGCCTCCAGCCAGTGACGTTGCAGGCGAAGGAGGGTTTGGCGCTCATCAACGGTACGGCGGTGACGACCGCGCTGGGCACGCTGGCCGCTCTCCGGGCCGAGAATCTGATCCGGGCCGCGGACATCGTGGGCGCGTTGACAGTGGAGGCGTTGCGCGGCACGCCGGCGGCTTTTGACCGGCGCATCCACCAGGTGCGGCCCCATCCCCGGCAGATAGATACGGCGGTGCATCTACGCCACTTATTGGAGGGCAGCTCTTTCGTCCGCCCACACGACCCCCGCGATATCCAAGACGCTTACAGCCTCCGGTGCATCCCCCAAGTGCATGGTGCGGTGCGCGATACTGTGGCTTACATGCGCTGGGATTTGGAAATCGAGCTCAACGCCGTCACCGATAACCCGCTGATTTTCTTCGACGCGCAGGGTGAACCGGAGGTGCTCTCCGGCGGCAACTTCCACGCCGAGCCGGTCGGATTGGCTCTGGATTACCTCAAGCTGGGGCTGGTGGAACTTGGCAACATCAGCGAGCGCCGTATGGCCCGGCTGGTGGACGCCTCCTTGAGCAATGGTCTGCCGCCTTTCTTGACCCGTTATGGGGGACTGGAGAACGGTTTTATGATTGCGCATTACACCGCGGCCGCGCTCACATCGCAGAACAAGGTCTTGGCGCACCCCTCCACGGCGGATTCCATCCCCACCTCGGCCAACGTGGAAGATCACGTCAGCATGGCGACCAACGCCGCGCATCACACCCTGCAAGTCGGCGCCTCGGTGGAGCAAATTCTGGCAATTGAACTCCTGACGGCCGCGCAGGGCATCGATTTCCGCCGCGAGCAACTCGGTCCCACCGCCCGCTTGGGGCAGGGAACCAAAGTGGCTTATGAGCTGGTGCGGGGGGAGATCCCATTTTTGGAGCACGACGCGCCGCTCTCGCCCCTGATTGAGACCGCGACCCAGCTAATTCGCAGTGGGGCGTTGAGAGAGGCGGTAGACGGGAGGCGGTAGACGGTAGATAAGGTTTTCATCGCAAAGGCACGCAGGCGCAAAGATTTGGGATTTTTTCTTAGCGTCTTAGCGGTAAACGTTACCACTCAGCTCCCCCCCGCAAAATTCAAGAACGGACGCCGATGCGCGCAGATTTGCGCAGATAAAATAGAAAATCAGCGTTTGTCAGCGTTCATCTGCATCCTAACGGAGCTATTCCCCCGCTACCGGGGGATGGCTGAGTAGTAACCGGCAAACTAGCTTATTGGCAGTGGGGTCAACTTTTAACCTTCAACCTTTGACTAATGCTCCTCCCGCAACTTCTAGCAGGGCCGAGCGTATAATTGAGATAGTGAGGAGGCTTCAGAGTGAAAAATCATGTGATTGGCTGGGAGAGCGAGCAACCAGTTCCCGACTATAGTTTTAACGATTATCTACACGCCCGCGCTGGACGGCTCTATTACGAAGAGCTGGATTTGGCGCAATTATTCGTGGGGGGACGGGAGGATCAAGGGCTAGGCCGTACTCTCCCCAGCCCGCTAGAGATCATCTATCTACCCAAGATACGCGAGAAGATTGCGCGGATGCGCCAGCTCTTTGCGGAGGTGAGCGCCGAGGTGGGCTACGCCGGCGCTTTCCATTATGCTTATGCCTCCAAAGCCAACGCTGCGGAAGAGGTGCTCCGCACGGCGTTGGAATCTGGCGCGCATTACGAGATGTCTTCGGCGGTGGATGTGGAGATTGCGCGGTTAATGCTTGACGCAGGTAAATTGCTTCCAGAGCGTATGGTGATTTGCAATGGATTCAAAGGTGCCGGGACTGATTACGCGGCGCAGATCGTCCGGCTCAAACGGGAAGAGCATGATAATGTGATTCCTGTGGTGGAGGATAGAGGAGAGTTAGCTCCACTGATCGCCTCCGGTCTGGATTTCGAGATGGGGTTGCGGCAGAAGTGCTACGGCCCGCATCTCGGGACAGCGGAGATGGATGAGGCCGATTCCCGTTTTGGCATGGATGTGGAGACCCTCTGGCAAGCCGCCCAGGAGATTGAACGGGCACCGCACCTCACCCTCAAGCTCTATCATGCCATGGTTGGCAGCCAGATCACGAACGCTGATGATTTCCTCGCTTGGCTGGAAACCCCCATTGAGATTTACGCCCGTTTGCGGCAGCAACATCCCACACTCACCATCTTTGACTTTGGGGGCGGGATGCCGGTTCCCATGACGCTGGATTTCGACTTCGATTATCGCGCTTTTGTGCGCCGGCTGTTGAAGATGTTGCAGGCGGCTTGCCAACAGTATGACGTTCCCGTCCCCGACGTGTTGGGTGAGTTCGGGCGTTATACTACGGCGGAACATGGAGCACACTTCTTCAAAATTGTCAGCGTGAAGGAAAATAACTCCGTGTTGCCCTGGTATCTCATCAACGGCTCGATTATGACTTCCTTCCCCGATATCTGGGCTTTGAGCGAACACTTTATCGTCTTGCCGCTGACACAGTTAGATAAACCTTTCCGCCGCGTGCGGTTGGGGGGCATGACTTGCGATAGTGACGACATCTATCCCCCCAAAGGCAGTCTGGCGCCGCTCTATCTGCCGGTGGAGACAGAAGATTTGTATGTTGGCTTTTTCGCCATCGGCGCCTATCAAGAGATGTTAGGCGGGGTAGGGGGGAGTAAACATTGTGTGCTGCCGGAGGCTAATGAATTGCTGATTGATCGGGATACGGAGGGGCAATATCAATTTCACGTTCTGCGGGGACAGATGTATACTGATGTTCTACGCAATCTAGGCTATTGGGGCTATCAAGAGCTTTAGGATGGGAGCCGTTCATGGATAAATTGAATCGCACGCGCATAATTTTTATTGTTATTGTCGGGCTGGCCTTACTGGTTGTTTGTGGCGCGGTGGCCTTTAACTTCATCAAAGGCTTGACTACGCCCGACAGCACTCCGACTCCGGTTGTCAGCGGCGGGCCGGGCAATCCCACGCCGGTGGTTTCCTTGGAGTCTCCCGCGCCGATTTTTGCTGCTGATTACGAGCCGGATGATGAGTTGCCGACCTATATCTGTGGCGCTGATGCGTTTGGTAGCTATTTCACCTTGCAGCAGATGCAGCAGTCGGGGCAGGACGTCAAGCACGGTTTTCATCTGGGCATTGTGCCCTTTTATCTGGATGATGACCCGGCCTATACGGTTTCGGAGGAACAGCGCACCGCGCTCTTGGAAAACGGAGTATGGGATTGTTTGCTGACCACCTTAGATTCGGTGGCGCTCACCAGTCCCGGTATCGTGACCGCTATCGTGGATGAGAGCGCGGGCGCTGACCAGCTCTGGGGCCGTGACATCAATACGCTCAATGCTTTGAAGGGCGCGCGGATCGCTTTCTCGCGCGGCAGCGTAGGCGAGTATTTTGTCTACTACGCGCTCTCCATTGCCCGGCTCAATCCGCGTTTTGATGTGACGCTTCTGCCGCAGGATAGCGTTGTGGCCGCCGTCGAGACCTTCAACGCTGGCGGGGCGGATGCGGTGGCCGGCTGGGAACCAGATATTTACGATGCTGAGAAGAGCGGGGGTCAACCGCTCCTAAGTTCCAAGCAGCTGCGGATTGTGATTGACGTGATCGTCACCTCTCGGCAATCCGTTGCTCAACGAGCTGCTCAGGTACAACTGTTCCACGATGCTTGGTTTGCTACGCTGAAAGATCAAGTGGAGGATTTGGATTGGGCCGCCGACCAGATCGCGGCTTGGGGGCACAATGATTGGAGTTTCGTCTATCCAGATAGCGCCCGCGAAGATTTGGAACTCTGGTTGGAGAATGTGGCGCAAGCAGATTTGAGCGATAACACAGCAGTCATGCGTGACCTGGCCCCGCTCACCAATCGTATACAGATTGCGCAACGGGTCTGGGCCGCTTCCGGGCTGGAGGTTGTGGATGGCGAGGTGGACGATTTGGTGGAACCGGGTTTTGTCTCCCGCTCCGCAGCTCAGGCTAACTTGCAAGCCCAGGGGGATCCGATCAATGATACCTTCTCCATTTCCACCAAATTAGATGTCTCTAATATGGACGCCGCCACGGCGGAAACCCTGGTCATCTTACCCTGCCGCCGGTTTGCCTTCCTGCCAGAATCCACGGAACTGACCCTAGAGTCACGGCGTATTCTAGATGAATGTGTGATGCCCACCTTGTCGCAGAGCGTCGGCTTGCTCCTGGAGGTGAAAGGCTCCTCCGCCTGGCCGGGGCCTCCGGGGACTTATAGCAAAGAAGGGATTTTGGAGTTCGCCGAAGCACGGGCGCAATCGGTGGTGGATTATCTGGTCTCGCAGGGCATTGATAGGGCGCGCTTTATAGTCACGGGCACTCTACCGCCTGAAGGGCATTGGGAGACTGAAGATCCGACGTTGCAGGCGGAAGATCGGTATGTGGAGATGACGCTGGTCACCATGGGGCGCTGAGCTCTATTCGTAACTTGGCTTGTCATTCCGAGCGGAGTGCGTAGAGCAAAGCGCGGCGCACGAAGTCGAGGAATCTGCCGCGCCCGCTCAACCACCATCTGCATCACGCATGGAAGATTCCTCAACTGCACTCCGCTGCGCTACGTTTAGCTCGGAATGACAAGCTGGTTATTTATGATAGTTTTTAACCGTACTAATTTGCTGTAAACTGATGTTAAAATCTCTAATGCACCTCCATTAATCAATTATCACGGGTGAAAACGATGATCTGCAAAATAAAACCTCGTAAAATCCTACTACTGGTGGCGGCGCTAGGTCTGTTGGCCGTTGCGTGTAATTCTTGTGCGCTCTTTACTGATGATGAGCCGCCGCGTAATGCCACGGTGATAGCCGTCACGGCCAACAGTAGTTTAGCTCCCTGGTTGAGTACGGCCGTGGGGAATTTCAACGCGGAGCGACAGGAGACGCCGGACGGTAACCCTATCCACGTCCAACTGGAGCTGGTGGAAGCGGGACAGGCGGTGGTAGATATAGCGGCGGGTAATTCCGCACCCGGCTTGTGGATCCCGGATGACCAAGTTTGGGTTGATCTCCTGGCCGATAAGGGTACCGCTAGTTTCCAGGGTGATTGTCGCAGTGTGGCGGAGAGCCCGCTGGTCATCGCGCTCTGGCGTCCGATAGCCGAGTCGTTGGGCTGGCCGGGGCGGTCCCTCGGCTGGTTGGACGTGGGGAGTCTGGCCGCCGACCCTTCCGCTTGGAACTATTACAGCGGCGGCCAATTCGGGGAAACCTTGCAGTTGGGGCATACGCACCCCGGCTTATCCGGCTCTGGCGTCGGGACCCTGCTCGCGCTCGTCCAGGCTGCGGAGTCGGAGACGGAGGCCGTGGAGGCTAACGTGGTGGAAAAACCGGTGGTGCAGGCTTCGGTGAGCGCCTTTGAAGCCGCGGTCGCTTGGTTTAGCAGCAGCACCAACGAATTGGGACGGACGATGAGCGAGCGGGGCACTGATTATCTGGGCGCGGCGGTGATGTACGAGAGCACGGTGGTGTATTACGGCGCGGGCAATCCCAACATTGTGCCCATCTACCCTTTTGAGGGCACTTTTGTGGCGCAGCATCCGGCTTGTATAAACAACGGCGCCACCGCTGCAGAGCAAGCGGCTGCGCAGCTATTCCGCGAGTATTTGCTGGCAGAAGAGGCGCAACAGTTGGCGTTGACCAACGGTCTGCGCCCGGTCAACGCTGCCGTACCGCTCGGCGCGCCATTAGACGCCGAGCACGGAGTTGATCTTGAGCAGCCGGTGGTGATTTTCAACTCTCCGCGTGTGGAGACCGTCTACGCGGTGCAGGACCTCTGGAAAGCAGCGCGCAAAGATGTGAATCTGGTCATGGTACTGGACGTTTCTGGTAGCATGGGGGGTGACAAATTGCGAAGTGCGCAGACAGCCGCCGTCCAGTTTGTGAACCAGATGGGAGAAGATGATTACATCAGTATTGTAGCCTTCTCCACGACCTCTAGAATTTTGGTTGCCCATAAGAAGGTGGGGGAGGAGCGTCAGCGAGTCATCAATGTGCTCCAGAACTTGGAGGCGGATGATTACACGGCTTTCTACGACGCGCTGGGTGATGCGTCCAGTATCTTGGCTAAAACTAACTCCTCCGAGACTAGTAATGCCATCGTCGCGCTGACGGATGGCTTGGATAACAGCAGCGTCAACTATGCTTTTGACCAGACGTTGATTGAGGTGGCCACCGCGCATAACACCACCATCTGCACCATCGCCTATGGCAATGACGCCGATGAACAAATCCTAGTCGAATTGGCATTGCAAGCCCATGGCAACTTCTATCATGGTGATGAAGCAAGTATTGAGACCATCTATCAGGAGATGTCAGCGGCTTTTGGAGGCAGTGTCGGTGTGGGGCGGTGATTTTGTTTCGCTGGTTGGTTTAAGTTCAAGGTTGTTCGCCAGCAGAGGAGGGGTGTCTCTATGGGGAGTTGAAATTTTATCTGTTAGCACTAGAATCCAATTTGCGGTACAGGTTACGTGAAAAGTTAGCACGATAATCCATAATTAACTCAAATTAAGCTAAAGGAGATTTACAGATGGCAACGCTATTAGAAAAAGTATCGACGTTAATTTCTGCTAATCTACATTCCTTGGTAGATCAGGCTCTCAAGACCAACAGTCTGGCGGTGATCGACCAATACATCCGCCAGGTAGAGGATAGCCTGGATGATTTGGAGGATGCCGCGGCTACGGTAGGCGGCGAGGTCAAATCACTCCGGCGCAAATTAAATGACTTGGAGCAGAAAGAGGATGAACTGGATCAGGCCGTCAACGCCTTCTTAATGGAGGGTAACGAGGAGACCGCGGTCGCAGTTCAGAGCCGGCTTAACAGCACCCAGCGTTTGATCGCGACTTATAAGGAACAGGCCACGCGCCTGCACGGAGAGTACCAGAAACTCTTGGGTGCCAAAGTGAAATTGGAAGCGCGTCTCGCCACGATGAAACAGCAGCGCGAAGAGCTCCAGGCCTTGCAGGAACTGGCTAAGAGCAAGGAGGTGGCGGTTGAGGCGATGCGTGGGTTGGATGATCTGATGGGGGCCGGAGATACGGATATCAGCCGGATGGCCGAGAGTATCTACGCCCGCTTGGATAAAGCCTCCACGGCCACCGAGATGCGGGCGACCAGTTTGGATGAGCAGATAGATGGAGTGTTAGATCGCAGCACCATTGATGCTCAATTATTGGCACGCAAAGAGAAACTTGGCTTGTAGTGAGTAGTCGAATAGTCCACTGGCCGGTTAGTCGTGGCCTAGTCGTTTCAGTCTGGCACGCAGGCTTAGCTGACTAAATATAAGGGGGGCCGCAACCGCTAGGTAATCAATTAGCAGCAGGATTGTCTGGCGGTTGCTAAAATTATGTCCAGTATTCGTTCGGAATTACAGGAGCAAGCTCAAAACGCCATTATACAATACGCCATCTTCCGTTGGGAGAGCGCGGTAGTGATAGCCGGTACCATTTTATTGCTGGCCTTCTTCCCCCATCCCTTCACGTGGTGGCCAGCCTGGATCTGGTTGCTGTTAGGTATATTGGGAGTGGCCGCTATTATCTATACCAGTGTCACCGATGCCTCCGCTAATGGGCGGATGTTGCGAGAACTCTACCAAGAGCGCTTCAACCCTCGGCGCATCAAGGACCAGGGCCTGCGCGCGGACGTGGAGACTGCGTTAGCATATCAAAGCAGCATTGAAGAGCAGGTGCAGCAACGCGACGGCGATGTGCTACGGGAGCGGTTGGAAGATACCGCCAATCGTCTCAGCGAGTGGGTCGCTAACATCTACCAGCTTGCTTTGCAGCTGGATGCTTACCGGCATGATACACTCTTGGCGCGCGAGTGGCAGACGGTGCCGCAAGAGGTCCAGGAATGGACTACTCGCCGCGCGCAGGAAGCAGATTCTCACGTGCAGCAAGAGTTAGATGAAGTTTTGGAGAGCAAACAGAAGCAACTGGAACTCCTCCAGCAATTGCGGCGGCGCATGAAAAGAGCTGAGCTGCAAATGGAGCAGAGTTTGACCGCTCTAGCCACCATCTACAACCAATTGCATCTTATCGACATCCAGGAGCTGGATAGCGGGCGTTCCCAGCGGCTGCAAGAGGGTATCCAAGAACAGGTGGAGCGACTCAATGACTTAATCGGCAGTATCAACGAAGTGTACGATTATCACACAGCAAGGGGCGGGGTGACGGTTTGAGATAGTCATTAGCCCATACCTTTTCTTGCAATTGCGCCGTTTTTTATTTTTCCGCGTTCATCCGCGCTAGTCCGTGTCCAATTTTATTGTACGTGTAGTTGACTTTCGGTTCGCCTGCGGTAGACTTGTTGCATTATGTACTATGATGAAGTAGAAATCTATGTCAAAGGTGGGCACGGCGGCAATGGAGCCGTCGCTTTTCGTCGTGAGAAATATATACCTTATGGTGGCCCGTCAGGCGGCAATGGCGGCCGTGGCGGGGACGTGATCCTGGTAGCCACGCGCCACCGCAACACGCTCTTCCATCTGCGTCACCGCCATAAGTTCGTGGCTGATAGTGGTGAACATGGTCGTGCCAAGCAGCAATACGGTGCCGACGCGGAAGATCTGTTAATCGAAGTGCCGACCGGCACATTGGTCACAGGAAAGGAGAGCGGAGCGATTCTGGCCGACTTGACGGAGCATGAACAGCGTTTTGTGATTGCCCGTGGCGGCAAAGGCGGACGAGGCAATATGCACTTCGCCACTTCCACCCGTCAAACTCCCCGCATCTCAGAAAGAGGCGATCCAGGCGAGGAACGCGATGTGAGGTTGGAACTCAAGCTGTTGGCCGATATTGGGCTGGTGGGCAAGCCGAACGCCGGCAAGTCCACCTTACTTTCGGTGACTACTTCAGCGGAGCCGAAAATTGCGGCCTATCCCTTCACCACGTTACAGCCGAACTTGGGTGTGGTAGCGTTGGATGCCCAAACCACCTTCGTGATGGCGGACGTGCCCGGTTTAATTGAGGGCGCCAGTGAAGGTAAAGGGCTGGGACATGAATTTTTGCGACATATCGAGCGTACCGGTGTTTTAATTCACATGATCGATGGCACCGTTCCCGATCCGGTTGCTGATTTCAAAGCCATCAATGCGGAGTTGTCCTCTTTTGGGCATAAGTTGATGGATAAGCAACAACTGGTGGCGGTCAACAAACTGGACATGCCCCAGGCTGCGGAACGCTTTCCAGCAATTAAAGCTGCTATTGAGGAATTGGGTTACCCGGTGCTGGGGATTTCGGCCATCACGCATCAAGGAGTGCGCCAATTGCTGGGCCGTGCGCTCCAAATGCTGGAGGAACTGCCGGCACCAGAACCGCAAGTGCCAACTCCGGTGGTAATCCGTCCAGATACCCCAGGCAAGGAGTTTACTGTTGAGCGATCGTTTGATGGTTTCTGGGTAGTTGCTGGGGGGAAAATTGAGCGGGCAGTCCAACGGACTAATCTCGTCCAGCCAGAGAGCGTGATGCGCCTGCATCGTTATTTGAAGAGCAAGGGCGTGCTTGATAAATTACGCCAGCTGGGTGTCCAGGAGGGTGACCTGGTGCGTATCGGCGAGTATGAGTTGGAGTGGCGCAGCCACGATTAGTGAACTTAGATAGAATAACGAACCCCTCCGCTGGATCATCCAGGGGAGGGGTTTTTTAGTAGGAATTTCGTTAAAATCAATAATTTTATCTTTAGCGTCTTTGCGTTGATGGGTTTAAGCTGCTTGCTGAGCTACTCGCGCTCCCAGCCATTAGGAGACGTGTATTCCCCGCCCAACTCCGCATAAACGCTCTCCACGTTCCAGCGATGAGGCAAGGCGTTGGCTTCTGGGCGACGGTAGCTCATCCCGGCGCAAGCGGCGACTGTCTCGCTGCGGCCAGCCCTTGCCTGGAGGGCGGCTGTCACCCGCGCGCGCAGCTCCGCCAGATAAGCGCGATCTACTCTCAACCGGGCGGCAATCTCCGTCGGGACTCGCGTTGGCGTGCCGTGCCCGGGAATGAGCGTCTTGATTTCCAACCGCGCCAGTTGGGCCAACGTCGTTTCGTAAGCGGCCAGGTTATGGCTGACGAAGGGGATTTCTAACTCGCTGAGCATATCTCCGGCCCAGAGAGTGCCCTCGGGAGCGTGATAGACGGTGAGCTGGTCTGGAGCATGTCCCGGCGAGTGTTGCAGTTGCAAGGTTAGCGTGCCCACAGGCCACGCCAGGCTCTCCTCAAAAACCTCATCCGGGAGAGGCGGCTCAAATAGAGTGGCACGCCGATACCCACGTGCTGCTTCCCAGCCGGCCACCTGACGTTGCAAATCAGCCCGGTGTTCTTGAATTACTGCAAGGTAGTTGGCCTGCGCCAGCACCCGCACGCGGGGGAATTGTTCCGGCCCTAAAATGTGATCCCAGTGCCCGTGGGTGAGGATAATAGCGGTCACGTCCGCGCCTTGCGCGTGGACGAACTGCGCAAGGGTTTGCGAGGCCGTGGGCAGGATGCCAGGATCAATCAATGTCGCCGCGCCGGCGCTGAAAAAGATGCCACTGTTGGTCTGGTAGAGGTCACTCTGCGTGACCCAGAGATAGGGAGTCAACTGCGTGAAGGTTCGGTTGTTCATATTTCTTTCGGAGGCAGTGCGCCGCCCAAACGCTGGACGGCGGCACGCACGGCGTCCGGATCAGCCTCGCGCAGTACTCCCTCCGGCACAGATTCTCTATTTAGCATGACCGCGACCGTTCCTTGCCGACAGTGAATCGCTAAATCGGCGGTATAACTCTGATTTTCGTCACGGATCAGATACTCGCGCGCCGGGAAGAACCCGCTCTCTTTAAGCGTGACGTACAGCCCCTCCGCGCCGGAAACGTAAAGATCGTTGATCTCCTCCGCCGTGTTGAAACGGTCCCAAGTGGTCTCGATGAAGGTGATTCTGCGCCAACGCAAACTGGGAATAGACGGTTCCCGTGGAATCAGCGGTCCCAGTTGCATTTTATAGTAAGGATCATCCGCGTGTGGATGGTCTGGTTGCGCCGGCAATAAATCCCGCCGCCGCACTAACTCATAGCCCCGCACTTCCGCGTACCAATGAATCGCCCACTTATAGCTTTTGAACGGTGCGGTAAAATAGAAGGCGAGCACTGCCGCGCTGGAGGTGCTCTGGGGAGCATGTCTCTGAGGAATGCGATACCAACCGACCTCTTGGGCCAGACGGAAGTCCCTGGGGGTGGTCATCACTCCTACGATAACTCGATCTGCAGCGTGAAACATAACACGGCCTCCTCACCAACTAAAGTTGAAGCAAAGTATAGGAAAAAAGCGGCGGCTGTCAAGAAGGAGATGAGTTCATTGAATCTCTTTGTCTTAATTGACTTGGCGGTGAAATCAGCTATACTTTTGAAGAAAATTTGTACACGGGGGCGTTCCTAGCAAACACTTCAAGGCGTTGGATATTCTTATGAAACCAGATCCGCTGATTGGGCAGTATATCGGGCAATATAAAATTTTGGAGAAGATCGGGCAAGGCGGTATGGGTGAAGTCTACAAGGGGCTTCACGAATCGTTGCAGCGGCACGTGGCTATTAAATTACTGGGACGTGATCTCCGCTCAGATACCGAGGTGACCCAACGCTTCTTACGTGAGGCGCAGGCCGTCGCGACCTTGCGCCACCCCCATATCGTGCAGATTTACGATTTTGGGCGTTACGAGGGCGGTCATTACATGGTGATGGAGTACGTTGAGGGCGTCGATCTGCGGGTTGAAAGTGATCGACGGCGAGCCGGTGGGCAGACGTTCACCCCGCCTGAAATTTTGGGGATCGTTAAGTCGCTGGCCAGCGCGCTCGATTACGCACATAGTGAGGGAATTGTCCATCGTGATGTGAAGCCGGCGAATATCCTTTTGACCCCCAAGGGTGAAGTGATTTTGGGGGACTTCGGATTGGCTATGTTACGCAATCGCGTTAGCCAGATGACGTTAGGTAATACCTTTGGTACCCCGGAATACATCGCTCCAGAACAGGCTCTTGATTCACGCCAAGCAACTGCGCAATCCGATATCTATTCTTTGGGTGGGGTAGTTTATGAATTGATAACCGGCCGATTGCCCTTTGAAGCAGATACTGCTTTAAGTTTAGCTCTCCAACATCTCCGGGAAGAGCCGGTATCACCACGGGTTTATGCCCCGGAATTGCCGGTGGCGGTGGAACAGGTGTTGCTCAAGGCTTTGGAGAAAAAGCCTGAAGAGCGTTATCGCACGGCGATGGTGTTTGCTACCGCGCTACAATGGGCCTGGAAGGCAGGTGATGTCGAAGAAACCTGGATTGTCGAACCGACGCAATCCGCGGGCTTGCACATGCCGCTGAATACGGTGACGCCTCCTCCTACGACGCCTCCTCCGGTGGCGGCAGCCACCGCTTCGCCGGCCATGGTGGAACCACCCGCTGCTCCGCCAGAAGGTGTCGCTCCAGCGACTGCCAGTCACCGCCATTGGTGGTGGATTCCGTTGATTCTGGGGGTGCTTTTGGGATTGGGGCTATTGGCGCATTTCTCAGGGAAGATATTTTCGCCTGCTGGAGGAGTTTCCACTTCCACGGCAACTATGACTGCTACTAATACTCCTTCTCCTACCAAGACTCCCCGTCCCACGCTGACTGCCACTGAGATAGTGGTGCTAATTACTCCTACGCTGACGTTGAGTCCCACGGCTACAGCTATTGCGACGCCCTCGCCCAGACCGACTAATACTCCGCGCCCTACCGCCACCGCGACGCCTTCTCCCTGGCCTACCGCTACGGTGACGCCCTCGCCCACACCGACCGCTATCGCGACGCCTTCACCCACGCCACCCCCCACTTTGGCCCCCGGCGATACGCAGTCTCGGGATTTGGACGGCATGACTATGCACTTTGTCTCCGGCGGACTCTTCTTGATGGGGGCCTCAGAGGACGACTCTGACGCGGCGACTGATGAGCAACCTCAACATGCAGTGACTTTGGCTCCTTTCTGGATGGACGAGACGGAAGTTACTACGGATCAGTATAAGCAATGTGTGGCGGCGGAAGGATGTGTCGCCCCGTACACGCGCACGGCCTACGATAATCCCGCTTATGGCCCTCGCCCCATGACCTATCTCAGTTGGGAGCAAGCCGCGGCGTATTGTACTTGGGTCGCTGAAGAGACTGGCTGGGAAGTGCGGTTGCCGTCTGAGGCCGAGTGGGAAAAGGCTGCTTCTTGGGATCCGCTAACCGAGACTAAACGTCGTTACCCCTGGGGAGATGAGTTTGACCAAGAGCGGGTCTCTCTGGGCGTGACCACTTCCGAAGTTGGTAGTTATCCGGCGGGAGCCAGTGCCTATGGGATTTTAGACTTGGCGGGGAATGCGCGCGAATGGGTCTCCGACTGGTATGCTAAGGATGGTTACGCGTCTTCTCCCTCCTCCAATCCTACCGGGCCGGAGAAGGGAACTTACAAAGTGATGCGCGGCGGCTCTTACGGTTCCGTGGCTAATTACCAGTCCCAGTTGCGGGCGACGGACCGCGCCGTAGGTTATCCAGAAAGTACAGCAGCGCGACCGGCCAAGAGCGCGGAACTGGGTTTCCGGTGTGTCGTGGCTGGCGAACGTTTGCCTTAGAGGAGAACGTGAAGACTCACTCTGTTTTTGATTCTCTCTCACGAGAGACGCTGCAAACTGCCCGTCAAACTACATTTCTGGCCCTCCGTGAGATTAATGAAGAGACTTTAGAGAGCCTCTCGCGGCTCACGCTGCCCGAGATCCGCGAGATTCGACAGGTCGTGGCACAGATTATGCCGGCGGGCAATCTCCCGGCCTTGATATTGAGCGGCCTAATCCAGATGGGGAACCGGAAGATCACGGCCACTCAAGCGAAGAAAGATATCAGGGCGCTGCTGCGAGGGGTGGATCTTTTGCCCCAGGGTCTATATGGGATTTTCGTGGCAGGTCCCTCGGCGGTACTCTATGGCTACCAACAACTTCTCCGGCTGGCCGGGAAAGATGTCCACGATGCTTTTCCGCAAGGGACGTGGCAGTTTTACCTCGAGTATGCGCTGCGGGAAGATAGCGCGCGCCATACCAATGAGACCTTGGGCTTTCATCGTGCGCTACCTGCGTCCCCCGACTCCGCGATTATGGCGGCGGCCTGGGTCTGGACGGCTCTGGAGACGCTCTACACCTATAGTGATTTACTCTCCTTGACCTGGCGCGAACGAGTGATGTTGCGACGTTTACATGCGGCTTTAGCTAAGGCGGATGCGGAATCAGTGCCGGCTTGGCGCGTATTGACCACTGCTTGGGCGCGAGTATGCCCTTATCATCGCCCCGAGCAAGGCGGTGACTACATACGCCACCGGGCCACCACTTTTGAGCGCTTCTTGCAGCGGCAGTTGGCGGTGCTCCCGGCGGCGCTGCGCCGTGAGGTTTGGCAACGCTATGCCGCGCAACAACGCACTGCTCTGCCGGCTTACCGAGAACAGATGACTATTTTGACGTGCTTGCGCCCTACTCGCTATCGTGAAGAACGGGTTACCCTCCCGTTGTGGCAGGCAAAGGTGGGTTTCATCTGGCAAGGCGAGACTTATTTGCTGCCGGCCTGCGCTGGTGATGTTTGGGGGCGTCCACTCTGTACCCCTTCCGGTGAGGACGCAACCCCATTTCCACTGGAGGTGCGGGCAGAGAAACTCTTTTCTGCCACCGGCCAAGCTTTGCGGGTAGATCATCACGGGCGGGTGCTTTCGGTCCCAGGTGAGGAGCTACTGGGCGTCTTGAATCCTCCCGCGCCGCAGCAAGTCCTGGGGTGGGTGCGTGCTGTACTCGCTGCGCCCGCGCCGGAGGTAGCCCCCGAACTTGACCTCTTGCTGGCTGAGTTGCCGCGCCGCAATCATGCTGAAATTAGCGCAACTTTGCCCGAACCCGTCTTGACGGATTTGAAAGCGCTGCAACAAGCCCCGATGCTGATCAATTGGGATCAGCATTCCTCCTGCCAACCGCTGAATGCCCTGCGCCGTGACCATCGTGGAGTGGGGAGCCACGCGCTGACCATCTTCCGCACCGAGCGGAGTATGGTTTTTGACCAATCGCATATTTTCTTTGATGGGCTGTGGGGGATGGTGGTGGCGGAGGTGCTTACCGACGCGGCGACTTACGCTTACCGACGCTTGGTCAATGTAACGCCGGATGAAGTAGCGACACCGACGGCGCTGCACTTGACTCTGCCGGCAGCCCGGTTACAGCATCTGTACACGCGCTGCCCCTCACCGGGTGTCTCCGCCGAATCCACCGCTGGGGACCTCCGGCAAATTTATCGCTTGCGTCGTTGGCTTCGGAAACGTGGGGTTCGTATGACGGTCAACGACTTGCTCTTGCTCTACCGCTATTGTCATGCGCAAGCCTATCAGCCGAGCCAGGCCGTCGCTGAGTCGCTCGCGGGGTTGGCGGGACGTTTGCCTGCGAAGGTGTACGCTCAAATCCAACGTAGCGTGGCGGAATCGTGGGGCGCCGATCACACTACCAATCCTACACTTTTGATTCCGATGGATGCTACACAGGTCGCACCGCACGAGCGACTCTATCCGACCACCTTTCGCAATCCCCTGACCGATTTCCCCCAGGTTTTCGAAGGGACTCAGAGCGTGTATGCCACTTATCGTCAGACCGGCTCGAGTGAGAGTTGGCTGGAATTTGATCGCCAGCGGCGGATATTGCTAGCTTACCTACAAGTCTTTGGTGATCTGTTGGGGGCGTTAAAAGATGTCACCATGCGTGGCGAGAGTCTTAATGTGGCGACTCTAAAGCTTTTAGGTCATTTGCCTCCGGCCATGCAGCATCTCCTGGACGGCATCCCAAGGCGGATTGGGGTGCTCAACGAAGTGCTCAAAGGGAGTGAGGTTTTCTCCAATGTGGGGCGGGTGGCGCCCGGCAGCACCTTGCGTCGTTTCAACAGTGCCAAAGATGATGGCGCCGCTAAGAATTTAGTCTGGGGTATTCTAACCGACGATCGCGGCATTTTGCATCTGAGTCTGCGTGATTTTCGTCCCTTTGTGGCGTTGCTCTGGCAGCAGGATGAGGTTGAGGTGGCGCGAGTTATCACTCAGGATTACTTAACTAGCTACACGCGCGGATTGAACGCCTTTGCAAAGACGCTTAGTGAGCTGGTGACGGTCAAAAAAGGATAGTATCCACAGATTAGAGGGCAAACAACAGAGCGTCAGCCAATGTGGCTGACGCTCTGTGCTAGCTGGTGGGCAGTACAGGACTTGAACCTGTGGCCTCCTCCGTGTAAGAGAGGCGCTCTAGCCGACTGAGCTAACCGCCCATAATGGACAATATCATAACAGGAGAGCACGAAAAGTCAACTATCATGTAACGTCTTGAAACACTTATTTATCTTTGGGAAGATATCTCAGCCCTAAAGCAACGGCCTGACGAGATACCCCGTCAGGCCGTTGCTAAAATTAGCTAGCATAGCTGTAATTTTCAGTCCATTCCATGCACATTGCGTCCCATTTGAGCTAAACGCGCCGCCATGGTATATTCTGGCACCTGGAACTTCTCGCTAACATTGATTAACGTGACCCAGGGCCAACGGATGGCTCGCTTAATCCACTTTCGTGGGATGAGCAGCGCCACAGCAAAATGATGCGCAGCCGCTTTGTTATAGGGCAGCTTCCCGACACCATGCAGACTCTCTTGACGACAAATTTCCCGGTAGAGTAAGCGCGCGACAGCCAGGCGATATTCATGGTGATGTTCTCCAATACCAAAGACTAGAGAAAGGTCTGAAATATCTATGGCCCCTAACAAGTTTGGAGGTGGGGATTTTAGAATTTGTTCAATGGGAACGGGAGGCTCCCGGAAATCATAGTTATCTATAATTTGCTGGGCCAGAGTTTCTATTAGTTCTTCTTCATCTTTAGTAAGAGTGGGCGGCACGGGGGCTATTCCTCCATCACGCTATGAAATTCGCTGAAAGGGATGGCCGTCAAAGTTTGCGTGGAACCCATGCCTAGAGAATGTAGTAAGAGCGAGATTCTGGCTGTCACAGTGGCGTCGGGAGCCTCGAAGATATGCAGGAAATCAAACTCGCCTAGTAATACATAGCTGGCAATCCGTTCCACTTCGGGATATTCTTCAGCTAGCCGTTGATTCAACTCTTTGTTTATCTCTGCGAGTGACTTTATTTCTCCTGGCCGGTGCAGGGAAAGTTTGGAGAGTATTACAAATGCAGTCATAGTACGCCTCCTTGTTTAGTTATAATTATAAATCAAACTTGATTATTTCCTAATAGCCTCCCAATTCTCGATTTTGGACCTCATCCTACCCCAACCGTCCGAATTGGAAGGCTAATTCCTTCATGGAAATCTGCAGAATGGTAGGGCGGCCATGCGGGCAGGTTCTCGGATTGCGCGTTTCCTCCAAATCACGGATTAGGGTGCGCATCTCCTCAAGGGGGAGCACCTGGCCGCCTTTAATTGCTGCTCGTTTGCAGATTTTGAGTATAGTCGCTTTTTCCAATTCTTCACGGACAGGAGAACGCTCCGGCTCACTACTGGCGATATCGGCCAGCAATTCCTGTGGAGAGATATTTCTGAGTGGAGCGGGAATCGCGCTTACCTGGAAGGCACCCGTTTTGACCTTCTCCACTTGGATGCCTAGCGCACTGAGGGTAGGGAGTTGTGCTTCCAGACGTGTGGCCTCATCTGGCGGCAGGGTGATGGTTTGTGCGGCTAGCAGCGGCTGCGACGGGACGTCACCGGTGGCCCAGTCGCTGCGCATTCGTTCGTAGAGCACGCGCTCGTGGGCAGCGTGCTGGTCGATGAGGTAGAGACCCTCCGGCCCTTCGGCGACGATAAACATGCGCGCCACTTGTCCGACGACCCGTAGTGGGGGGAGCTGCGCTGGTTGGCGTTCCTCCACGGCTGACGGCGCAGGTTCTGTTGCGGAGGGAACGTGGTCCGGCGTTGCGGGACGTGCGCTGGGTGACGTTGGTTGTTTTTTCACCGCGCGCGGGAGCGTGAATTGCCGGGCCGGTTGGAGCTGTTGCAAGCGCGTGCGGAGCGTCTGCTCTGGCGGGGCAGCTGGCGCGGAGCGGCGGGGCGGCTGCCACGGGGTGGCGACGGGTGCTTGCGCGATCACGGTAGCGCGCACCGCGCGCTGCACGGCGCGGAACACCTCGTCGGCCTCGCGGAACCGGACCTCCGTCTTGGCTGGGTGTACGTTGACGTCCAGATCCTCTGGCGGCATCTCTACCTGCACAAAGGCGATGGGATAGCGTTTGGTGGGTAGCAGCGTGTGGTAGGCCTGAATGATGGCGTAGGTGATCCGCAGATCCTCCACCCAGCGGCCATTGATCATCAGGGTGATGTAGCCGCGATTGGCGCGGTGAATTTGCGTGGAGCCGACAAACCCTTGTACCCTGATCGCATTCCGGGCGGTCAACTCGGCGGCGATTTCTAACAAGCCGCTGCCCACCTCGCGACCATAGACGTTGAGTAGCACCTCGCGTGTATCGCCGTTGCCGGGGGTCTGTAAAGTCTCGCGGTCATCATGGCGGACATGGAAAGCGACCTCTGGGTAGGCAATGGCGTAGCGGGTGAGAAAAGCGTTGATATGACGGCGTTCGGTGCGCTCGGTGCGGAGGAATTTGCGGCGGGCCGGTACGTTGTAGAAGAGGTCCGCGATACGCATTTCGGTTCCTGGAGGACGCCCGCTAGGTGCGCGGTGAACTCTGTGGCCGCCTTCTAATCGCAACTGGACGCCCATCGCGTCATCCCGGCTGCGCGTGGTGCAGGTGAGACGGCTCACCGAGGCGATGCTGGCCAGCGCTTCACCGCGAAAACCGAGCGAGGCGATTCCTTCCAGATCGGCGGCGGTGCTCAGTTTGCTGGTGGCATGACGGCGGAAGGCTAATTCCACTTCGGCGGCGGGAATTCCTGCGCCATTATCCTGGACGCACATCAGATTTTTGCCACCTTCCTCAATGGTGACTGCGATCTGCTTGGCCCCGGCGTCTAAACTATTTTCCACCAGCTCTTTGACCACCGAGGCCGGACGTTCCACCACTTCCCCGGCGGCAATCTGGGCAGCAACTGCTTCTGGTAGCAACTTGATCTGGCTCATTATTCCTCCTCTCAAATTGTAGTCGAATAATATGAGATTGCAAAGACAAGGCGCCATTTTGTCCATCCGCCTCTGTACCCGTGTTATGGGGGGGGGAGGATTAGAGCGGGACACTTATACCCATGCAGCCATCACTCTCTCCCTAATCTTCTCTCGCCGGTGGGGATAGATAATAAATTGTCGCGCTAGCCA
>JAYELZ010000153.1:0-2838 GCA_034717835.1 Chloroflexota bacterium
CCAATTTGCGGAGTAGCTGCCCCACATGCGTCTCCACGGTATGCTCGCTGATGCCCAGTCTGGTCCCCAACTGCCGGTTACGCACTCCTTGAGCCAGCAGCTGTGCGACCTCTTGCTCCCGCGCGGTTAGAGATTCCTAGCGCGCGCACCTCTTGGCGCCAGCGGTGCGCCCGCCACAATTGCTCCCCACTGAAGAGCACTTCACCCTGCGCCGCCCGCCGCAGCGCCGCCACCAGGGTCGGGAAATCCTCCTCTTTGGTGAGGTACCCCACAGCTCCCGCTTGCTCCATTTCAGCCAAAAACGCGTCCCGGTCGTGCGCCGTTAGGATCAGAGTGACGGTCTCCGGATAATAATGGCGCACCCAGCGCGCAATATCAGCTGACCGTGGCCCCGGCATAATCAGATCCAGCAATAAGATGTCTGGCTGTAACGCGGCTACCAGCTCTTGGACAGTTCTCCCCTCACTGGCCTCTCCCACAACCTCCATATCCACCACTTTTTCCAACACCGCGCGAATACCTTCCCGTACCACTGGATGGTCAGCGGCTATTAAAACACGGATGCTCTGATTGGATTTGTTCACTACCCCTCCCATTTCCCCTGATGCATTCGTTGCCAAACAAACAAGACCTGACAGGTCACAAGTACCTGTCAGGTCTTATTACGTAACAATCTACCATACCACGATTAACATACCACTTGGTGGCCTAGTAAGAGATACATCCCCCCGCGTAGCTAGCGCTAGAACTTATCCACACGCTGGTCGGCAGGCTGGGATTGATCTTAGCCGTACCGCTAACCACAGCGCTCGCGGCGGGGGTGGCCGTCTCACTGGCAGAAGAAGCCTGACGTCTAGCCCACTAATCCAAGACAACGACCACCGCTTAAATAAATAAGTTGATCAGGGTATAGGCGCCTAACAGAGTAGCACTGCCCCCCACCATGGTCGTTAAACGGCGCATTTGGCACCGGCTCACCACGTAAGCCGCTACCGGAGTGGAAATCAAGGCCCCCAATAGTAATGAAGGCGCCAACATCACAGGGAACGGAGCGCCGCTGACCATATAGGCCGCAAAACCCACGGCGCTGGTAATTCCCTCCGCCAACGAAGCAATTCCAATCGCATTGCGACTGCCCACGCCCGATAACACCTGCCCGCCAGTCACCACCGGGCCATAGCCCCCTCCACTCATCCCCTTATTGAAAGCGGCGATTAAGCCCATGATGCCCACTCGCCGCCAGGAAAATTCGACTTCACGGTCACGGTACCAGAGAATAACAATCCCGATGCCCAATACCAGCAACCCTACATAAGCTTTCAGTGCCCAGGCCGGGATGTTTACCGCCACAACAACCGCCGCCAAGACTCCAATAATGCTGAGTCCCGTCATCAATAGCATAACCTTAAAATCTCGCGTGCCAGGACGGAAGTTGACGTTGCCGAACTCCTGGTGGAACACGCCGGCCGCTACTCCGGTAGCAAACTCAGAGAGCAGCACCGCCGGGACAACCTGCAACGGATCATAGCCCAATAGCAACAATATGGGCACCAACGTCGTTCCATAACCCATCCCCAACGATGAATCGATCAACTCACAGAAAAACGCTCCTACCACCAGCAACGGTAAAATTTCAATATTCATCTCTCACCTCCATAACTCTAATTAGTAAGTTGCAGGATGATAGCTGCGGAGCCACCATCCACTTCAATTACAATTATAGGGGGGGAGGATTACAGCCGCCGTGATAAGCGGATTATAAATCTGTAACAAATAAAATGATGACTCCCTGAAAAAAGATATCTTACCGCAAAGGCACAAAGACGCTAAGAAAACAATAGGAGTTAGGGTAAAAACATTTGGCTTTGCTTGTCAAAAAATTAATCTTCTGAAGGTTGAAATTAAAATCTCGGTGCTCTCCATGCCTCAGTGGTGAAATCTTTAGTTTTCTCAACCGCCCCATGTTTATTGCCGCGAGTGGAGCATAAAACCATAGCCCAAGCCCGGCACTGTCTCCAGATACGAATCTTCGGCATCACAGTCTAGCAAACCGCGAGCAAGTGAGGTCTTCCTCCGTAGCCGGTAGACCAACTGGCGCAACATATCCCGATCGCCGCCGCCTGCGCCCCAAACCAAGTCAATGATAGCCTCGGCACTCAACACCCGCCCCGCATTGAGCAGCAAGTAATCCAGTAGCCGATTCTCCAACCGGGTTAGTTCCACCGGCTCACGCTCCTCGAATTGCAGTTCTCGGCGGGCAGGCATTAGCGTGAACCTCCCAACACGGCGCACGGCGCGCGTAGGACGCTTGCCCGCTCGGCGGAGCACCGCTTGCACTCGGGCCACCAACTGGCGCGGGCTGAAAGGCTTGGTAATATAATCATCCGCCCCCAATCCTAAGCCCTGCACAATATCATCCTCCTCCTCGCGCACCGTGAGCATGATGATGGGGGTATCGGATTGTTCCCGAATTTGCCGGCAGACCTGGAAACCGGCGAGTTTGGGTAGATTTACGTCCAGGAGAATAATATCAGGCGACTCTGCAGCCCAGCACCGGAGCGCGGCTTCACCATCACCCACCAAGAGTATCTCAAACCCCTCACGCCGGAGGGTAAAAGAGAGCACCTCGGCCAACACTTGATCATCGTCCACGACCAATACTTTCATTTTTCTCCCTCCGCCGGCTGCTGTAGCAGCGGCACCGTAAACCAAAAAGTAGCCCCGCCAGAGGGAGCGTCCATAACACCTACTGCCCCACCCTGCGCTTCAACAATCGCTTTCACTACCGACAGACCCAATCCCATTCCTACCTGGTTCTGCTCATAGGCTTCTCGCGTG
>JAYELZ010000154.1:0-6885 GCA_034717835.1 Chloroflexota bacterium
AAATAAATCTTCTTGCCACTCATCCAAACTATAAAGCCGCCGCCACTCGTCGAGCTGGGCCTGGTTGGCCAAAATCTCAGCGTATAACTCATCGGGAACCTGGTCGAGAGTCAGGCAATAATCGGTTTGGATGACGAACTTCTTTTTCTCGAAAAGCCGCTTCTGGAAATTTTCGATCTGGGCTAAAAATTGGATGATGTGACGCGCCACCGCCCGCACCACTTTAGCCCGCGTCATGGCGTGCAGAAACATAATCTCGGTCTCATGCTCGATCCAATCATCAAGATGCAAGACTTCGGTTTTGATGAAATAATCCAACTCGCGATGCAAAAAGCCAGCCAAATCCTTGTGAACGAAATAATCCATTGTGTTGCGGGCGGTATATTTGTTGAGATGCTTTCGAAGCACTGAATGATTTTCCCCCTCGGGCACGCGCGCCAAATGAGCTTTCAACTCAGGCGCATCGAGGCGGTCGATAATTTCATGCTCCAGAGCGATTACCAACACCGAGCGATCGAGAGTTTTACGCCGGTCACTTTTGGATTGCTGGGCATTGTAAATCTCCAGATAACGCTCCTCTTCGTCAGCGGTAAGGGGACGGTACTCGAAAATAAGCGTTAAAAGCGCCTCATCCTCAGCGTAACGCCAACCCTCCGCGCCGTCCCGGAGTATAAAATAGCGTTGTTCGCCCTTGACATTATCCTGGGGCGCCTCGGCTTGTACCAATTTAAACCAAACCCGCTTGCCCCCCACCCTAAAGCGATAATCCGTGAAACGCTCCCCAGTCTTGACATAATACTGCTCGCGATTAGCCCAATGGAGCAACACCTCCTCGCCGTTGTAGGGCAGAGCGTACTTATAATCTTTGGAGGAATAGCGCCGCTGACTCAAAAAATCGCCGTTGTCATAATAGCGGGAGAAGAAACGGTACAGATCATCGAAAATGTGGGCTTCGGTTTCATCAGCCAGATTTAAGTTTTTAAGTTGACGGTCGAATTCCAGATAATCTTGTCCGACTTTGATATTTTTTAGATTGTCGATGAGATCGCCATTTTCATCGAAACCGCCTTTCAAATCCCGTCTGAGTTTGGCGATTTTGCGTTCTACATCCTCCCGTTCAACCGTTTGAAATTTAGACAGACTCTCATCAACCGCACTGAGCAAATCTTCTTCAATAAAATTCTCCACATCCGCCTGTTTGGCTTTCATAATGCGGTAAATGCCAAAATCTAAATCAGCGTAATCAAATTGGAAAAGCTCACGCAACAAGCTCTGTAATTTCTGGCGATTATCAGTCATTTTTACCTCTTTCAGAGTAACTAATTAGTCGAGCGCCGGGAGTCGGGTAATCAGATGGTGGCTGGAGACCAGCCACATCCCCCTCGCAAAACGCCGCAGCAGTCGGCAGAGGCCGACTGCTGCAACGGTAAGCACGCGGTTTTAACCGCCGTGCTTTTACTCGTCGTCCATCAAGACGCGCCCGCCCTTGAGCGCTTTCAACAAATCGTGCCGCTTGAGCGCACGTTTGCGGTCAATTTCTACTTGCCCGGCCTTCTCATCGGAGATGCGCATAAGCGCATCCAACCAAGCGGAGCTCTCTACCGGCGTATGTTTCACGCGCCAACGCTCCACCCAGATGGGGAGCGCGTCAGCATTCGTAATCCGCTCGTGGACGCGGGTATGCGTATGCCCCTGGGATTCAAATTTAACCTCGTACTCCGCCGTCTCCGCTTGGATGGGGCAGATCTGCATGCAGGCGCCACACTTGATGCAGTAGTAATCCGCCAGCACCAGCTCCCCATCAGCGTTGATATGCAGCGCACGGGTGGGACAGATATCGGCGCAAGCGAAACAATCCTCGACGCAGAGCTCGCGCCGCAACGTGACTGTGCCTTCCCAGGGCTGCTCCACCTGGAACGCGCCATCGCTGGCCACCTCGCATTGACGGCAGCGAATGCAATGTTCATCCTCCACCACCAACGTCTGCGCTGTCTCATCGTAACTGATCACGTTCGTGGGACAGTTATCAATGACAAAATCCCGACGGCTCCAATCAAACGCCTCGCCGTTAAATTCGTTGGACTCAATCAATGCGGGGAAGGTCTCATACTCTTGGACAGGATTCGTCGGCTCACCGTTCAAACTCATTTCAATCGCGTTGGCGGGACACATCACCGCGCACATGCCACAGAGCACACATTTCTCCGGATCAATGTCCACGCCCTGGCGCACGACCATGCGACCCTGCTCCAACTTCCCATCCACGTGAGTAATCGCGTCCAGCGGGCAGATGTTAGCCCCTAGCTGGCAACCCACACAGTAATCCAAATTCCAGACCATCACGTCGTGATGCGTGACCATCTTGCGTTCTAACACAATTTGATGCGCCGTCTTCTCTTTGCGTACCGCTCCGCGTTTCATACCACCTCACTCGCTTGCTCACGTGTTCGTTTCTTCGCTTGCTCGCTCTCTCGCTTTACCACCTGCTCCACTACCGCAGCCGTGGAAACGATATGCCGCTCTAACCCTAACTGCTCCCGATCAATCCCCAACGCCAAACCCATCAATTGGGTGAAGTAGAGGATGGGCAGCTCAAATGTTTGGTTCAGCGCCCGTTCGGCTTTATGCTGATAGAGATCCAAAGCGGTGTGACACATCGGGCAGCCCAGCGTCACCACCTCCGCCCCCCGCTCTTTAGCAGAACCCAACACTTGGCCCGAAAGTTTAACGGTGACATCAGAATGAGAGATCGCCAGCGCGCCGCCGCAACATTTGGATTGGTAGGGAAAGGGCACTACCTCTGCCCCCAAAACCCGCATCAGCTCATCCAGCCCTTGCGGTTTCTCCGGGCTATCGAAGCGATCTTTGGGACGGGTGAGCATACAGCCATAGTAACTCGCTACCCGTAGACCGGTTAGCGGATGCGTCACCTGCGCTCTGATTTTCTCCAACCCATACTCCTCGATAAGCAGATAAAGCGGGTGCAGAACCTCAATATCGGCGGTGATTTTCAATTCACCCGGCAACTCCATGTTGATCTGCTGCCGCACCTTCTTGCCTGAAGCCGCCTGCTTAGCCGCCCGCCGCAGGTTCAAGTAGCAACCGCTACACGGCGCGACGATGGTCGTCATGCCCTGCACCTCGGCCAACGCCAAGTTGCGCGCCGGGAGGTTGATCTTAGCTTGGCCCTCAGCGTGGACTGCCCCGCAACAACTCCAATCCTCTATCTCCACCAGCTCAATCCCCAGCCGGGCAAAAACCGCACGCATAGAGAGATCGTATTCCTTCGCGCCGGATTGCAAACTACAGCCGGGATAATAAGCGTATCTCATAGCTCCTCCTCTAAACTAAGTTCCACCAGCCAGAGCAACGCGCCCACCAAAGCGCCCCCTAACGCGAGCAGCGCTCCAATTAACCAGCCCCACCAGGATGAACGCTTCTTCGAGGAATGCGCTTCTCCCGGCTCCTCATCTTGACGCATTGCCGTCATTACTGCGGGGTTCTCGATCCGTTCTGGCCAGAAGGGGAGTTTATCTTTCAGTAGCATCGGCAACGCCAACGGCACCATCCCCAGCAAGCCTTTGATGTCCCAAGAACGAAGATAGTATCGCAACATCAATTCAGGCTCAAAGAGCCGCCCGTGGTGCTGGTAAGTCTCGGTGAACGCCTGCCCAAACTGGGACTCCTTATCCTCCGCGTAGCCCTTCTCCACCGCCAGCTCACGCAAGGAAGCCATCAGCTCGGCGATGGGAATCTCACGCGGACAGCGGCTAGTGCAAGAGTAGCAAGAGACGCAATACCACATATCCCGCGAGGAGAGCACTTGCTCCTCCGCGCCCGACTGGATGAGATACATGATGCGGCGCGGCCCATACTCCATCTCTTCGATCACCGGGCAGGAACCAGAACAAGTGGCGCACTGAATACATTGCTGCACTTTATCCCCGCCAGGTTTCTCCATAACTTCTAACAGGAAAGGATTTAGCGTATTATCCATTAGGCACCTCCTCCCTCAAGCCCTTGCAAGCGCATTTCCTCACTTAACCGCAGTACTGGCGCCACTCCCGGCACCTGCCTCAGCCGGTTTAGCCGGCGCGCAAGTTTCGGGTGCGCCAGCGCGTTCTCCTCCTTGATTTTGTCGATGGTCAGTTCATCTAGCGTCCCGCTCATCTCCTTCATAATGCGCGCCCACTTCGCCCCCTCGGTCGCCGAGACCGATTCCACCCGGAAACGCTCTGGCGAGATGCCCAAGCGCGTGAGCTGCTTGGCGACGCGCTCCATCCGGTCGCCCGCGTGCTGCCGTCCACTGATGTAATGGCAGTCTTGCGGATGACAGCCGGAGACGAGCACCGCCCCCGCGCCCAGCCGGAACGCTTCCATCACGAAGTCTGGATCCACACGCCCGGCGCACATCACCATGATGATGCGCGTGTTAGCCGGATATTCAAAGTGCGCGGTGCCGGCGTTATCGGCGCCCATCCCGCTGCACCAACGACAGGTAAAAGCTAAGACTTTGCCCTCCGGATTATCCGCCAGCAGGGAGTGGATCTGCGCGATTACCTGCCCATCGGTGAAGTGATGCTGCGTGATCGCGTTGGCGGGACATTCAGCCACGCAAGTTCCGCAGCCGTGACATTTGGCCGGGATGATCCTACTTGGTTCGCCACTCCCGGGCTTGTTGATTACCGCGCCATAAGGACAGACATCGTAACAGATAGTACATTTGCCGCCCTTAGCGTTGAGACAGCGATCAGGCCAGACGTAGGCCACAATGGGATCTATCTCCCATTCGTCCGCCATCAGCACGCGGGAAGCACGGCCGGCCGCGCCGCTACCCTGGCTGACGCACTGCGGAATATCCTTCGGCCCCTGCGCGGAACCGGCCAGGTAGATACCTTCAGTCGGCGTGTCCAGCGGCTTGAGCTTGGGGTGCGACTCCAAGAACCAACCATGGCCATCATTGGCCACGGTCAGCACGCGCCCCAGGTCGGCAGCCCCCGCTGAGGGGATCGCGGCCGTCGCCAACCCGACCATCTCCACTTCCAGCGCTACATGTGTACCTAGCGTTGCGTTTTCCGCGTGGACGATGAGGTTCTTCGTCACCGGGTCTTCTAACACCTCTGAAGGCCGTCCTTTGATAAAGTGGACTCCCGCCTCGCGCGCCCGCTCGTAGAATTCCTCGTAGGTCTTGCCCGGCGTGCGCAAGTCAATGTAGAAGATCGTGATATCCATCTCCGGGTAGAGCCACTTGAGGAGCAGCGCGTTCTTGATGGTGTACATACAGCAGAAACCAGAGCAGTATTCATTGTACCGCTTATCGCGCGAGCCAACACACTGGATCAGCGCCAGACTCGCAGGGATTTTACCATCGGAGGGTCGGATAAACTCACCCACGGTCGGCCCGCCGGCACAGTGCAGCCGCTCGATCTCCATCATGGTCATCATATTCTCGAACTCGCCGAAACCGTATTCCTCTAGCGGCGTGGGATCCCAGGTATCATAGCCAGTCGCCACGATAATTGCCCCCACATCCAACTCGATAATTTCCGGCTCCTGCGCGAAGTCAATGGCAGAGAGATCGCCGCAGGCTTCCACACATTTATAACATTTGATACACGCATCCATATCGATGGTATGAATAACCGGCACTGCCTGATCCATCGGCACGTAAATCGCCTTGCGCGGCCCCATCCCATCCTCGAACTCGTTGGGCACGGTGATGGGGCAAACGTCCACGCAGAGGCCACAGCCAGTACAACTGTCCGCATCCACGTAGCGCGGCTTCTGTTCCACTTTGACCTTGAAGTTACCGATATAACCATCCACTTCTCTAACTTCAGCATAAGTCAGCAGATGAATGTAAGGATTTTTGCCCACGTCCACCATCTTCGGCGCTTCAATGCAGATAGAGCAATCCATGGTGGGGAAGGTTTTATCCAACTGCGCCATCCGCCCGCCGATTGAAGGGGTTTTCTCCACCAAGTAGGTCTCAATTTTCATGTCAGCCAGGTCTAGCGCCGCGCTGATGCCGGCGATACCACCGCCGATGATGAGCGCGCGTTTAGTCACCGGCACCTTGAACATATCCAACGGGCGCGCATAGCTGACTTTGTTCACCGCCGCGGCAGTGAGCTCCTTAGCTTTGAGCAATGCCGCTTCCTTCTCGTGCGAATGTACCCAAGAGTCATGCTCGCGGATATTAGCCATCTCAAACATGAAGGGATTCAGTCCCACATCGGAGATACAGGAACGGAATGTCGGTTCATGCATCGCCACCGTACAAGCCGAGACTACCACGCGGTTGAGATTATATTTCTTGATATCCTCCTGGATCATCCGTTGTCCCGGCTCGGAACACATGTAATGATGATCTTTCGCCACCACCACGCCGGGGAGGCCTTCAGCGTATTTCGCTACCTCCGCCGGCGGGAGCACGCTGGCGATATTGGAACCGCAGTGACAGGCATAAACACCAATACGCGGTTCCTCCTCCTCAAATTGATGCTCTTCTGATTTGTTCTTTTCAACTTCAGCCACAGTATTGACTCCTTGTTAAACAACAAAAAAAAGCGAGTGAGCGAGAAAGCGTTGCAGCGTCTCAGCGTCTCAGCGTCATAGCGTCATAGCGGCTTAACTACCGAACGGCTTTCGACCACCCGACTACTCGACTACCTGACTACCCGACTACCTGACTACTCGACTACCCGACTACCCGACTACTCGACTACCCCGCCACCTCTTCCGTGAGTAACTTATGCCGCGAACGTTGCGCGCGGCGATCCGGCGTGGTGAGTGTCAACGCATCCTTGGGACACCACTTGATGCACTGCGGCTCGTCCTCATCCTCGCACTGGTCACAGATTTCGGCCAATTTCGTCGCCGGGT
>JAYELZ010000154.1:6985-13633 GCA_034717835.1 Chloroflexota bacterium
CGCGAACGTTGCGCGCGGCGATCCGGCGTGGTGAGTGTCAACGCATCCTTGGGACACCACTTGATGCACTGCGGCTCGTCCTCATCCTCGCACTGGTCACAGATTTCGGCCAATTTCGTCGCCGGGTTGATGGAGATAGCGCCAAAGTCACAAGCTTCGATGCACCAGGCACAACCATCACAGCGGTCGGCGTCCACACGGATAATACCCGTGACCGGATCTTGGCTCAATGCGTCGCGCGTACAAGCTGTCACGCAGGGAGCGTTTTCACAGGTGCGGCATGCAATTGCCGTCATCAACACCTCTTCGGCACGCACCGTCCGGATGCGGCTCCGGTAAGTGTTATATTCCCCCGTTTTGGTATACGAACAAGCATACTCGCACAATTGACAACCCACACATTTCTCCGGGTCACAATCGATATATTGAAATTTTGCTATTGCCGCTGCTGATACGGTCATAATTTTCCCCTTTGCCTATAACAGCAATTAGTATTTAGTGATTAGCCTCACACACCAATCTCTTCAGCCACGTCTGCCATTCCCAGCTCTATCAACTTTTCCTTGGGAATGAGGCCCTCTTCTGTCCAGCCCTTAGCTTCGTAGTAGATATCTTTCAGGTACTCCAGCTCCTCTTCCGTCACCACGTGCCCCGCGGAAGGCCCTTTGGTCATGGGGTCGTGATGCCAGCGGTAGGGCAGATGATCATCCTTGCGCGTCCAACCCTCGCGGATGTTAAAAGCCTTTTTCATGGTGTGCGCGCGCACTCCAATCAGATCTACGTCGTCATAATCGAAATCCCAGCCGGTGGTAGCATTAATCAGTTTTGCGATCATCGGCCAAGCTCCCTCGCGATCAGCTTTCCCGGTAAAGCAACGGCGGATGAATTTGCAGAGCGGCAAGGTATCATAGACCGCCGCATATTCCTCGGTGCGCGCCGCCACCCTCCCGCGCGTCTCATCCACGGTGAAGCGATTGGTCACTCCCTTGATATCTGGATCGTAGGCCGCCGTGCGGTTATGACAGCCACCGCGCGTGCCAACCGCCAAGCCCACGGAGAAAGTTTTGAGACCGCGCGCGTCGTAGCCGGGATTTTCCAACCCTTTGATGTTCATGGCCCATTGATAGGTATGGGTGCCGCGCTCCTCATCGATTTTCTGACTGGCGTAGCGCGTCCCATGCGAGAGCAGATCCCCAATCCCTTCACGGTCACGGATCATCTCAGCTAACGTCACCGCCGCCTCGCCGTTACCAAAATTCGGCTCAAAGCCCTCCGGATACTTCGCGCATTTGAAATCCTCTTTGGTGAAGATGCCGCGCTCAAAGGTCTCCATGGTCCAGGAGATGGTCACGCCATTGGACATAGCATCCTGGCCCCCCTGGTCACAGGTCTCAATCAGCTTGATGATGGCGCGCATGTCGCTAATCCCTAAATTCGGACCATTGGCGTATAAACACTCATACTCAATGCCGGTCATAGAACCTTTATACCTACCATCCCGCACAATGGACATCTGCTCGCAAGCGATAGGACATTGCGCGCAGGCGATCACCTTAACTTTGTGATGCTCATCCAAATACTCACCACTCACCAGCTCCGCGTCCTCAAAAACACCCTCTTGATAGTTGCGCGTGGGCAACAAGCCCAATTTGTTCATATTGAGCACATTCGTCGCCGTGCCCAACAGCCGATATTTGGAGGTATGCGGGCCTTGTGAAGCCTCAGTGATCTCAAAAGAGAGCGCCATCAAAGTCTCCGGATCGGCTACGGTGACGCCCTGCGTGCCGCGCACCGAGAGCGCCTTGAGCTTCTTGGAACCCCAGACTGCGCCGTGGCCAGTACGTCCAGCCTGACGGCCGTCGTTGGTCACGTTAGCAATAGTCACGCCATTTTCCCCGGCCGGCCCGATGGTGGCCGAGCGCACCTGGTCATCTCCCAGCTGCTCGCGGATCGCTTCCTCGGTGGCGAAGGTGCCCAGGCCCAGCAACGCGGAAGCATCCCGGAATTGCACGCGCCGATCATCGACAAAAACGTTGACCCACTCCTCGCTCGCCCCGTGAATGACCAACCCATCCCAGCCAGCGCGTTTGAGCGCAATCGTGAACCAGCTACCGGAGAGGCTATCGCCGATAAAACCCGTCAATGGGGATTTAGAAGCCAGCCCATATTTGCCGCCCACCGGCACCGGCGTCCCGGCGAAGATACCGTTGGCGAGTGCGATGGGGTTCTCCGGCGAGAGCGCGTCACAGCCGGGTTCGATATTCTCCCAGCAGAGCCGCGTCGCCATAGAAACGCCGCCAATATAAGTCTTATACCACTCCTCCGGTTTCTCCTTAACCCAAGTTTTACGCTCAGTCAGGTCAATATGTAAAATTTTGCCACTATATCCATACATAAGCCGCCTCCTTATCCAGGTAAAAAATACCCTTACACGATAATATGAACTCTTAGTTCCAATAAAATCAGAGGTTTCACCCTCCGTCCAACACGGACATCAAAAATAAGCGCGCTCCACAATACAGGATAGCGCATACCCAATTCACGTAGGATCTGGCGATAAGAAATACCCGCAACTAAGGGAAAGAGACCTTGCGTTCTTTGGTCAACACTCGAGAGACGCCCCCTAATTCTATCTCAATAGTCATAGAGCGCCTACTCAGGGATGCTACGGCTAATTTATCAAGAGGATTTCAGAGCTATCAACGAAAAATTTCACTCAAGAAGAAATTATACTCAATATCGGTGACATTACAATTTGACATCTGGAACCTAATGGGCCTAATGGATAGTAACCTGGTATAATTTCCACTTGACGCAGGGAAAAAGAAACTGGTTCGCCACTAAGGCACCAAGACGCCAAAAATAAGCTCCTGAAAAAGGATAAGTTCGTGGTAATAAAACAAATTATTAGTTATCTTTACATGGCCGCGTTAAGCGGATTATCAATCTACGCTCTACACACGGCCTTGCTCATTGCGCTCTATCTCTGGCACCGCCAAGACGATACTCCCATCGCTCCTCCTCTGGGGGAGGGAATTTGGCCGGTGGTCACGGTGCAGATTCCACTCCGCAACGAGCGTTATGTGGTGCAGCGCATTCTGCGCGCCGTAGCCGCGTTTAAGTGGCCCGCAGAACAGCTGGAAATTCAAGTCTTAGATGATTCGACCGATCAAACTACGGCGTTAGCGCAACAAGAGACCGCCCGGTTGCGCGCTCAAGGAGTAGACATCCGCGTGTATCACCGCTCAGATGCCACGGGGAACAAGGCGGGCGCCCTCTCCGCGGGCTTAGCGCACGCGCGTGGCGAGTACTTCGCCCTCTTTGATGCTGATTTCTGTCCACCGGCCAACTTCTTGCAGGAGACCGTACCCCACCTGGTCGCCAATCCACATTTGGGAATGGTACAAAGCCGCTGGGGGCACCTCAACGCCAACTATTCCCCCATCACCCGTGCCCAATCGCTCTTGATGGACGCCCACTTCACGGTGGAGCATCTGGCCCGCAATCGCTCCGGACTGCTGATGAATTTCAACGGGACAGCCGGCGTCTGGCGTCGCCAAGCCATCATAGCAGCCGGCGGTTGGCAGAGTGACACGCTGGCCGAGGATTTAGATTTGAGCTACAGAGCACAACTCGCCGGTTGGAAGTTACTCTATCTGCCCCACGTGGTAGCCCCCGCCGAACTTCCGCCCCTGGTTGCCGCGTTCAAACAGCAACAATACCGCTGGGCCAAAGGCGCTATCCAAGTTCTTCGCAAGTTGACCAAACCGCTCTTGCTCTCCAAGCAACTTACCTGGGCGCAGAAAATCATGGGGTTATTGCATCTCAGCGGCTACCTCACCCAACCGCTCCTACTCCTCATGCTATTGCTCACCCTGCCCCTGGGATATTATCAAACGGCACTTCCCCCGCTTGCCGGCTTGCTGGGAGCGATCCTCTGCATCCCCCCGCTGCTCTACTTGATAGGACAAATAGCTCTCTACCGCGATTGGCCACGCCGCATCTTAGCCTATCCTGTAGTCATGCTCCTGGGCATGGGCATCACCTGGAGCACAACCTTAGCCCTCATTGATGGCTGGCGACATTGGGGGGGCACATTCGCGCGCACCCCTAAATTCCAACTCCACGCACAACAGGGGAATTGGCGCGGCGCTACCTACCGCATTGCGCTCAATCATACACTCTGGGGAGAGTTGGCACTGGGAGGCTACAGTTTGCTAGCCCTCTGGCAAAGCGTAGCAGGGCAACAAAGCGGGCTACTGCCGCTCATCCTCGCCGGCCTGGGAGGAGAAGGGTTACTGGTGTTAGGGACACTAATCCAGGCACAGCGCACCTAATTAAAACCAAGAAGCCGTAGGATTGAAATCCCACGGCCTCTTCCCATTCCTAACTAGATACTATTTCTTCTTAGTTTCCAACGACGGCTTAGCTGCTGGCGACACCGACTTAGTTACCGGTAGTTTCCTTTTGGGATGTGTGATACTCTCAATTTGCGGTGGTTCTAGGTCTTGAGGCATATATGTCTGACCACGCAGATAGGCTCCTTCGTTGATCAACAGAGATTTGATGGTCAAATCCCCCCACACGCGCCCGGTATCCAGAATCTCCACCCGATTAGCTTCGATATTCCCGCGCACGGCTCCCGCGATGGAGACGTTTTTGGCCTTAACTTCCGCCAAAACCTTAGCGCTCTCCGAAATTACCAGATTTCCAGTAGTCTCGATATTGCCCTCGACGATACCTTCAACCCGCAGTCCTCCATCACCCTGAATATCACCTTTGACATGGGTATTGGGGCCAATAATAGTTTCAATTGGCTTTACAGCCGCACCCCCACGAGCGCTGCCTTGCCTCCGATTACTAGCTGCTTGTTCACTGGGTTTCTCTCTACCCCACATAAATTCCTCCTTAATCTTAGAATTCACTCATTCCAGCCCAGTTATCATACCCAGGCCACGCAAAATGTCAAAACTGACTTATTGGAATAACCAAATGTTTTATCTCTAAGGCGCAAAACTCAGGCGTTGATTATCTTGCGCGCCATACCTAAAGCCTCTTGCTCCTCCGAACTCAAGGAACGTTCAGCACGCCATTGCACCAGAGACTTAGCGTAGATCTTCATCTCGCGGCTCTGTAAACCAGAGAGGACGATCCCGTTACCCTGCAAATCTACCAGAGCCAAAGAAAAACTCTGTTCCCCGCCGATATTGGGGAAAGCGTCGTAGCGTACCACTCCATAGCCTTGAACGATGTGTGGAAAAGCGGCCTCCAGACGGTGCAACAACTTCCAAGCATCATCAAGTTGCGCGCCCTGTTGCTCCAACTGCTGTAACAAGTTGATTACGGTAGGTTCATCTAATTCGGCAGCCAAAGCGGCGAGCCGTGCGTAACGTTCCGCCATCTTGTTTAGCCGTTCTTCCAGAGTGTAAATCCAATAAGCAGCCAAGAAAAGTAATAATGTGGCAGCAATTACCCAGGGTAATAAGATTTTTTCCATTCATTCCCTCCCGTCAAGTAGCTGATTTCAACTCTCGACGATTTCATTATAACGGTTTTCAATGCTCGGACAATACGACTGTTTGCCCAGAGGCGGCAAACTGCTATAATGCAACGTGCTAAGCGCCCCCGTAGTTTAATTGGATAGAACACAGGTTTCCTAAACCTGTTATCCGCGTTCAAATCGCGGCGGGGGTATAAGCCACCGCCCTGGTGCGGAATGGCATTCCATGCCACCACCGCAGGCGCGCGACGCCGCCCGCACTGACCCCAACTTCGCTCCTCTCCGCGACGAACCTTGCTTCCAAGCATTGATGGAAGAGTAATGCGGAATGCCATTCCGCGCTACGTTGTCATTCCGAGCCAGTACGCCCGCGAGGAATGCCAGAGGTTCGTGGTAGACGTGCCCGGCTAGCTCTGGCTGGTCTCCCGCGTGAACTGCGTTCAATGCCAGGGACCGCGCCATCAAACCAGTCAAGTCACACCAGGCGGGCACGGTCAGGAGACCGGCCCGAGCTAAGCGTGAAAAGGCGGGTGGGCGCGAAAAGGATTTCGCGGCTACCTTTGTCAAGTTGCCCTCCGGCGACTAGCCGGCAGTCGGCGCAGGCCGACTGCGCAGCTGTAGGCGCGGTTTTAACCGCCAGCCACGGTACCGCGTCACCAGACAACACCCCGTAATGCGGAATGCCATTCCGCGCTACCGTTGTCATTCCGCGCCAGCGGAGCGGTAGCGACGCGCTAGCGAGGAATCTCCCGAGTTGGCTTGGAGACCCTCTTTAGATGCTAGCGATTCCTCGCGGGCGTGCTCCGCGCGGGGCGCGTCGCCCTGACTCGGAATGACAAAAGCTCGGGCTGGTCTCCCGCGTGAACTGCGTTTAATGCCAGGGACCGCGCCATCAAACCAGTCAAGTTACACCAGGCGGGCACGGTCAGGAGACCGGCCCGAGCTAAGCGTGAAAAGGCGGGTGGGCGCGAAAAGGATTTCGCGGCTACCTTTGCTAGTCGCCCTCCGGCGACTAGGCGACAGTCGGCGCAGGCTGACTGCGCAGCTGTAGGCGCGGTTTTAACCGCCAGCCACGGTACCGCGTCACCAGACAACACCCCGTAATGCGGCATGGCATTCCGCGCTACGTTGTCATGCCGAGCCAGCGG
>JAYELZ010000155.1:0-2816 GCA_034717835.1 Chloroflexota bacterium
GGCCACGACGGCCGCAACCAGCAGTATCAGCCGCTCCCGGGTGGGCGAAATCCCCAGGGAGATGGCGGTCTCTTCATCTAAAGAGAGCAGGTTAAGCCGCCAGCGCATCAGGACGATGACGGTCAAAGCGACCACTACCACGGGGAGCGTGACCCAGATATCGTCCCAGGTGATGCCCCAGAGCGCGCCCAACATCCAAAAAGTGATCTCCGACAGTTCCGTCAGCGGATCGGCCACGTATTTGAGTAGCCCCACGCCGGAGGAAAAGATCGCGGAGACGGCGATGCCCGCCAGCACCAGACGTAACGTCCAGCCGCCGTAACGGATATGCCGGGCCAGGAAATAAGAGAATGCTAGTCCCAGGCAGGCGAAGAGGGCCGCACTGAGTTGGATCATGAGTGGTGCGGCATCCAGGAAGATAATGCTGAAAGCCGCCCCAAAAGCCGCGCCTTGCGAGACGCCCAAGAAGCCCGGTTCAACCAAGGGATTGCGGAAGATCATCTGCAAGACTGTGCCGGCCGCCGCGAGCGACATCCCCAAGAGGCAGGCCATCAAAATGCGCGGGAGCCGCAGCCGTAATACCAACTGCTGGGCCAGCCGATCTTCCCAGAGGGTGCGCGGAGAGATGAAGCCGGGCTGAGGGTAGCGCCCTAAGAATATCGAGAGCATTATCCCCACCAGTAGCAGTAAACTTAGCGCCAGTAAGGGCCGTCTGCGCAAAGGGCTCATTTAATCTTACTGGATATCCCCTTGTAGCCGCGAGAGCACTTCCGCGTCAATTGTCTCGTCATCTAGGCCGTACAGGCGGTAGAAGTCATAGAACGTCTCTTGGATATCCAGTTCCGCGCAGAGTTCCGGCTGGACCCGTTTTGCCAGCCACGTCACGCCCAAAATCCAGCGCGTGTCCGGCTGATCCCAACTGTAGTAGTCTTGGGGAAAGCCGTACACCTTTCCCGCTTGCACCGCCGTCAGCGTTTGCCAGATCGGATCACCCTTGATTTTGGCTACCGCTTCCTCTACATCGGTGAAGTAACTGATCACGAAAACCACCTCTGGATCCCAAGCCGCGATCTGTTCCAGGTTCACGACCGTCCAACCACTGGCAGCCGCCTCTTCCCAAACCAGTTCTCCCCCCGCGAACTCCGCCATCCAACTCTGCATCCACTCCAAGGAGGGCACCTTAAGCGCCACTTCCCCGCTCTGAGCATCATAACGAACAACCAGCACGCGCGGTTTCTCAGTCGCCTTTGATACCAAGCCGCTAATTTTCTCCAACTGTTGTTGGTAGAACGCGTTGATTTCTGCGGCGCGTTCCTCCTCCCCCAAGAGCGCGCCCAACGTAGCAATATCGTCCACATATTGCGCTTGCGTCTCCAAGCCCAGATAGACTACAGGAATATCGAGCTCCTCTAAGGTGCGTCCCAGTTTGTCGGCCATAAAACTCTTGAGCAAGACCACATCGGGATTGAGAGCTGCGATCTCGTCAGCGCTGGCATCTGCCGTGAGGCGTGCTTTATCTTCGATTTGTGGCTCGAACAGCGCGGTGAACTCGTTCCGTTGGTTAGCTTTGGTGAGGGCTACTACTCGCTCAGCCGCCTGGGGGAAGAGATAGACGGCATCGTTCACCATAAAATTGCTCCGCCCGGCGATCACAATGCGTTGTGGTAGTTGCTCAAATGTTACCGTGCGTCCTAGCGCATCCTCTACCGTGATGGTTGTGTTCCCGGTATCCGGGGGTACCTCTTTAGACGTAGAGCTGCACGCGCTCAGCAGGCAGGTCGCGATCAAGAGAGAGACTAGTAGCAGAGAGGAAAATTTTTTCATAGTAATGGCTCCTTGGTGATAGATAAAGCTGATTGCACTAAAAAAAGGGACGCAGATGAACGCCGGCTGCGCTCGCAGATAAAAAATATTGACTACCCTGAAAAAAGTTAGCTCATCGCTTTCAGACCTCCGAGGTCTTGGTAACGGATTTGTAGACCTCGGAGGTCTATCCTCAGTAGACTCAAAGTTTTAGGGTGCAGCAATGGGAGTGCCGGGGGAGAGGAGCGTCTCTTGGCAGCTAGCTATCCAGTCCAACATCGCTTGGATCTGGCCCAGGCGGAATTGGTGGATCAACCAGACGTAAGGATTGGATTCCTGGAGACCTGCGCCGGCTTGTGACTCCATCTTCTGCCATTGGAGACAATTCTCACGTTGGCGCGTGAGCAGAGTTTGCACACACTTGGCACTCTCTTGGTGCGCAAAGTAAATCTTGGCCAAGAACTCCAGGCGGAACTCGCGTCCATGCTCAACTGGCTCCGCCAACCAAGCTCGCAGCGCCTCGCTCCCGGTGGGAGTGAGCGCGTACACTTTGCGCGGGGGACGTGCTCCGTGATGTTCCAGCGTATAGCTGATATATCCGCGTACCGCTAGCTTATCGAGGAGTGCGTAGAGTTGGCTCTGCTTCAGATGCCAGACCAACCCTAGCTCACTCTCCCCGGTGAGTTTTTGGTGCAGCGCATAGCCATGCAGCGGCTGTTGCCGTAGGATGCCGAGCAGACTCCACTCAATCGTCAAAGGTGTAGCTTGCATGGGAGACATCGTTCCCCCTAATCAATAGAATAATACTCAATCCATGAGTATACAGCCAAAAAGAAGGAAGTCAATCGTACCAGTGGAGATTTGAGGGTGGGGACTACTTGGCAAATTGCGGAGAGTGCTTGACAAAATCTAGGGGGCTGGTATGATCGTGAACGTTAGGGGGCGTGGTGTAGTTGGTTCAACATGCCGGCCTGTCAAGCCGGAGATCGCGGGTTCGAGTCCCGTCGCTCCCG
>JAYELZ010000156.1:0-13562 GCA_034717835.1 Chloroflexota bacterium
CCACTGCCTTACGCCATGAGCCGCCCACCACACTTCTCACAGCCGGGCAAAGCAGAGAACATCTTAGCGTGGTTTGGCGGCGGCAACACCACCGTGGATATTATGGGGGTAACTTTCCCGAGCTACCGACTCTTCATCATCGCGCTAGGGATACTGATGTTTATCGGGTTAACCGTAACGCTAAAATATACCCGCTTGGGCATGATCATTCGCGCCGGCGTGCAAGACCGCGAGATGGTGGAGGCGTTAGGCATCAACGTCAGGCGCGTCTTCACCTTGGTCTTCGCGCTGGGAACCGGATTGGCCGCGTTAGGCGGCATTGGAGCGGCCCCTTTCATCCCCGTTGAGCCGATAATGGGAGATAAATTTCTCATGCAGGGGTTCATCACCGTGGTAATTGGAGGTATGGGGAGCACGACCGGCGCGGCCATCGGCGCGCTGTTGTTGGGACTGGCACGCGCTTTTGGCGACTACTTGGCGCTCAAATTCAGCCTCACGCCCGCCATCTCCGAAGCCTCGACTGTAATAATCATGGCTATCGTACTTTTAGCACGACCGGCAGGGATATTGGGGAAAGAAAATAACTAAATTTGGTGAGGGAACTAAAAATTTCACCACAGGGGCACGGAGAGCACTGAAATTTTATTTTAATCTTTAGAAACTTAATTTTCTGACAAGTAAAATCTATGTAATCTGCGTGATCTGTGGAGCAAACAAGGAAATGGGAATCAAGATGGAACCAACAAAAACAACCCTTCACAAACAGCTACTTACGAGCATCAAAGAGCAACGCGGCCTATTGCTGGTAATTCTGGGCCTAATTCTATTCCCCTTCATCTTCAGCTGGCTCAGTGGCACGCCAATAGATGAAGGCACTCCCAAATTCTGGCAAGGGCAACTGATTGTAATTTTCATCATGGCCATCTATGCCATGAGTTACGACCTCCTGCTGGGCTACACCGGCATTCTCTCCTTCGGCCACGCGGCGTTCTTTGGCAGTGGGGCTTATGCGATGGCGCTATTCCTAACCCACGTCGCGCCGCAGATCACCGCAAACTATCGCATTATGGTGGGACACCTCAACATCACCGAGCCGCTAATGTTGCTGGTGGGGTTTGTATTAGCAGCTCTCATTGCCATCCTATTGGGGCTACTCTACAGCGCGGTCTCAGCGCGGGTCAAGGGAGCGTACTTCGCCATGATCACGCTGGCGATGGCCTCGGCCATCCACATTCTTTCCAAAGCCACCGACTTTGTCGAGTGGACCGGCGCGGATGAAGGCTTGCACGGTGTCCCGGTGCCGGTCTGGCTCAATCCCACCCACTTCCGGCTGCGCTTCTATTTCTTGGCGTTGGCCTTCGCGTTGCTTATGTACCTCCTCACCCGTCGCATCACCAATTCGCCGCCGGGCCGCGTCTTCACCGCCTTGCGCGAAAACGAGAGCCGCGTGCGCATGATCGGCTACAATCCAGCCATCTACCGGGCGATGGCCTTCGTCACCGCCGCCGTCATTGCCGGACTGGCCGGCGCACTCTATGCCCTCTGGACGATGAGCGCCACTCCCACGATGACCGGTACCGGTCTCACCATGAACGCACTGATTATGACCATCATCGGTGGCATTGGCACCCTCACCGGGCCGCTACTGGGCGCGGCCTTGATGGAATTCTTCGGCCACTTCTTCTATCAATGGTTTGGAGCGCGTTGGCCATTGGTCTTTGGAGTAATCTTTATCGCATTGGTAGTTTTCCTGCCCTACGGCATCGTGGGGACCTGGAAATTACGCCAGGCGGAATTCAAGCGCGGCTGGCAACGTTGGCGCAAAAAAGCGAGAGAGCGAGAGAACGAAAAAGCGAGGTAGCGAAATTGCGGGACGGGAAAGCGATTCGCGGTCGAACGTAAATTTCCCAACCAAAAACGGGCGAAGGTGATAATCACCTCCGCCCGTGTGCTGGTTCTGTAAAGGGGGTTACTGTGTGCCGCGCAAACGCGGATCAAGGGCGTCGCGCAATCCATCGCCCAAAAAGTTGAAGGCAAACATGGTGAACGAGAGCGCTATCGCGGGGAAGATTGCCTGGTGCGGATAGGTGCGAATAGCTACCGCCCCGTCGGAGATCATCGAGCCCCAACTGGGCGTCGGAGCATTGACCCCCAGACCGATAAAACTCAAGAAGGCCTCTGTGGAGATATAGCCAGGAATCGAAAGTGTTACCCGAATGATCAACGGCCCCAAAACATTCGGCAGCAGATGCCTGAAGATAATTCGCGAGTTGCTGGCTCCTAAAGCTTTCGCTGCCAGCGTGAATTCTTGTTCACGCAGGGAGAGCACTTGCCCTCGAGCCAAGCGTGCAGTACCCATCCAAGCCGTAATACCAATACCAATAAAAATAAATAGCATCCCGCCGAAACGCTGGTCAATAGAGTTCATCACGTAGGACAATGTTCCTGGTTCACTTTCCGCAAAAGAAGAGCGGAAGAAAGCCATCATCAAGATAATCATCAACATGCTGGGGAAAGCATACATGACATCCACAAACCGCATCATCAGGTCGTCAACCTTGCCGCCAAAAAAGCCCGACGTCAGGCCATAAACGGTACCGATAAAGAGCGAGATCACCGCTCCCACAAAAGCCACCACCAGCGAAATACGCGCTCCATAGATAAGGCGGCTGAGTATATCACGGCCTACATAATCCGCTCCAAGAGAGAACTTATCGCTAATCTCCGCATAGGATTTAATGGTGGGAAATACAACCGTTACCCATTGCGGGACAGCATCGGTCAGCTGCCGATCCTGCTCCGAAAAGGAATAGGGAGCTATATAGTTGGCAAAAAGCGCCATCAAAACCAACAAGATAACCATCCCTCCACCAACTAGAGATGCTTTGTTTTGCGCCAGACGATAGAGGGCATCCATCCACAAGCTGCGTTCTTTTTGTTGATCATTAGCCTCAGGTATCATCATCTCAGAATTTGTCATAATTTAATCTCCTCACTCTGCTCCAAGAAAGTCGGCTGCCAGCTCAGTCGTACCGGATGCGAGGATCTAACCACGCATAGGTGATATCTACAAAGACGTTAGAAACCACCAGGAAGAACGCATACATCAGGACGGCACCCATGATAACCGGATAGTCTCGGTTGGTGATACTGGTAATAAAGTATTTCCCCATGCCTGGAATACCGAAGACCTGTTCCACCACGAATAGACCTGTCAATACGCCCGCAAACATCGGCCCTAAGATAGTGACTACCGGAATAAGAGCGTTCCGGAGTGCGTGGCGAGTGGTAACCACCCGCTCAGACAAGCCCTTAGCCCGCGCAGTCCGAATATAATCCTCGTGGATAACTTGCAACAGACTGGCGCGAGTCAGACGGGCGATAATAGCGGAATACCCGGTACCAACCGCGAAGGCTGGCATCAGAGTATGTTTCCAGAAATCCCAAGACCCGATGGTGTTAGGGATAAAGAATAACGTAAAGGGCGGCTTGGCGCCCCACCCGGTGGGGGGTAACCACTTCAACGTCACGCCAAAAATCCAGATCAATATCGGGCCCATAGCCACCACCGGCATAGAAACACCGAAGATAGCCACGCTCATTCCCAAAAAGTCCCAGATCGTGTTCTGTTTTAGAGCGGAAATCACTCCTAAAGGCAATCCGATGGTGATAGCAACAGCCATAGAGATTATGCCTAGCTGAATGGAAACCGGCAACTGCTCGCGGAAGATATCATTTACTGTGCGGCTCCGGGATGAATAGGAGGGGCCAAAGTTGATCCAACGCAGATAATTTCCTCCCGGCAAACTTATCCCAACCAATGCCTCATCCATCATCTCAGGGTTGGCATCTTTACTAATATGAGGGACCATCACCTTGTCTATGTAGAGTAAATACTGTTTCCAGTAAGGCTCATCCAGATGATACCTTTTCTCTAGATTGGCAATAATTTCCGGGGGCAGCGCTTTTTCTTGGGTGAAAGGCCCTCCGGGCACGGCGTGCATCATTGCGAATGTAATCATCGATATCACAAACAGCACGAAGAACATCCACAAGAAACGTTGAATTATATAACGCCCCATCGTCACTCTCCTTTGTGGGGGGCAGGGACCCTGGTAAGAGGCCCTGCCCCAAAACATTCGTTACACTGTTGCTATTTCACTATTTCAAACTACTTTTCCAGCTCTAGACTCCACTTCTCGTAGTAGTCATGACCGTGGTTGGAGTAGGTGCGGTTGACGTAAGGCTTGGTCACGTTGACCATGGTGTACCAGTAAATGGGGAGCACGGCGGCATCTTCGTAAACGAGAATTTGTTCAGCGTCAGCATACATCTGAGTGCGCTTGACGGGATCAGGCTCGACAGCGGCGTCCAGCACAATCTGCTCGAAGTCCTCGTTAAGCCAGTTCAAACCACCAACTTCGGGGTTGCCGGAGCCACCCTTGGCGAAAACCTCACGAGTGAAGTTATTGGCATCAGGGTAGTCCAAGCACCAGCCTAGACGCCAGACAGCGGGAACATCTTCGCTGCGGATGGTCTTCAGGTAAACTTTCCATTCCTGGTTGGTGACGGTGGGCTGAATGCCCAAAGTTTCGTGCCACATCTCGGCGATAGCTTCAGCGATCTGCTTGTGCCCTTCGGAGGTGTTGTGCATTAGCTGCACCTCGGGGATTTCGCTGACATCTGCGTAGCCCATCTCTTCCATATACAGGGCCAACTCTTCCTTAGCCTTATCAGCACTGGATTTGATGCCTAAGTCAGGATGGGTTTCCATGGTGGGACAACCGGCCATACCGGGGCGGCAGAACCATTGCGCCGGTTCCTGACCACCTTTGGTCACATTCTCCACCAAATCAAGGCGGTCAACGGCGTAGGAGAGCGCGCGGCGCATGTGAACGTTATCTACCGGAGCCTTCTCCGTGTTGAAGCCGTAGTAGTAGGCGCAGCCATCAGGAGCAATGATTAGCTCTTCAGAGAGCGTCGGGTCAGCCTTAACGCGGTCAATATCGGCGGAAGGCACGCCAGCAACTTCCATATTTCCAGCCTCGTACTCGGCGAAAGCCGCGGAGGCATCCAACATGGAGAACTGTACTTCTTTGATGACGGGTTGAGGAACGCTTTCAATGCCCGGCCAGAAGGGGTTGGCGACGATGGTCATAGTGGAGTCATGCACCCACTCTTTGAGCGCGTAAGGGCCGTAGCCCTGGTTGAAGCCAGGCTCACTCCAGCGATCACCTTTTTCTTCAATTAGCCATTGGGGTTCGGCGCGAGCCACCCACATACCAGAGATGTTGAGGTTATAAGCGGCTTCGGTCAGGAAGGTCATCTCCAGCGTGTAGTCATCCAACGCCTTAACGCCAACGCCATCACGGAGTTCAGCTTTCTCTTCATCGCTCAGTTCATCCCAATTTTCAGCATAGAGGTAATCTTCTACGCCTGCCATGGTCATACCTAGCACATAGGCGTAACCAGAGCCAGTTTCCGGGTTGACCGTGCGCTTGGTACCATACTCAAAGTCATGCGCGGTCACGTAGCGTACGTTGCCGTCCGCATCCAGGACCTCTTCCACGGCACTGCCATTCCAGCGCACCCAGGGGATGCCCTCACGGAGGTGGAAGGTGTAGGTCTTGCCATCATCGGAAAGATCCCAGCTCTCGGCCATACCAGGCTCTATAGCTAGGGTCTCTTCATGCAGACGGACCAAACCAACGGTGATCTCTTCAACTACTTGGATGGAGCTGGTGTCAGTACCCAGGGAGGGATCCAACGTGGGCACATCACCAGGGCCGAAGCTAACGTGCAATACGTTATCACGCATCTCGGCGGCCGGAGGTTCGGGGGTAGCAGTAACTACTACTTGCTCCACCACAGTCTCGCCTTCAACGATCTTGGTTACCTCAATGATAACCTCTTCAGGGGTCGGGGTCGCGCAGGCTGAGAGCAACATGCTGACAACCATTAAAGCGCCTAATATAACTGTCCATTTCTTGCTATACATTTCTAATTCTCCTCCTAAAAATTTATTTACAAGGTTAAACTAATTTACAACACCTCTTCACTGTTTTCGTCTTTTTATGGCTATTTGGAATTGTACATTGGTTTTAAGATCCATTCTTATCCACGGCTGACGCAGATTTCACAACTCTTTTAATCTAGATGTTAATCTTACGTGACCACAGACAATTTTCCCTTCACCGAACTAACCCCAAGCACGCCACTCGACTTTTAGACATCACCTCCTTTTATAAGTCTACTGCAAAAACCAAAATTTTCACCATGGAGAGACGAAACTTTTAAGTTAACCTTCAGAACATTAATTTTTCGATCCTAAAACTTATTTTGTCTTCTCAATGTCCTCTATATCTCTCCGTGGTGAGCTAGGCTTTATCTTCTCTCTGGTTAATCAAATGGCAGGCACAATAATGACCGGAAGCAATCTCAACCAGCTCTGGTTCTTTCTCCGCACAAATAGGCATACTATAACGGCAGCGCGTGTGGAAATTACAGCCAGAGGGTGGACTGGAAGGACTCGGCACGTCCCCTTCCAACACGATTCGCTGTCGCTTTTCCTCAATCACCGGATCCGGAATCGGCACCGCCGAAAGGAGCGCTTGCGTATAAGGATGCTGCGGCTCCTTGTACAGAGCATTACGATCAGCCAACTCCACTATTTTGCCCAAATACATCACGGCCACACGGTCGCTAATATGCTGAACCATGCTCAAGTCGTGGGCAATAAAAAGATAAGTCAACCCTAATTTTTCCTGCAGTTCCTCTAGCAGGTTCACCACCTGCGCCTGGATGGAAACGTCTAGCGCAGAAATAGGCTCATCGCAGACAATGAACTCCGGGTCCAACGCCAGAGCACGGGCAATACCAATTCGCTGCCGCTGTCCACCGGAGAATTCATGGGGATAACGGCTGATAAAATCAGGCCGCAAGCCTACCAAGTAGAGTAATTCAGAAACCCGCTCGCGCAAGGCTTTGCCACTCGCGATATGATGGATCTCCAGCGGCTCGCCCACGATGGAACCTACCGTCAAACGCGGATTGAGTGAGGCGTAAGGATCCTGAAAGATGATTTGGAGCTTGCGCCGCATGTGGCGCAACTCGCGCGCATTCATCGTCATCAAATCCTTGCCGTCATAAGTGACGCTCCCACCGGTCGGTTTGTAGAGCTGTAACAACGTGCGTCCAGTGGTGGTTTTACCACAACCACTCTCGCCTACCAACCCCAATGTTTCACCGCGATGAATATCAAAACTCACCCCATCCACCGCTTTGGTATCACCAACGTGTCTCGCAAAAATCACCCCTCGCGTAATGGGGAAGTATTTCTTGAGATTCCTGACCTGAAGTAAAATATTTTCATCTTTCATGGGGCTTCATCCCTTCTGTCTTATCTTTTTCCCAACAAGCTAGCCTGTGACCAGGAGCAATTTCTTCTAATGGCGGCATTTCCTGCCTACAACGCTCCCCAGCAAAATCACAACGTGGAGCAAAGGGACATCCAGCCGGCAAATTAACCAAGTCGGGTGGCTGACCACGCACCGAGGTTAGTTTGGTACCCTCTGGTGCATCCATGCGCGGCAATGAACCCAAGAGGCCAATGGTATAAGGATGGCGCGGACGGCCATAGAGTTCCTTCACCGGAGCCTCTTCCATGATGTACCCACCATACATCACAATTACCCGCTCGGCCAACCCGGCGATTACGCCCAAGTCATGCGTGATCCAGATCACCGCCATGCCCAGTTTTTTGCGCAACTCTTTCACCAAGTCCACAATCTGGGCCTGGATAGTTACATCCAGAGCCGTGGTTGGCTCATCGGCAATTAGCAAGGCTGGATCGCAAGAGAGACCCATCGCGATCATCACCCGCTGGCGCATTCCACCAGAAAATTGATGCGGGTAATCGTCCAACCGCTCAACGGCATTGGGAATACCCACCAAACCCAATAATTCTGCCGTCCGTTCACGGGCGGCCTCATTATCCATACCCTGGTGTAATTTCAAGGCTTCCTCAATCTGGAAGCCTATGGTGAGTACCGGATTAAGAGAGGTCATCGGTTCTTGGAAGATCATCGCAATTTCAGAGCCGCGAATGCGCCGCATCTCATCCATCGGCACCAACATCAAATCCTCGCCCTTGAAAAGCACTTCTCCACCCACGATTTTCCCGGGAGGAGTAGGTATCAACCGCATCACGGAAAGCACACTGACGCTTTTACCGCTACCACTCTCACCCACAATACCCAGACATTCCCCTTCCTTCAAGGTATATGAAATGCCGTTTACGGCGCGTACGATACCATTTTGGGTGAAAAATTGGGTTTTTAGCCCCTTAACCTCAAGTAGGTTGGTCACTATATAAACCTCCTTTATAAGTTCTACCAGCGGCTATTATAGCCAGCTATAAGCAACTTGTCAACTTCACTGCGCTACTATTTAATATGAACAACGTCACAAACCCTAGCGCCAGGAAATTTAGCGTAACTATTCAGGTAAAGAAACTGGTTCTCCACACAGGCACAAAGACGCTAAGAAAAAAATTAGGCTCTTTGGTAATTCGCAGGGTTAAGTTAAAATTAACCACGGATCCTTCAAGGACTCAAGACAAGTTTCACGGATTAGCACAGAAAAAAGTAAAAAAATCAGTGTACTCTCTGTGGTGAAAAATTTACGGCGCGTGACACTTACCACATCCAGTCCTAGAGACCCAGAAATTAGTAGCAGTGCCGGCAGTTTTTTTACTCACGGAGCAGGATGGAAAAGAGCAGCAATGAAAACTCAGGGAGCTCTCTACGGTGAAAATCATGCGTATATCTGAACTTTTAGCTACCGTTATTTTTCCACCAACGTCCAGGCACCCTGTTCCAAAATATAAACCAGTGTCTGCCCCTCATCCTCGAAAGCCGGGAGCAAGATAATTTGATAGGCCGAAACGTTTCCTACCAGGTTGAGAGTTCGCTCCGCCACCCAATTTTCATTAAACCGCTGGCCCCGGCACCACTCGAAGGTTATGGACGGATGGAGAGGCCACCGCACATCCTCGTAGTAGGCTTGCACCTTCTCCACCGAATCAGCGGTCTGATAGTACCACTCGTAACAATAAACTCCCGGCGAACCTAACTGACAGACCTCACCTTCCCGATAATCTACCAGCTCGGCGCCAGGATAGCGGGGCGGCTTCATCCACCATTGACCCAAGAAACTCTGTGGTACTCCCAACAAGCCAGAGATGAAACAACAGAATAAACTCAGACCCAACAGAATTAAGAGGACTCGCTTTACAGTGGCTCGCCGACGGCGGACTTGCAACACCGCATCATCAATTTGCTCTCGGCTCCCTTTGTTTACCATAGCTCATTAACCTCCATGTTACATACTACGTGAGCGTACTGCCGGTTCAAAAATAAGCGAGGGAATATACAAAAAGGTGTCAACAATCCGGGGCGTATTGATATTCTAGCCTCAATTCGCGGTTAATTTTGGCGGCTCTCCTGCTTTTTAAGAGGATACAAAAAAGCGACCCTTACGTGGGCCGCTTCACCAACTGGGGCGGTAGGAGTCGAACCTACAGTGCGCGGATTCAAAGTCCGTTGCCTTACCATTTGGCCACGCCCCAACAACAATCATCTCTCTCAAGACAAAAGTATTATAACGGATTTCTGAAACTTTGCCAGCTGACAGCATATCTAAAATCCGGCAATCCACCGCTTTGCGGAAATACGAGCGACTCTTCCAAATCAAAAAAACGAGTAAAATAAAGCAGACTTTAGACCTTTGACTTGTAACTTTAGACTTACGTACAGAGGAGGAGCGACATGTATTCTAAACTAGTAACGCTTGAACGTTTCATTCTTGAACAAGAACGCACACATCCCGAAGCAACAGGGGTGCTCACCTCGCTACTCTATGATATTGCATTGGCTGCTAAAATCATTGCACGCGAGATCCGCCGCGCCGGACTGAATGATATTTTGGGCGAGGCGGGGTCCATCAACGTGCAAGGAGAGCGGCAGATGAAGCTGGATCTCTTCGCCAATGATGCGTTTATCCAGATGAACAGCTACACCGGTCGAGTGGCCCTCATGGCAACCGAAGAGCTCGCAGCCCCGGTACAACCAACGCCCCTTATGAAAAAGGGTAAGTATGTCTTGATCTTCGATCCGCTCGACGGCTCCTCGAACATTGATGTGAACGTCAGCGTGGGGACGATTTTCGGCATCTACCAGCGTCAAACTCCCAGGGGAACATTGAGCACGCTGGCAGACTGCTTGCAATCGGGGCGGAAGCTGGTCGCCGCGGGCTATATTGTCTATGGTTCCAGCACCATGATGGTCTACTCCACCGGCAACGGTGTGCATGGCTTTACTCTGGAACCCAGCATGGGAGAGTTCCTGCTCTCCCATCCGTACATTCACATCCCGGAGACGCCCAAATACTTCAGCGCCAACCTCTCATACCAACGTTTCTGGAGTGAGGGCGTGCGCCAGTACACCCAATATCTCCAAACCATTGACGAGCACGAGGCACTCAAGCCCCTATCCACACGTTACGTGGGCGCTCTCGTGGCCGACTTCCACCGTAATTTGCTCCAGGGAGGAGTGTTCTACTATCCATTGCTGTATCGTGATCCGCAGAACCCCCAGCCCAAGATGCGTTTGCTATGCGAGGCAGCCCCCATGGCCTACATTGCTGAACAGGCCGGCGGTTATGCCTCGGATGGCACGCAGAACATCCTCGATATCACACCGAGGGAATTACATCAACGTGTGCCCTTATTCATCGGCAATCGTGCCCTGGTCGAGAAAGCGGAGGAGTATCTCCGCCAATATGGCTAAAGCTCTCTCCCTCTAAAGCTATATTGACCGGTCAAGCAAATAAAGGGAAACCACAATTTGACTTGAAGTAGAACCGCCTTATAGTATAAGCAAATTGTGATATTCCGTCTAAAAAGGAGACTCCACTAATGGCCAAGTTCCTCAATACCAGCGCAACTAACTATTTTTTGGAAGAACTCATCAAAACAGCCCGTGCACGGCTCATTATCATCAGCCCATTTTTGAAACTCAATACTCGCATCAAAGAGCTATTAGAGGATAAAAATCGGATGAAACTTGATATAAGAATAGTGTATGGCAAAAACGAACTGCAACCTAAAGAAATCAATTGGCTCAAGGGCTTAGAATACGTGCGGACTAGTTTTTGTCAGAATTTACATGCCAAATGTTATGTCAATGAGCAGGTAGCCATAATTACCTCGCTGAACCTGTACGAGTTTAGTCAAGTCAACAATAACGAAATGGGCGTGTTTATTGATCGCACTCAAGAGCCAGAATTGTATCGAGATACACTTGAAGAGGTGCAACGGCTAATCCGCATTAGCGATGAAATTCGGGTTTCGGTAGAGAACGTAGCGAAGGTTGAGAAAGCCGCCGCGCCTCCCCCCGCAAAAGTAAAGAATTATAAAAAACTGACCACACCGCGTTTAGCCAAAGAGCGCGGGTTAAGGACGGCTGTATTATTGCAACAATTAGCCGCTAGTGGGTTTGTGACCGGGGAAGGCAAACAGTGGCAACTTACCGAGAAAGGGAAAGCTGCCGGTGGTGAACTGCGACATTCTAGAAAATACGGCCCTTTTATCCTTTGGCCTAAAGATATCAATACCCACGCGCCTCCCCCCGCAAAAGTAAAGAATTATAAAAAACTGACCACATCGCGTTTAGCCAAAAAGCGCGGGTTAAGGACGGCTGTATTATTGCAACAATTAGCCGCTAGTGGATTTGTAACTGGAGAAGGCAAACAGTGGCAACTTACCGAGAAAGGGAAAGCCGCCGGTGGTGAACTGCGACATTCTAGAAAATACGGCCCTTTTATCCTTTGGCCTAAAGATATCAATACCCAATCATAAGCTCAATGTGAACGTTAAATTTCCCCACTACCCTCCTAATAGGCGAGAAAATGTCATTCAATAAATACTGAGGGAGGAGCAAATTGTCCGCTCCTCCCCATTTTGTTACTAGCGATGCTGGCATAGCGCATAGCTCCGCAGCACCAGTATCATCAAAAAGCACGCGCCAGTCGCAGAATCTACTCTCAGGCAAAGCCCCATTGTTCCGCCCGCTGACGAATAACAAAGAGCACTGCGAAAAACTAACTTTGATGAAGTGCTTAAGATCTTCAGTGATCTCTCTCACCCACCAAAAAGCAGCTGCCTCCTTAAGGAGGCAGCTGCTTTTAGATCAATTATTAAGGCTGCTAGCGGAGTTAGCTTATATCCACCCCTGGCCCTTAATAAAATCGGTCAGCACGGGGACTGTAACCCATTCACCTTTGTAAGCCTGGATGGCCAGGTAAATTTGGTAAACCAGAACCGCCACGCCGATAACACAACCGATGATCACCGCGCTCAAGATAGTTGAGATCGCGTACCCAATCACACTAAATACCAGGGCATTCATCGCGTTGTACTTGATGAAGGGGCGGGCTTTCTTGTCTTCCAGCAACAAGACAATGATGGGAACCAGCGGAGCAAAAATCCAACTGAGCAAGGCCCACAGCTTATCATCATCCGTAATATCCATATTTGGTGCCACATTGGGTTGTTCTTCCATATTTCATCTCCTTTTTGAGCTATGCTGCTATGATAAAGTAAAATACAACTACTCTATATTCTATAACCATTTTGGAGGATGTCAACAGGATGACCGAAAAAATTATGGTCGGCATGAGTGGGGGCGTGGATAGCGCGGTCGCTGCGGCTCTGCTCTTAGCAGCCGGGTTTGAGGTATGGGGCGTGACGTTGCAATTATGGCAAGCGCCGCAAGTAGAGTCCCCGAATTCCCTGGACGATGTACGTGCGCTGGCGGCTGCGCTGCATATTCCGCTGCGCGTACTGGATCTACGAGAACGTTTCTATCAGCAGGTGGTAGAACGCTTTGCAGCTGCTTACGCCCACGGTCTCACGCCGAATCCCTGTGTAACTTGCAATCCGCAACTCAAATTCGACGCGCTGTTGGCAGCAGCCACAGAAACCAATGCACAATGGATCGCTACCGGGCACTATGCGCGCGTGGAACATCCCCCCACCGGCCCCGCGCGTCTGCTACGCGCTCGCAGCCGCCAACGTGACCAGAGCTACATGCTCTACCGCCTCACGCAACGGCACCTCACACGGCTACGCTGCCCGCTAGGCGAGCTAGAGAACAAATCCCAGGTACGGGAGATTGCCCGGCGTCTAGATCTGCCCCACGCGGAACAACGCGATAGCCAGGACCTCTGCTTCTTGGGTGGAGCAGATTATCGCCCACTGCTCCAAACTCTACGCCCAGAGAGTTTCCACCCCGGGCCCATCCTCAACGAGGCTGGCGAGGTATTAGGGAAACATCGCGGCCTACCGCGTTACACCATCGGGCAGCGCAGCGGCCTGGGCATCGCCGCCGCCCAACGCCTCTACGTGCTGGCCTTGCGTCCAGCCGAGAACGCACTCATCGTAGGCCCGGCAGAGCGTCTGTTGCAAGATAGCTGCCAGCTCACCGATTTCACCTTTACGCAAG
>JAYELZ010000157.1:0-41220 GCA_034717835.1 Chloroflexota bacterium
TCAACCCAGAGCGGGCGCTAGAACAAGTCCAGCCATATCTCAAACCGGGGTTGGGTATCCTAGCTACTGGTTCCATTTTCCTGGTGGCGGATATCCAAACTGCCTGGGCCAAAGAGAATTCCCTAACCTTACCCCGCGCAGATTGGGATAACGGCGAGGCCTGGCAGAGCTAAGTTCCCCATCAACCACACATGCAAACAGAACACGGCGCACTCGAACAAGTGCGCCGTGTAGTTGTTGTACTAGCTAGGTTATTTAGTAAACAGGCTTGAGCATTCCGTAATCATCATCATGTCGCTTGTAAACCACACTCAACCGTCCATCAGTGGCATCCAAGAAGACGAAGAAATAATGTCCCAAGAGTTCCATCTGCTCCACAGCTTCTTCCGGAACGATAGAACTAACCTCAAATTCCTTGACCCGGACAATCTCACCTTTGATAGCAAATTCAGATTCCTCTGCAAAGAATTCCTCTTCAGTGAGTTCGGTCAAAGCAACCGCATCACGATAGGTCTTTGAACGGCCCTTGTACCGCTTGACCTGTCGGTACAATTTATCGACGGCCGCATCAAACGCAGCAAAAATATCTCCCCCACGCTCCTCAACCCGTAACAACTTCCGAGGCACATCCACCGTAATCTGGGCCACCATCCGCCCTGAAGTATCGCGCACATGCGTGGATTTTAGATCCACCCTTATGTTTCGAATATCCGAAAGGTAACGCTCGAATTTCTCCAGTTTCGTTTCCACATACTCTCTTAACCGATCTGTCAATTCCAGGTCGCGATGATAGATTTGCACGTCCATAATCCCTCCTAAATAATATAATATGAACACCTAAGAAGCTCGTGCCAGAGTAAACGCGCTGACGTTTTTTGCACCTCCTTGAAGTAAGGTAATCGCGCAAGCTTCCAAAGTCGCCCCGGTCGTGGCCACATCATCAACCAGGACAACGTGTTTCCCCTGAAAATTCTTCTTGGTGGCAGCCAAAGTAAAAGCCTGTGCCACGTTTGCCCGCCGTTCTCTGCGATTCAACTTAGTCTGTGAAGTGGTATTCCGTACACGCTGTAAAACTCCCACCACCGGCAATCCCATTTCCCGCCCCAAAGCCACCGCCAACAGGGCAGCTTGATTATAACCTCGTTGCGCCTCTCGCTGCGCGTGCAAAGGCACCGGAATCAGCACCTCCCCAGACATCTCTTGGGATAACCACGCCTCCCGCATCCGCGGAGCCAGCGTTGCGACCACATCCGCGCCACCTCGGTACTTGAGAGCATGTATCACATCGCGGATGGCTCCCTCGAAGAGAAAAGCCGCTCGAATGGGATTAGTTTGCAGCGGAGTTTCTCGGCAGACTGGACAGAGTCCCGATCCTTCCCAAGCGCGTCCACAGCGGACGCATAAAGGGCCAACAAACAGAGGTAAAGTTGCCGCACAATCAGCGCAAAGCCAACCACCTAAACGCCCACAGCTCACGCAGCAAGGGGGCATCAACAAATCTGCCAGCCACCGATAAGCCTGCCACGCAGTGCGTTTGAGCAAACCACTTCTCCTATGAAAGCCCTCACCGCAAAGGCGCGGAGGGCGCTGAGATTTTAATAATTTACCCTATCCAGCTACTAGTTTTCAGCTGCGCGGGTGACGGTGGACAGTCATACCCACTCCTTACGCGCTAGAAGACACCGAGGGCGCCAGAATTTTTAATTTGAAGCGCGGCCGGCCCCAACAACACAATGAGAATCGTAGGAAAGATAAAGAAGACCAACGGAATCATAATTTTTACCGGAGCCTGCCGTGCTTTCTCTTCAGCCCGTTGTCGCCGCTTCATGCGCATCTGTTCCGATTGAATGCGCATTACTTTAGCCATACTCACACCTAATTGATCAGCTTGAATAATCGCGGCCACAAATGAAGTTACATCAGAGACATCTAGACTTTCGGCCATCGCCCGCAAAGCTTCCCGGCGCAATTTCCCCAGTTGCATCTCCTGGACGGCGTGCGTAAAGGCTAAACTTAATTCGTTGTCCCATTTTTCAGCAACTTTTGACATCGCACCGTCAAAGCCCAGACCTGCCTCTACGCAGATAGTTAATAAATCTAACGCATCGGGCAAGGCTTTGAGCACATCCTCTTGCCGCCGGCTAATTTTAGAAGAGAGCAACAAAACCGGCAAGTAATATCCCAGCGCCAGCCCGCCCACCGGCATTAAGAACCGCTGGTAGAGAGGTGAGTCACCCGCTGCGCTGGCCAAGAGAATCCCTAGTCCACCCAACAGCAACGCTGCGCCAAACCTGGCCCCCAGAAAGGGAACTGGCTTGATCTTATGCGCAAGCCCCGCCAATGCTATCTGCTTCTCAGCGGCTATCAAGTTGCTCTGCGGGGTAAATTTTTGAGCAACCCCCGCGAGGTTCTCCAACATTGGCACAATCACCCGCTCGCTAAAAGGCTGTGAAAGTTCCAGCTCCTCTAACGAGATGGTCTCACCCAATGCCGCCATCTCATTCAGGCGTTCTTCCAGATTATCTGTGCTTTGTCGCCGTGAGATAAGGAAGTAGAGAACTCCTCCAGCTACCAGAAGCACAACTGCGATTATTAATCCAGTCATAGTTGTCCCTTCCTACTTAGACCTCAATATCCGTGATCTTATTGATAATCACATAACCAATGACGATCAACACGAAACTGACGCCCAGCATCGCCCAACCGCAAGGTTCTTGATAGAGAGGCCCGATAAAACCCGGGTTGATAAGAGAAATCAACAAAACCAGAGCAAAAGGTAAGACTGTGATGATAGTACCGGTAGCTTTGCCCTGGGCCGTAAGAGCTTTGATTTCACCTTTGATGCGTACTCGCTCTCGAATAGTGAAACTGATCGCATCCAATACTTCAGCCAAGTTGCCACCCACCTCGCGCTGGACACTCATCGCGGTAATCACCAAATCCAAATCCGCGCTGGGCATACGCCGAAACAGATTACCCATAGCGACATCAAAATCCAGTCCCAGCTGAATCTCCAAAACTACCCGCCCGAATTCTCCGGCGATAGGCGGGGGCATCTCTCGAGAGATTACTTCCATCGCTTGGAGGACACTATACCCAGCCCGGAGCGAGTTGACCATTAAGTTCAGGGCATCGCCCAACTCTCCGTTAAAAGTCTTCAGGCGCTTGTTTTTTAACATCCCCACATACATGCGCGGGCCAAACACCCCCAATAGAATACCTACAGGGATCAGCAAAGCGCGGCCCAATAAGAAGAAGATCAAACTGGCGCCTAACCCTATGGTCACGGAGAGAACTATAAATTCACCTACCGTCACTTTCCAGCCAGCGCGGGCCAATTGAGTAGATAGGTTTTTAGAAAATCCACGTCCCTCTACTGCACGATCAACCGCTGCACCAATAACTGAAGATTTATCTTTACCCCTTTTTTTCTTGCGCGAAGTCTGCGATTGTTCGCCAATGCGTTCCTCAAGCAAGTCCTGTCCTTCAGGCTTGCCTCCACGCAAAGCAAAGATTAGCATCACCACTGCTATAAAAAAGATACCACCAAAAAAATATAACATAGCTAATCACCTTTTTTTGGCAGCGCCACCGATGTTTTCATCCCTCAACACTCCACTGTTAGTAGCCCCGACGCAAACGCTGCGCTGTACCAAAGACTGAAGGGGGTAGATGAATACCGGAGTTTTCAATACGCCCCATGAATTTTGGTCGCAACCCTGTAGGCCGCAAGCTCCCAATCACCTTCCCATTCTCATAACCAGTCTGCTCGAACTTGAAGATGTCGGCGGTCGTGACCACGTCACCTTCCATCCCCTGTACTTCCGTAATGGCGACCACGCGCCGCGAACCATCCCGTAGCCGTTTCAACTGTACGATCAACTGAACCGCCGAAGCTATTTGCTCGCGGATCGCCCGGTGGGGCAACTCCAAGCCCGCCATAAGTACCAAAGTCTCCAGGCGAGAGAGAGCCTCGCGCGTGTCGTTAGCATGTAATGTAGTCATACTGCCATCATGCCCGGTATTCATCGCCTGGAGCATATCCAGCGCCTCACCGCCACGACACTCACCAATCACAATGCGGTCAGGGCGCATTCGCAGGGCATTAATCACTAGGTCTTGAATAGTCACCGCGCCTTTACCCTCGATATTGGGAGGTCGGGATTCCAAAGTCACCACATGTTCCTGCTGCAACTGCAACTCCGCAGCATTCTCGATAGTCAGAATACGAGCATGGCTAGGAATAAAACTAGATAACACATTCAGGAAGGTGGTCTTCCCGGTGCCCGTGCCGCCAGAAATCACGATATTGAGAGCCGAGATTACACACGCGCGTAGGAACTCTACACATTCTGGAGTGATAGAACCGAACCTAATCAAATCATCGGTGGTCAATGGGTCCTTGAAGAATTTACGAATGGTCAGCACCGGACCAACCAAAGAAATGGGAGGAATAACGGCATTCACGCGCGAACCATCCTGCAAACGGGCATCCACCGTGGGGCTACTTTCATCAATACGACGTCCCAGTGGAGCTACAATCCGCTCGATAATCCGCATCAAATGCTCGCTGCTCTCAAAAGTTACCTTAGTCCTGCTAAGAGTCCCGCCACGTTCAACATAGACGCTTTTGGGACCATTCACCATAATCTCAGTAACTTTCTCATCAGCGAGTAATGGCTGTAACGGGCCTAATCCTAAAATCTCAGCCACAATCTGTTCAAATAACCGCCCTTTCTCCACTCGGCTGAGTACAATGCGCTCTTCTTCCAAAATGGCAGCATACATTCGTTGAATGGTCTCACGTACCTCGCTGGTGCGCGAAATATCCATACTGGGATCCAATTCTGCCACCAAGCGGTTTTGCACGCGAGTCTTCAAGTCCATGTAAGCATCGCGCGCCGGTGAGACAGCCCGCCGCCGTACCTGCTGTTTAGGGCGTGATTTAGATCCATTATCTTTTGGTTGAGCCGAAGAAGATTTCTTCTCCATCCTTCTTAGTAATGACATAGTAATGCCTCCTCAAGCGAAGCAGCTATTTTTATTGAGGGTTAAAAATCTCTTATAAAAGTCGCCCTAACCCCACTCGTCGTCGATCTGTCGCTGTTTCCGCAATATCCTCAGTCTCTTCAACCCTAAACATATCCACGATAGTGCGTGCCAAGTGTGATATCTGCACGCTAATATCCGCGTTTGGCTCCTTGAGAACTAAGGGAACCCCATAATTAGCTGCGCGCAAGGCGATTGGCTCGTTCAGAGGAAGTCGTGCAATAGCTGGCATCATGGCCCGCTCGATAGCTTCTGGCTGAATGCCCATCTTTTTATTATCCACGGCATTGATAACCAAGCCAATCTTTTCCATTCCGTAGCCCAACTTTTGAAGCAATTCTACGAACATCCGCGCTCCTCTAATTTCTGGAATAATAGGGCGCGTAACTACCAACACCAAATCACTGAGGTCTAATACAGCTATAGTGATATCATCCACTACATGATGAGTATCTACAATCAAATAGTCAAATTCATGCTGCATAAATTCCAAGATAGTACGGAAACGCCGGCTACCGCCTGAGTCGCCAACACTACCCTCACGTACAATCTCAGCTTCTTCGGGAGTCGCCGGTGGAGCTAATACCTTCACACCAGAAGGATGAGGTACTAACACCGTATTCAACAAATCTACGTCTAGTTCGTCAGCGCGGGGTGCCAAATCCACGATGGTCCGGGTGGGTTTGATTTTTAAGAAGATCGCCACATCACCAAATTGGAGACTGGCATCTATTAGAGCAACTTTAACCGCCTCGCCCGCCGTCTTCTGCAAAGAGATCGCCAAGTTAGCCGCCAAAGTCGTACAGCCGGTCCCGCCTTTGGGGCTGAAAACAGTAATAATCTTCCCTTGGCGCGCAGCGCCCCCCCCTCCAGGCACGTTGCCCCCCAAGCCCCCGGCTGAAGCCGGAGGGATAGTTTCCATCACAGAACGGGGCTTCAATTTAGCCATCCGGTGGATAGCATTCAATAAATCATCCGCACTAGGTGGTTTGGTGAGATAGTCACGTGCGCCAGCTAACATAGCTTGACGCATATAGTCGGCTTCACCCTGCACAGAGAGCATGATTACTTGTGCAGTAGGAGTCACGTCCAGCAGTTTCCTAGTCGCAGCAATTCCATCAATGCCTAGTAGGTTAATATCCATCAACACGACATCAGGTAGCACCTCAGAGACGGATTCAATCGCCTCTTCGCCGCTCTGCAACATCGCCACCACTTCGATATCGGGATCAAAAGAAAGCAGCTTGCGCAACTGCTCACGTGTCTCCGCGATGTCATCAACAATCATCACCCGGATTTTCTCGCTAGCGCTCATTATCCTTCCTTATGAATATCGTGTGCTACTCTTCTGCAGGAGGAGGAGTAGGAGTGGAAAATTCTAACGGCGTGGTTAACGGAGTAGGCGCCACAGGCATATCCGGTAACGTAGAGGGAATCTGGTAGTAATCCATCACATAACGGAACCAAACTGCCTCAGTGATAATCGGAGACTCGTCCCCGGTTGAACGCAAGACCAAATCCAAGTCGGCACCCATTTCTTGCAAATACTTTAACACCAAGGCGTCCTGCGGGGAAACCAGCAACGTCACCGGCAACACGCTATCCATGCCGCGTTTCTCTGGCAACGGGGCGGGTGCCGTGGTGGCTGCTTCCTGCCCCCCCCCCTCACCCAAGGTAAGAGAGTTTCCAGTCTCTTCTTCCGCAGCCGCGCCCGTATCAACGGCGGAAGGTGACTCTTCTTCCCAGGTGCCTACATGCCACACAATGGCATTCTGGACCGTCATCTGCACTACCAGATAACTAGGGGTAGGTTCTCCAGAGGGGGAAATAATAAAGGCAGGTGTGCCATTAGGAAGATCTTCAAACCGCCCATATTTATATTCCCGTCCCGCGACAAGACCTTGCGGTTCGTCGCCGGTTGTACCGCCACCGCCAGAACCTTCCAGCGGGATAAAACTATTGGGCAAACGGGTCTGGAACTCAGTATCCACCGGCATCAATTTTACCGCTGTCAAGACGTCTACTCGATCACCAGGCTGGATCGCCCAAGCGACCGCGCCTTGTGTATCCATAGGAATTACGTAAGCACGACGGTTCTTATCATCAAAGAGGGCCGCTGACGAGCCATAAACCGAAAGGCCCCCTCCCGACTTACCTAATGCGCCAGATAAAACCGGCATCCCCCGCGCGATATCCATCCGTGCGAATTGCCCTTCCGCCTCTGTCATAGATTCAATATACTGAATGGGCAACGCATCCTCCGGCCAGGGCTGCATTTTAACTGCCCCATCGGCCTCTTTAAGCTGTTGTCCAGCAGGGATATCTTGTGCGGCGACCACTATTTCCTTCATAGTAATCTGTGGAGTAGGAGTACCCTCCACAACTTCAGGTTCATTACTGCCACCGATCATTCCCTGAGACCATAAATAACCACCACCCAGAGCTACAAACAGTAAAAGAACTGCCACTATCACCAGAGCTCTATTATTTCGCATTTTAAGCCTCCGCACAGAGTAATTAGCGTGATATTTTTTACCAGATTATAACGTGCTTTAGAGTTTAGCACGCCTCATTACTATGTCAACATTTCTGCAAAACCAACATCCAGTCAGATTTAGCTGATACGCTCCCTCAAATCTTCTCCACTTTCTTCAATGGGAATGGTAAAAGTGGTGCGCAAACCATGCTCCCGTGCTACCTCAAAGGAGATTTTACCATCCAACATGCCAATTCTCTCTCGTAAGGTCGGCAATCCCAAGCGCTGTGCTTCAGGAGTATTTAATGAGTCGGCATTCCCTAACTCCGGGCCAACCCCATTCCCTTCTACTACTACGCGCACCTGCTCTTCACCCATTTCCAAATCTACCCTCACATTAGAAGCCTTGCCATATCTACTAGCGACATGATGCAATTCTTGTATCACACGGAAAATAGTGACTTCCTTATAAGCTGCCAAACGCCGTTCTTTGCCAGATGTGTGCAAGGTCATGGGAATCAAGCCCCCTTCCTCCAACCCGGTCACGTAACGGCGCATAGTAGGCATCAAACCTAGATCATCCAACATCATGGGGCGCAAGTTGAAGATGAACTTTTTAACTTTCTGAAAGGTACTAATTACATCTTCTTTTAATTCGGCTAATTCGATCCTAGCTCGCTCTAGGTCCTGATCAAATAAACGCTCACAAATTTCCGCTTGCAATACCAGATTGGTCAATGATTGGGCCGGGCCATCGTGCATCTGCCGGGAGAGTCGTTGACGTTCCCGCTCTTGAGCCTCAATCACACTAATCACCAGCGCTTTCTCCGAAGAGGCATCGCTTTCTATTTCTTTCGCCACAGCGGCTTGCGAGTCAGTCTGCTTGAGAATTTCATTATAGTTATCTAAGAGACGAGTTTTATGTTGCTGATCGCTTTGTAACTTTTCCAGCTGCCCGCGCATTGTGAAGAGACGTCGCTGACTACTCACCAACTCATGATAGGCAGATTGGATGTCTTCACGGGGAGCAGTCTCTATTTGCACTTCTACCTGTCGCACCAGAGCGGCTGCCCGTGAATATTTTTGCACTAATCTATCAACTTCTGAGGTAGTCTGCTTAATCAGCATGTCCACTTCTTTAAGTTCTTGCTGCAACCTGGTACGTTGCTGTTGAATAGATTCCAAAAACTGAGACCACGTTTCTTCAGTCATGCGCCTCCTCTATTAACTCTAATTTCGCACCCACCAACAAAATTGCGCGAAACTAGCTCTTCCCCACAGATGTACCATCGCGCCCTGTCTCCCGATCTTCATCAGGAAAACGCACCCAGCCACGTCGCAAAGCATAAATAGCCGCCTGAGTACGATCTGCAAGATCTAATTTCGCCAAAATAGCTGTGACATGATTTTTGACTGTCTGTTTGCTAATGCCTAGCCGGTAAGCAATACCTTTGTTGCTCAATCCCTCAATGATTTGTTCCAGGACCTCCATCTCTCGGGGGGTTAATGGGGAAAAAGTAGCATCTTCTGGCTGGACTCCAAAACGTCGATAGCAGCTCAATAACCATTGTTCAGCTTGAGCCGGCGTCATCCGCTCCCCACCTATAACATAATAACCCTGTGAGACAGCCCGCACAGTAGCTATCAATTGATCAGGAACGACATCTTTGGAGAAATAAGCCGAGGCTCCAATACGGATGGCGTGATAAATTTGCTCCTCGTCATCATACGCCGTTAATACTATGAAGTTAAGTTCTGGGTATTGCTCTTTAATCTGCTTAGTAACTCGCAGACCGTTCACCCCAGGCAAATTCACATCCATCAAAGTCACGTTGGGGGCCACCTCTGGGATAAGCCGCAACGCCTCATTCCCGTCTTTTGCTTCTGCAACCACCTCGATATCCGGTTGAACAGCCAGTACTTCCCGCACCCCTTGTCGGAAAAAGGGGTGGTCATCCACAATCGCAACTCTAATCAACGGACTATCTTTACAGAGGGCCATCTTTACCTCCCCCATAATCTTGAGTATACCACAGCTACAAGGTGAAAACAGCGCGTTCGATGTCGGAGTCAGTATCTTAGCAAATGCGCAATTCAAGCCCCGGCAAAGCGAGCTATATCCAACAAACCCACCTCATCATCGCGTAACAACATGGCGACCAGCTGCTCCACGGCCACGAACGCCCAACTCATCCCCCACAGTCCTAACCCGCCAACTGCGTACATACGCGGAGCTTGGGGCAGAGCACCGACCACTGGCAAGCCATCAATGCTCTGCGCCACCCAGTTAGTATAGCGCTCCGTCACGCGGATTTCGGGACAAATCTGTGCCGCCGCCTGGGTCACTAGCGTCCAAGCCTTCGACTCAGGTACCAAGGCTCCCGCACTCAACTGCCATTGTGATTCGGCAGTTAAGGCCAACACCTGCCCTTCCTCTAATATCAACGGACAACTTAGCTCCGGGGCCGCGGCAACGCCTTTGACTACCTGCAAAGGCAGCGTATCAAGGCAAGCTGCCAAATCAGCATTTAGATGTACTATTTGACCTCCCCCGGCCAAGACCACAGCCTTAGTACGCACAAACGAATCTCCCGTCCAGATATCCCAACTCTCCGCATGCGGCTCCACGGTCTTAACTTCAGCCGCCGTTTGCACTGTGATGCGTGGATGTTCCAACGCCGCCTCAATCAACGCGAGTGGGTCAAAAAGCAGATCGTCTTGAGTCTGTAACCCCACCGACATACCTAGCTCGGTAGCGTCCTCTAGCGAAGCCACAAAACCATCTTCGATTAACAACGCCACTGATTTTTGCAGCACCCTAGCCGCCGCGCTATCCCAGATCGGACGCAAGGTACCAACACGCCGAGCTGTTACCCTTAGCTCGGCGGCCTGGGCAAGGAGAAGAGTCAGATTACGCTGCGTAAGCCCCCATATCTGAGCGGCCACTTCCCGACCCATCCGATCCACCAACTGCGCATACGGCTCTGGAGTACCCAACAAAGCCAGCCCCTTGCCACGCGCACTGATCCCCCCAATTTTATGCCGGGCTTCCAGGACTACGACTTGTAGTCCTGCCTCCGCCATCTGATGGGCCACTAACGAGCCGGCCAAACCGGCTCCCACGACAACCAAATCACACAATATGGGCATCGGCTGCATTATATCCTCCTCTCGCTACGGTTGCGGCGGCGCGGCAATCAATTCCGCCTGATCAAAAAAGGCTGCATTGCTAACATCGGGATAACTCGGTTCAGCGAAGAGACATACCGTCACCCGCCCATTGCTCCCCACGAGCAAACGAGGCGAAGTAATGGTAACTACTCCATCCTCTTGATCAATCAAAACTTCTGACCAACGGGCCTTAGCGCAACCCGCGCCTCCTTGAGGATCTATGCCAGCCTTCAAGAGCAAACGGTCAATAGAAGAATAGGCGTTAGCTTTCACTCTAAAATAGACCAAACTGCCGGTCGGAACCGTAATTTGTTGGTAAACATACGCGCGGAATTTAAGCCAGCGCACAGTTTCTATTTGCAAAGTGGCACCGTTTATCTGACGACGCGGATCATCTGCCAGTCTAAATGTAGGTTGGGCGTAGGAATCCTGTGGGTAATAATCATCCCCCATCTGGTAATTCACATCGGCATCCCATTGCCAACCGGGAATCTGATTGGGCATGAATTGGTCAAATTCCGGGTTGACCAAGGCCACCGGAGCCGGGGTAGGCTGCGGGCTGGGCGTCAAGGTGGGGTATGGCGTGCGGGTCGGACGCGGCGTGCGCGTCGCAGCCGGCGGGGAGGTCGGTGAAGGAGTAACCGTCAAAGTGGGCGTCCAGGTAGGGATATTTGTAGGACTGGCGGTGACCGTGGCGGTCGCCGGCAGCAACGTGAAGCTAGTTTTGCCGCTCATACTAGAGACCATCACCCAAACCAGCGCCCCGATCACAATTATGTCCACCACAGTCAATACGACCAGGATGATCTTTTGATTACGGCTCACAATTACCTCCGTCCCAATTGCAATAGAACCCGCTTAGTCAGTCACCCACCCGTCCCACTACTTTTCCCATCTCCGTTGGATCGTAACCGGGCAACTCAGCCACCGTAGCGCGGAAATCCGCCGTAACCAACAATTCCCGCAAGGGGGCCAGCAGCGCACCCTCCCAGAAGAGCTGTGGGATCACCAGATCGTAACGCTCCCAGGCTAATGAGACGAAATCCAGTCCTAAAGCCGTGGCCGCGGCCCGCACTCCCATCCCACAATCCGCCAGCCCGCTCGCCACCGCCACCGCCACCGCCAGATGCGTGACCTCCTCGCGGTCATAGCCTCGCACCTGCGTAGACGCGATTCCGCCCTGCGCCAACAGGTAATCTAACAAAACTCGCGTCCCCGCGCCCCGTTGCCGGTTCACGTAAGTCAGTTCCTCGCGGGATACATCTGCGATCTCGTGAATTCCCCGTGGATTCCCTGGTGCGACAATCAAGCCTTGCTCCCGGCGGGTTAAGGTAACCACCACGACCGGAGTTTTTGGCAGATAACGCCGGATATATGTCAAATTGTAAATGCCAGTCTCCGGATCCAGTAAATGCGCCCCGGCCAGATGAGCTTCCCCACGCCGCAACGCGATCAATCCGCCGAGGCTGCCGGCATTCGCGCTCGCCAAGCGACGCGGCGGCTCCAACTCGGAGAGAGACTGTGAAATCAAATCTAGGGTCAAATCATGGCTACCGATAGCTAAAATAGTACGCTCAAGCGCCTGCGGAGTGCGGTAGAGTTCCACCGAGACCTTTTCCCCCGCAGCGCACCCTTCCTGGAAACGTGGAATGCGGACGATACCATCGGCGCGCACCAACGAGGTAAGCACCCCGGCGCCACGAGAGAGTGGCGCAGCCAGCGTGCGTTCCCCCACCCGTCCCACCACCACCCGCACAAATTCATCATCCGCCACCGGCGAGAGTAATTTGCGCGTGAGTTGCGCCTCTATCCGTAGCCGTTCTGGCGTAGGTAATCCCAGCCAGCGATGCAAAAGCGGCCGCACGAAGAGTTCCCCCGTCAGCGCCGCCGAAACTGGATAGCCGGGCACGCCAATAATGGGCACGGCCTCCGCCCCGCAGGTGCCCAAGACCACGGGATGCCCAGGCCGCACGTTGATGCCGTGAACCAATAGTTCCCCCTCTTGCTGCACCAGCTGGGCAGCATAATCGTCACGTCCCGCTGAGGAACCGGCATTGAGCAGAATCAAATCCGCCTCACCTGCCGCATGTTGAATGGCTGCCGCCAATGCACTTGGCTCATCGGGCACAATGGAGAAACGGAGCGCTTCTCCACCCCACTCCTCAACCTGCGCCCCCAACACCAAACTATTATACTCGATAATCTCGCCTAATTCGGGGTCTCTTCCGCGCGCAATCACCTCGTCACCAGTGGGAATCACTGCCACGCGAGGACGGCGGCGTATAGCAACTTGCGTATATCCCGCGCCCGCCAGCGCGCCCAAATCCACCGGACGCAACTGGTGGTTGCCAGGCAACAACAACTCCGTTGCCACAATATCCTCGCCCACCGCGCGGACGTGTTGCCAACGAGCCAATGGCGTGCGCAGCAGCACCTCATCCTCCACCACCTCCGTCTGCTCCACCATCACCACCGCATCCGCCCAACGGGGCAACGGATCGCCGGTATCTACCGGCGCGATTTGTTCCCCCACCCGCAAGTGGACTGGGTGTGCCGCGCTACAGCCTATCGTATCGGCTGCGCGCAGCGCGTAACCGTCCATCGCGCAAGCATGGTAATGCGGCGAGGAGAGTCGTGCCCAGATCGGGCCAGCAGTCACGCGCCCCAAAGCCACTTCCAGAGAAATACTCTCACTTGCTACCGGTTGCCACCGTCCAGCCGCCTGCAACGCCTCCCGAAAGCGCGCCCAGGCCTCGTCCAGTGAGACCTCCTGCAAATATACATCCCTAGTGTGCAGCATATCCACCTCAACAACGTATTATTCCTCTTCAATAATACCCCAGGCTAAGAAGGTTACAAGCGACTAGTGAATCTTTCTGGCTTCAAAAGCCGGCACTTGTCGCCATTATAGAGCAGCTTATAATTAAAATAGTTAATAATAGATAACAAACCAAGGGGTAAATATGAATAAAATCAACACTCGCACCAGGCTAGTAGCCGGGGCGCCCATTGAGGTAGGAACCAGGCGGCTGCTCCCCTCTATCTTAGTCACTACCGTGGGAAGCGCAGAAACCGGTGCCGCCCTGCACGGCGCGCGCTTGCGCCCCTCATCAATCATTGAACAAGGCCCAGAGGGCAATCGTTGGCATACCATTCCCAACACCACCCAAGATCGGTTGAGCCTGCTGGTCGGCATTGGCTTAGGCATTGCCTTGCTCAGCAGCCTCATCATCTTGTTGGTAGAATTCGAGCGCGCATAACGAGGCCTTACCTTGTCACTCGCAGGTATTGAAAAGAGGGTCTCTGGGACTTGGCGGGGCAAGTGCCACGCGACGTAAATTTTTCACCACAGATTACACGGATTACACTGATTTTTTACTTTTTTCCGTGCTAATCCGTGAAATCCGTGGTTAATTTTAACTCAACCCCGTGAACTCCCAAAGAGCCTTTTTGACAATTCAATTACCCATAGGAGGAATATCCAATGAAAGAGCTCCAAGAACTTTTGCAAAAAATTACCGGTATCTCCGAGGAAACCAATGTAGATATGGTCTTCGGCGCACCTCAAGAAGTGGATGGCCGCACGTTGATCCCCGTAGCGGAAGTCAGTTATGGTTTTGGGGCCGGATTGGGCAGCGCGCCACACTCTGGCAACCGAGATCTTGACGCGAAAATCATAGAATCCGCCCCCGAAAAACACGAAGCCGTGGGCGGTGGAGGTGGGGGAGGCGCCAAAGTGCGCCCCATCGCTTACATTGAGGTTGATTCCGCAGGCGCCAAGATCGTCCCTATCCTGGACGAGAAAAAGATCGCGCTGGCCGGCATTTTACTGGTCGCCTGGATCTGCGGATGGAGCGGATTGGTCTTGAAGACCCTCTTCAAGAAGTAATGCGCCGTCAAGAACGAAACGGGCTGGCCTGGTACTCTTTCGAGAGTCCAGGCCACTCTTTATGCTCCGCCTTGCTCACCCGGCAAGGCGGAGCAAGTCAGGGCGCGCTGGCCTCGCTTAATCTGGGTAGCACCGTGGGGGATGATCCCGCCGCAGTGGCCGAAAATCACCGCCGCGTCTGCCAGGTTTTTGGCATCTCACGCGACCAAATCATCAGCCCGCACCAGGTACATGGTTGCCGTGTAGCGCGGGTAGGCCGCTCCCAGGGCGGCGCCATCATCCCCGCGACGGATGCGCTAATCACCAATGAGCCAGGAGTTGCGCTGTTATTGCGCTTCGCAGATTGTACACCGGTGCTCTTCTACGATCCGGTACACCAAGCCGCCGCTCTAGCGCACGCCGGATGGCGTGGGGCAGCGGCGGGTATCGTTATGGAGACGGTGCAGGCATTAGGAGAAGCATTCGGCTCGCGCTCGGAGGAACTCTGGGCCGGCGTGGGACCGGCCATCGGCCCGGAGCACTATGCGGTAGGGCCAGAAGTTATCGCAGCTATCCAAGCGACGCTGCCCCCAGCGGTACAAATTGCCGCACAGCGTAACGGCCAACAGTACCTCAATCTACCAGGAGCCGTCGCAGCCCAACTTCAGGCGGCGGGGGTGGGGGTAATTGAGCGTTCGGGACTCTACACCGCCGGGCATACCGACGAGTGGTACTCGCACCGCGCCGAGAGAGGAAACACGGGACGCTTCGGTGTCCTGGTGATGTTACGGTAGCCCCTCAATCCTGAAGGTGAAACCCCAAATATCGAGTAATACGGAATCCACTCCAGCAGGACGTTGGAATTGCACCTCAAAAGATTGTTCTCCCCCACCAGGGATTTGCCAGGGAAGCACCGGGGTTTGGGCTAACATTTCCGCTTCACCGGCGCTAGAAGAGAGTTTCACGTTGGTGGCGGTCACCGTCAGCGCTGATTCACCACTGTTGCGCACTACCCCGTTAATCACGATGGCATCCCGTCCTTGATCCGCAAAAACCTCTCGCAACTCCACTTGGGGCTGTGGTGGGCCAGGCAGTGGTTCCCGATAAGGCAATGCAAAACTCGCTGTCTTCCCGGAGGCTGGATCGACGCGGAAAACCCAGTTCAACGGAGGTTTGAGAGCCTGCGGCACTCGATACCCCGCACTTGCCGCCAGAGCGCCCCCTGCCGGGATGCTCGCGGGGAGAGGTCCGCCCTCTCCCAAAGACGAAACCTCTGAGTTCACGGCGTAACGTTGCCCCTGACCATCTTCCAACACTAGCTCAAAGAGAGCTGTATCCAGCGGTTCCGCCCCCCGGTTAGTCAGCCGATATTCAACCAGGAAGTTCTGCCCTTCCGCCGTTGAGCTCTGCACGTCGGCTTGCACCAGCTCTACCAAGAGTTCTCCGAGCTGCTGTTTCTTCCCCGCAGCTACCGCCGCCTCGGGGAGATAGCGCGCCTGCACTACCAAACGATCCGCTTCCTCCCCGCCCAAGACAACCAGCGTCAGGCCAGGTCGGCGCTGGGCCAATGGAGTAGTATCCTCAAGCGGGTAACGACGAGCCTGCGGGGAGCCAAAGACTAACTCGCTGCCATTACTCAAGGTCAAGGTGATATGGTCGGTAGATTCCAAACCGGCCAGCAATGAAGCAGTGGTGGGAGTATAAGGCAATCCCACCACGTAATTAACCACTGTGCCGTAAACCCAGACGGCCACATCCTGCTGAGTAGCGGGCACTGGCCAGCGCACTCCTTCCAGCGGTGTCGCTACAATCGCATAGTCTGCTCCGGGCAGCTGCAAGTTCTGAGGAGCAACCACCTCCACAGGCACGCCGTTTTCCTGCAAGACCTGTGAATTTTCCGGGATATCTGGGGGCGAATCAAAGGTCGCCAACTTTCCTACCACGGCTTCTTGCGCCCCACTTTCAGCAGAGGATGAAATCCAAAGCTGACGCAACGTTCCTACAAGTACCGCAACCACTACAATTGTTCCCAATAACAATATCAAAAGCGCCCAAGTTGGAGGGAAGAGCTGCTTTTTCTCCGCCACCGGTTCTGCCTTAGCAGTCTCCGGCAAGGGGACCGGCGTCACATTATCTTCCACCTTAGCTACTTGCTCTCCCTCGTCAAATTCCGGCAGAGACGGCGGGGACAAATTATCCCCCGTGTTAATTGTCTTCTCGGTATCACTCATCAGAAACCTCCCACTCACCGCTCAGGGGATCACTACAGGCAAAGACTGCGCCACAATGCGTATTTTAATCTCCGGTACCGAGGGTGCGATTTGACGATCCAATCCCAAGGACGGCACTAACACTTGTACAGTATCCACCGTCGGCACGGAGAAAGAGAGATTCCCCTGTTCATCGGTATAACCACGGGCCAGTTCCTCGCTACTATACGCATTCAAGACCTGCACGTAAAACCCCGGCACGCCTTCCCCAGCGCCCAATTGCCCATCCGCATTCTCATCGTAATAAATGATCAATCTAAAGTTACGGAAGCCCGAAGGGGTCGGCGTGGCCGTGATGGGGGCCGGCGTAGTGAGTGGTTGGAAGGTGAGCGCCACCGAGCCAGACGCGGGAGCCGGGGTAGCTGTTGCCACCGGCGTCGCCACCGGAGAGGCCGGCTGTGTAGCGGTAGGAATCAGCGTGGGATCCTTAGAGGGCGCATCCTCTCCTCCAACCGGCGTCGGTGTGCCCGGCACGGCTTTCTCGCATTTTAACTTATAGGAGCTATTTTTTGCGTCCTCAAAAGAGAGCCGGTCACCAGTCCCTACCAACAGATAGAGATACCCCTCGTAAGTGCTGTAATAGGAAAGTTTACTCCGATAATCGCCCAACGCCCGGTCATCATTCCCGCCGATCTGATTGCGGTTGGTGTCATACAAAATCATGTTGGTATCCACCACCGGGGCCAGCTCAAAGGTCTCGCAGGTAAACAGCAAACCGGGCTTTACCCAGAGTTTGAAGTAGTCGTTATCTTGCTCCGCGTTGCCCCACGGCGTGAAGTTAAGTTCATATTCCACCCCTGGGGCAATGCTTTGTGCAGTATCAAAACTGAAGTTGGGTTCATATTTATCGTAACCGCTAGTCCAGGTCGGCGCAGGGGTGGGCGTGCCAGGCAGCGGCGTACTCGTTGGCCCCGGCGTCGGTGTATTCGTTGGCGTGGGTGTGGGAGCGGTTGAGCTCAATACCAAATTGTAGGTATCCCCATGACACTGCACACTCCGTTGGTAAATCTCAAAGTAGTATGGCCCGTCATTTTCCGCCACCACCACGACGCTAGCCCTGTAATTGATAGCATCATTATCTTCCGTCACCAAATTATGATCTCGATCATAAACAGCAATGGCTAAGTCGTAATTATTAGTCTTATCCGGCAGAGCTGTCACTCCATACTCGTAACCCGCTGACACATTATCCCAGCGGTAGAAATCCGCTTGTGAGAGCACCTCATCGTTGACATTTCCAGTAACTAAGGCCTGTCCGGTGAAATTGCTAATATCCGCCGCGGTTTCAAAGGAGTGGTTATCAAAAGGGGACTCGTCCGTCGTTGTGTAATGCAACGTACAAGTAACCGGCACGGAACTCGCGGTGACAAAGCTGGAGATACCATTCGACCACCCGGAAAAGGTCTGTGCAGTGACAGAAAAGGCTACCTTTGACTCAGAATCAGCCCAACTCAGATCTGGAACACCCAGCAGCGCCGATAAGAGCAGCGCTAATACCGCGCTTAATCCTATGCTTATCACAGCCATCCATTGTTTGGCGCGCATCTCCCCTCCTAAGCAACCTGCGGCGATTCCGCAAGTGCTTCTAGTGGCGCTACTCCCACCAGAAATTGTTTCACCAGTTCCTCGGAGAAAGCGATTTTCACAATCTCATCGCCGTTCATCAAGCGACTGGCTTGTATCACTCCCTCACCATACTTACCATGCCGCACGCGCTCACCAACGTGGAATTGTTGCGCTACGGAGCTCGGTGGCCGCTTCTCCGGCGGATTAGCCTCATGCGGCGAGGCTGGCTGCCAGCTTGAAGTACTCCAGCTAGTCCCCAAGGACTTGCCAAAAGTCCGCTTAGATCCCTGGGCCAACAATTCCCCCGGCAGATCTTCGATAAAGCGCGAGCTCTGCGATGGCTCGCTCCGCCCGTACCAGCTCCGACGGAAGGCGTAGCTCAAATAGAGCCGTTGCATGGCGCGCGTCATCCCCACGTAGAAAAGCCGGCGTTCTTCCGCCAATGCCGTGGGGGAATCTTCCAGCGAGCGGCGGTGCGGCAGGATGCCGTCTTCCAATCCGGTGATGAAAACTGCCGGATATTCCAAACCTTTGGCGCTATGCAACGTCATCAGCGTGACGGCGGCTACTTCTTCCGCCAACTCATCCACGTCGGCCACCAATGCCACTTCCGTGAGAAATTCCACCAGCGAGATATCTGGTGATTCGACAGTCACGGCTCGCAGCGCCAAGATATTCTCCCAACGCTCCTCGCCCTCATCAGTGCCATCACGTAAGTAGTCCTCGTAACCACTCTCCAAGATAATGCGATCCAGCAGCTCTGTGACAGCTAGCTCTTCATGCGCCGCGTACCAGCTATCTACCAGCGACGTAAAGCGCTTCAGACCACGTTGCGTTCTGCCCCGTAACAACTGTTGCTCGACCAATGCCAGCGCCCCGGCAAAACGACTGCCGGCGATACTGTCTGCCTCCGCTTTGATCTTCGTCAGTGTCTGCCGACCAATCCGCCGGGAGGGGACATTCACCACCCGCAAGAAACTAAAATCATTGGTGGGATTCTGCGCCAAACGCAGATAGGCCAAAATATCCTTGACCTCCCGGCGCGAGTAGAAGCGAGTGCCGCCAATCAGCCGGTAAGGGATGTTCTCATTGACAAACTTCTCCTCCAACGCCCGCGATTGCGCGTTAGTGCGGTACATCACCGCCATCTCACTCCATTGATAACCGTCGCGCTGCAAAGATTGCATCTCTCGCGCCACGAAAGCGGCCTCTTCGCGCTCGTCGTAAGCCTCACGTAGGACGATCGGTGCGCCGCCCTCCTGCCGGGTGAAAAGATGTTTAGGAGTGCGATCCAAGTTACGGGCGATCACCGCCTGCGCTGCGTCCAAAATTACCTGCGTGGAGCGGTAGTTTTCCTCCAACAGCACTTCTTTCAACTCCGGGAAATCGGTGCGCAAGCGGCGGATATTACGATAATCGGCCCCGCGCCAAGAATAGATGGATTGATCTTCATCGGCCACCACGAAGAGATTATGATGCTCTTGCGACAGCAGCTGCAGCAACACATACTGTGCCATATTAGTATCTTGGAATTCATCGACCAGTAGATAACGATAGCGGTGCTGGTATTTCTCTAACACTTCAGGATTCTGACGGAAGAGACGCACCGGCTCCACCAGCAAATCATCGAAGTCCAAGCCGCCATTGTCGCGTAAAGTCTCTTGATAACGTGGGTAAACGCGCGCCACGATCTCATCATAATAGGTATGTACCGGATATTCGGAAGGCGGAATCAACTCATTCTTGGCCCGTGAAACCGCGCCTAACAGCGCTTTGGGATGATATCGCTTATCATCTAGCTGTAATTCCTTCACTATCGCTTTCATTACCGCCAATTGATCGGCGGAATCAAAAATTAGATAGTCGCTCGGCAACCCAGCGGCTCCGGCTTCCCGCCGCAGCCAGCGCGCGCAGGTCGCGTGGAACGTCCCGATAGACATATCCCGCGCGGCATGATTACCGACCATGCGATCCAGACGCGCACGCATCTCGCGCGCCGCTTTGTTGGTGAAAGTGACCGCTAACACCTGCCACGGCGGGATGTGCATCTCCTGTAACATCCAGGCCACGCGGTGAGTCAGCACGCGGGTCTTCCCCGAACCAGGTCCGGCCAGAATCAAATAGGGGCCCTGCGAAACGGTAACGGCTTCACACTGCCGCGCATTCAGTTTTTCCAATAGTGAGTGTACTTCCATAGGCATGACATTATTGTAACACGTCCACCAGAGATGGGAAGTCAACCGACACTTTTCCTCAAAAAGCAAACCGTGAGGGCCAATAATAGCCCTCACGGTCGTGTCACTATGCTGCCAGAGATTACATCCAGTATTTTATCCCAGCTTCTCCGTCTTAACTTTCGTCATTTTCCCCCGGTACTGGCATCTGTAACTCCGCTGGCAGTTCCGGAGACTGGTGCCAGGAGGAAGAAGACCCGCCCACCACTTCGGGAATCACATACCGCCGCGTCCCGCCGCGAGTCAAAAACACCGCGCCGGCAGCCAGCGCGAAGATAGGGAAGATCAAGGTTACATAAAGACAATCGGAGATCAGATTAACCAGCACCGCCAAGAGGGTGAGGCTGGCAGTGCCTAGTAGAGTAGCCAATACCGGGGTGTTCTCAGTCACCTTGAAGAGACCCTGCAGGATGCGCTCTCCCAAAACCGCGCCCAACGCCACCCATCCCAAAGCAATGCCGATGCCCACCACCACAGCCCCCAGCAACGCGATGGGGCTAAGGCAGATGGTCAGCATCAAGACCGCCACGACCACACCTGCGCCCAAGAGAATCAAGGCCCCCAGTCCAAACGAGAGTAGCGGGACCTCCACCAAAGCTTGCCCGACCTGTTGCAACTGCGTAGGCCAAACGGCAGCCAGCAACAACGCAAACAAAACTAGCACGAAAACGGTCAATAAAGCACGGATCCAATGCCAGAGCAGCGTCAACCACCGGGGACGAGAAGACGATTCCTCAACGGTGGCCAGCCCCATGATGGGTAACTCCCAATTGAAATTATTTTCGTCTACCGGGACTATTTCGCCGCCAATAGTCGCGTCCTCGGACCGAGAAATCCCACCAATCGCAGAAACATCCCCCGCGACCTCGGCCTCGTCCTCCAACACTACCGCTCCGGCACAAAACAGATCGCCTTCAATGCGTCCGTTTACCTCTGCCGCTCCAAAAGCCACTAAATTCCCGGTCACCAGAGCTGCCTCATCCACCGTGATTTCTCCAAAAGCCACCAGATCGCCCTGAAGTACCGAGTTCTCCTCCAAGCGCACCGGTCCGAAGACCACCAAATTACCCGTAACGCTATCGCCCTCGGAGAGCGTGTATGGGCCAAAATGCACCCCACCTCCTCCTTGAGCTGCCAGCACCGGTATAGCCCCCAGGCTCAAGAACGTCACTAACAATAATGCTAAACTCCATCGCTTTATCATAAATCCTCCTAAATAGATCTAAAATCGAATGTCATTTCAGGTAAACCGTTGCACGTCGTTTATTAACCAGGAAAAGAGTGGCGGTCGCGGCTAACGTCCCATTGAACATCAAGGAAAAGTACAAGAGCACCACCCCTCCCAAAAGCCAGGGAAACAATGTTCTACTCATGGCAACCAAATTTATCCCCACCCGCATCAAGGTCTGGAACAACAGCTCTCGTGAGACAAACAGCACATCTCCCATGTTCCAAATACTGTACAGTAGATCACCACCGGTCGCCAATAGCAAAAGCCAAGCCAGCAATATCAGAAAAAAGGCACTTATCAAACCCACGGCATAGCGCCGCCGGCGAGCATCCTCCATTCTAGCCAACGTGCGGTCAGCGAAACCTGCAGGCGGAACAGGAACTGGCACGGCCTTGAAAAGAGCCTCCACTTCCAGCCAAGCACGTTCCTCTGCGGCCGTCAACTGGTCAGCCAGCGCTTGCTCCCACCAACCAGCGGAGTGCATTTCCAGCGGTACTTTATTTGCGATGTATTCACTCATCTTTCCTCCCCTCCAGCAAGTGACCAGCCAACACTCGGCGCGTCCGATAGAGCCGCGATTTAATGGCCGATTCCGTCAGTGCGGTCACCTCGGAGATTTCCGCATAGGATAACCCTTCCCAATAAAAGAGCGTCAACACAGAGCGATCTACTGGATTCAGCAGCGCTAACAGTTCTTGTACCTGTTCCGCTTGTTCTTTGCGCACCAGCTGCTGCTCCGGGGTAACGTCTGAGCCAGCCTTCCATTCCCATGCCCCATCCTCGCCCATATCGTCCAACGAGACCGTAACTTTACGCCGGCGTAGCCGATCAATGCAAAGATTAGAAGTCACTCGCAGCAACCAGGGACGCAGGGGACGCGCTAGATCGAAAGAATCTAGCTTGTTAATCCCCCGCACCAGGGCTTCTTGAGCAGCATCCTCGGCATCTTGAGGCGTCCCCAACATCCGGTAACAGAGTGCGTACACCGAACCTTGGTATGCCTCTATTAGCCACCGGATAGCTGCTTGATCGCCATCGCGAGCCGCTCTTATTTTCTCTTGTTCCATCTCCATCCTATCACCTGTACGCAGGAGCTAACTCGAAGTTGCAAAATCCAGCTTGTGCCAGAAACCAAAAAGGGACGCCAGCTTAGCTGACGTCCCTCGGCAATTCATAGCCAGTGGGTTCTAAATACTACGGAAGGTCAGCAATCAAGAGCGACTCGCCTTCCTCGCTTTCCTCCTCTTCTTCCCAGAGAGTGCCCTTGGGCAGCTTCTTTTCAATGCGCACGCCTCCAAATTCCTCTAACGGGCCATCCGAGCCTTCAATATCACCTCGGTATCCAGTGCCTGCCGGAATCAATTTGCCAATGATCACATTCTCTTTAAGGCCATAAAGAGGATCCTCGCTCCCTCTTACAGCCGCGCTAGAGAGAATCTTGATGGTATGTTGGAATGAGGCGGCAGAAAGGAATGAATCCGTATTTAGAGCGACCTTCGTAAGTCCCAGCAGTACTTGGCGGGCGCGGGAGGGTTTACCGCCCTGTTGCACGAGTTCGCGATTGGTCTTTTCTACCAATAACCGCTCCACCAAATCACCCGGCAGGAACTCCGTATCACCGGTCTTAATAATTAACACCATACTTAGCATCTTCCGAATGATAACCTCAAAGTGCTTATCGTTGATGTTAACCCCTTGAGAGCGGTATACCTGCTGTATCTCATTCAACAAGTGCCGTTGTACCGCCTCGCGCCCTTGTACTTCCAAGACGCGATGCGGGTTAGGAACACCCTCGTAAATCTGGGCTCCTGCACTCACCTTCTCACCCTCAGAGACTAGCAACCGCGCAGAAGGCAGAACTTCATACTCGCGTTCTTCCTTCACGTCATAACGGTAGATAATTTCACGACCCTCGCGCCGCACGTAACCATTGGCTCGAGATTTGATTTCCTCGTTGGTCTCATTATTGCGCGCCAAAACATTGAATTCCCTGATTTGATCGCCATCCTCAACGTAGATTTCCCACTCTTCAGGAATTATATGCGTTGCTTCTTGCGTTTGAGTATCCACAATGCGCACCAACGTCATATCCCCCTCGCGGGTGATGTAGACGACACCACCAATATCAGTGATCTCCGATTCACCTTTCGGGGATTTACGAGCTTCTAGCAGCTCTTCAACGCGGGGCAAACCACTGGTGATATCACCCACAGAACTCGCTGTACCGCCAGTATGGAAGGTGCGCAAGGTTAACTGCGTGCCAGGTTCACCAATGGATTGAGCAGCAATCACACCGACGGGCAAGCCTACTTCTACTAGCTGACCCCGCCCCAAATCGCGGCCATAGCAGAGAGCACAGATACCATGCTCTAGTTCACAAGTCAACGGTGAGCGAACATAGACTGCATTTATTCCCGCCTCTTTGATTAAAACGATCTTCTCTTCATCAATCTCCGCGTTCCGCTCAACCAGAATCTCTCCCGTCTCCGGATGCACTATCGGCGCGGCCGCCATACGTCCCAAGATGCGCTCTGACATCTCCTCACCCGCGATATCGTCTTCCTGACGAATCCAGAGACCTTGACGAGTACCGCAATCCACTGCGTTGACGATTATATCTTGTGCCGTATCGACCAACCGGCGGGTTAAATAGCCCGCGTCAGCCGTGCGTAACGCCGTGTCAGCCAACCCCTTGCGTGAACCATGGGTGGAGATGAAATACTCCAACCCGGTTAGTCCCTCACGCAAGTTAGAGAGAATGGGCAACGGAATAATACGACCAGAAGGGTCTGCCATCAAGCCCCGCATCCCCGCAATCTGGGAGATAGGCCCGTACCCACCCTTGGAAGCCCCGGATTTAGCCATCACGGCAACCGGCCCGAAGGGATCCAACCCTTCTGCCACAGCTTGCGAGACATCCTCACGCACGCCAGACCAAACTTCAATGACGCGATTATACTGTTCCTCTTCAGTCAACAGACCGCGCCGATATTGTCGTTCAATCTCGGTCACTTCTTTAGTGGCGGCGTCCACAATCTCTGGGCGGCTCTTAGGAACCGTCAAATCGTAGACTGAAATGGTGACTCCGCATACGGTGGAATATTCGAATCCCACCGACTTAATCTGCTCCGCCAGCTCTACCGTCACTTCGCGCCCCAACTCCCGGTAACAGAGCGCGATTAAATCATTCAAGTCGCCTTTGTTCATGGACTTGTTAATGAAACGCAATTCATTGGGCACAATGCGGTTGAAAAGCGCACGCCCCACAGTCGTCCTAATCAATTCACCCGGCATCTCTGATTCTGTGGATGGGATTTCCGCCTCATCCTCTCCCGCCCCTTGAGGAAGGGTAACGTCTATGGTTTTCGACAAGAGGATGAGATCGTGAATTTGCACCTGTCCCAACTCATAAGCAGATTGCACTTCATCCATATCGACGAAGGCCCGTACCGGCTCTCTATCGCCGGGGCGTCCCTCCATGGTCATATAATAAATACCCATGCACATATCTTTGGAAGGCCCCACAATAGGATGCCCATCGGCCGGTTTGAGGATATTCTTGGAGGCCAACATCAACGTGCGCGCCTCTTCGACAGCCTTCCGCGAAAGTGGCAGATGCACAGCCATCTGATCGCCATCAAAGTCTGCATTGAAGGCGGCACAAACCAACGGATGGAGATGGATAGCTTTACCTTCCACCAGTAGCGGCTCGAAAGCTTGGATGCCCAAACGGTGCAACGTCGGCGCACGGTTAAGCAACACCGGGCGATCACCAATTACTTCTTCCACCACTTCCCAAACTTCGGGGTGGTGCTGTTCAATCAGACGTTTAGCCGCTTTAACGTTGGTGGCATAGTTGTATTCCACCAAGCGTTGAATCACAAACGGGCGGTACAGTTCCAAGGCCATAGTCTTGGGCAACCCACACTGATGCATACGCAATTTCGGCCCGACTACGATCACCGAACGACCAGAATAATCCACGCGCTTACCCAGCAGGTTGCGTCGGAAACGTCCCTTCTTCCCCTTGAGCATATCACTCAAGGATTTGAGCGGACGTCGCCCCCGGCGGCTCATCGCCTTACCACGCTGACTGTTATCAATCAGACTATCGACAGCCTCCTGAAGCATCCGTTTCTCATTATGAATGATCACCTCTGGCGCGCCCAAATCCAAGAGCCGCTTAAGACGATTATTGCGGTTGATCACTCGCCGATAAAGATCATTCAAGTCGGAAGCCGCGAAACGCCCCCCATCCAACTGCACCATCGGACGCAATTCCGGCGGCAACACTGGCAAGATAGTTAGGACCAACCACCCGGGGGAGTTATCGCTCTTGCGCAACGCCTCCACCACACGCAGACGTCGCGTCGCCCGTTTGCGCCTGGTCTTTGAAGTACCATAGCGCACTTCGTGCCACAAGGATTCCGACAGCTCCGCTAAATCCAAATGGCGCAAAATACGATAAACGGCCTCAGCCCCCATTCCCGCGCTGAATACCTGCCCCCAGCTCTGGCGCAGTTCCCGATAGCGCACTTCATTGAAGAATTGCATGGTCTGCAAACCCAGCAACTCCTCACGGTCTGCCTCATAGCGATTCTTGATAGTTTGTAACTTCCCATACAACTCATCACGGATACGCAGAGTTTGGGCCGCTACCAGCTCCGTGAGCTCGTCGCCCCCCGTCCGGGCGCCTTGACCAGGCAGTTCGGCTTGTACCCGTTCCTCTATCTCATGCGCTAACACATCCAACGCATTCTGAGCCACCGTGCTGAGGGTAGTATAATGCTCCTGGAGCACTTGCTCCCCACTCTCCACAATCACGTTGTCCGTAGGAGTGAAGATGATTGGTTCTGAGACCACGCGCCCCATCATGCCTTCCATCCGCTCTTGGAGCCGTTGAGCAGCACCGGCAATTTGATCGGTGCGCGCATCCAACTCCTCCTGAAATCTCCGTCGCGCCTGCTCCTGCGAAGACTGGCGGCCTTGCTGCACGGCTGCCAATTGCGCTTCTATTTCTGCGATGCGCTGTTGCGCCGCTTGCTCCAAAAATTCAACGCGCTCGTGTTCCTGTTTCTCTAACCGAGCTAACGCACGTTCTCGCGCCCCTTCATCAACGTTGGTGATGATGTACTGCGCAAAATAGAGCACCCGATCCAGGTTCCGTTTGCTGATATTCAGCAAAATGCTTAGATGACTGGGCACCCGGCGCGTGTACCAGACGTGGGCCACCGGTGCGGCCAGCGTAATATGTCCCATCCGTTTGCGGCGCACTGCAGACCGAGTAACTTCCACGCCACATTTATCGCAGATAATTCCCCGGTAGCGGATGCCCTTATACTTACCGCAATAGCATTGGTAATCGTGAGTAGGGCCAAAAATAGCCTCGCAAAAGAGACCATCTTTTTCTGGACGCAGTCGTCGATAGTTAATAGTTTCAGGCTTGGTGACCTCGCCATAAGACCAAGATTCAATATCTTCCGGAGAAGCCAGACTAATGCGCAAAGCCTTAAACGTCCGTGCTTCCAAAATACCTTCTTGTTCCATTTCTCCCCCTAGCCTAGTTTCCCGACGTGCAAAAAGAAGCGTCTGAGTTATCCACATATACCTCAGCGCTTCTTCAATGAACCATTTCTCCAATTGACATAGCTTGAACCATTATAGCCGTGGCGGGCTAAAAGTCAATTGCAGAAAAAAATCGTTAGTCAAGCAGTCGTTAGTCAGGTAGTCATTAACCTTTCAACTTTTAACCTCCTCCCCCTGTCTACTGCCTACCGTCTACTCTAAATGGCAATCTTCAAATCCACGAGTATAATTCGCTTCACACACGTATGCTTACTCGCAAGGAGGTAGTTTATGCGTTATCCACGTTCGGCAGGGATTTTATTACACCCGACCTCGCTCCCCAGTCGCTTTGGGATCGGAGACTTAGGCCCAGCCGCTTATCGTTTTGTTGATTTTCTAGTTAAAAGCGGGCAATCCCTCTGGCAAATTCTCCCGCTCGGCCCCACCGGTTACGGTGATTCACCTTACCAATGTTTCTCAGCCTTTGCCGGTAATCCACTCTTGATAGATTTAGCAGCTCTGCAAGCGGTCGGTGATATCAGCGCAGAACTATTGGCCGCCGTGCCAGAATTTCCTGAAAAGTACGTGGATTATGGCCCGGTCATCAATTTCAAATACTCCGTGCTCCAGGAAGCCGCCCGTAATTTCCACGCGACGCAGCCGGTTAAGTATTGGGCTGATTTCGAGCAGTTCTGCGCCGCTAATCAGAGCTGGCTGGCAGATTTCGCGCTCTTTATGGCTTTCAAAGGTTCTCACGGCGGTGCCCCCTGGCACACCTGGGAATGGGAACTCACCTCACGTCAGCCGGCTGCGTTAGCCGCCGCCCGCGAGCGCTTGGCCCCTGAGATTTTCGCCCATAAATACTACCAGTACCGTTTCTTCCGCCAGTGGGAAACCCTCAAAAAATATGCCCACAAACAAGGAATCCAAATCATCGGTGATATTCCCATCTTCGTGGCCTTCGATAGTGCCGATCTCTGGGCCAACCCGCACCGCTTTCACCTGGATGAAAAACGGCAGCCCACCGCCGTCGCCGGCGTTCCCCCGGACTACTTCAGCCCCACGGGACAGCTCTGGGGCAACCCGCTCTATCGCTGGGATGTGCTGGCCGAGGAAGGCTACTCCTGGTGGATTGACCGTTTCACGCAGACCTTCAAGCTGGTGGATATTGTCCGTCTGGACCACTTCCGAGGTTTTGAGGCTTACTGGGAAGTTCCCGCCGGGGAAGATACTGCGATCAACGGGCATTGGGAACAAGGACCAGGCCAAGCCTTCTTCCGCACCGTCAAAGATGTGCTAGGCGAGCTCCCCATTCTCGCGGAAGATCTGGGCTTCATCACCGATGGAGTCCGGGAGTTACGCGACGCTTTCGACCTGCCGGGGATGAAGATTCTCCAATTCGCCTTCACCTCTGACGCCAGTAACCGCTACTTGCCCCACAATTGCCTGCCCAACTCCGTGATCTACACCGGCACGCACGATAACGAGACCACTATGGGCTGGTATCAGAGCCGTGGGAAAAAAGAGAAGGAGAAATTGCACACTTATTTGGGGCCGGTCAGCGAGGCTATCAACTGGGCCTTGATCCGGTTGGCTTACAGTTCAGTCGCCAACACCGCCATCATCCCGCTGCAAGACGTGTTAGGACTGGACAACACCGCCCGCATGAACACGCCGGCCACACCCAGCGGCAACTGGGGCTGGCGCTTCCGTGATGGTGATCTCTTATCGCAATACCGCCACAAACTGCGTGAGCTGGCCCTCACCTACGGGCGCACTGAGCCAGCGCAGAGAGAAGCAATGCCAGATTACATGTAAAAAACAAAAATTAGAGATAAGAAAATGGTAATTAGTTTCATCCCACCAAACCAACTTTATCCTAATGTCAGTATCACTTGCACAACTTAAAGAGCTGCCAATTTTCGAGGGACTCTCTACTCTGGCCCTCCGTAGATTGGCGGCCCTTTTCTATGCAGCCTCCTATCAGGATAAGAAACTCATTCTGTTGTCTGGGGATACCGACCACCCGATTTACTTTGTGCTATCTGGCAGCGTGCGCGTCTACCGCATCTGCCCCACGGGCCGCGAACAAACTCTGATCCAACTCCAGCCGGGGGAAGAGCTGAACCTGGTCACAGCGTTTACCAGCAACGCGCAGGCCATGGCTAACGCGCAGGCCATCGGGCCGACGAAACTGCTCCTGATTGCCCCTGACGACTTTCGCCGCGTAGCCACCGGCTCCCCGGAGATTGCGCTGGCCGTGATGCGCCAGCTCTCCCACAAACTAGCCCATCTCGTAGATCTAACCTACGACCTCAGTTTGCGCTCGGTCCGAGGTCGGCTTGCCCACTTTCTACTGGAACAGGCCACCGGCGAGAGTACCGCTCCGCTCAACTGGACGCAGGCAGAGATCGCCGCGCGCATCGGGTCAGTGCGGGGCGTCGTCAATCGCACCTTGCGCGATTTCGCCGCCGCCGGGCTGATTAAGCTGGAACGCCAGAGAATCCTAATCAAAGACCTAGACGCGCTGCAAGAAGAGAGTAACTCGTAGCGCCAAATTTTCACCACAGAGCCATAGAGGATACAGAGTTTTTTTTATTTCTTCCCTCCGTGGCGAAACCCTTTGACCTTCTACGGGTAACTTTTGTTACAGACAACCACGCTCTATTCCGGTATACTAACTCTGCTATGAGGAACGACGAGAGAGCAAAATGGGCACTGCCCAAAATCGATACGGCGCGTTGCACCGGCTGTGGATTGTGCGTGACCCATTGCCCTCATGCGGCGGTCGCGCTGGTGGAGGGCCGGCCGATTTTCACGCACCCCAGGGATTGTACCTACTGCGGAATCTGCGAAGAAGTCTGCCCCACCGGAGCCATCACGTTGACTTACGAGATTGTCCCTCTCTCCCTACCTCATATCGCTACTCACATTAATTGAGAAAAGGAGCTAAATATGAAGATGTTTTGTTATCAATGTCAAGAGACGGTTGGCAACCAAGGCTGCACTGTCCGCGGAGTCTGCGGTAAAACCCCCGAAGTGGCGCACCTGCAAGACTTGTTAATCTGGACGCTGAAAGGGATTTCGTTCTGGGGCGTGAAAGGCCGCGAACTGGGCGTAACACATCCCGCCGCCGATCTAGCTGTGGCCCAGGGACTCTTCGCCACCATCACCAACGTCAACTTCGATACCACGCGCTTCGTGGAAATGCTCACCAAGGCCCTTCACCTGCGTGACGCGCTCAAAGAAGCCGTCCAGACTGCTTGTCACGCCCAATCCGGGAGCGACTGCGACGCGAAGCCACCAGAAGCGGCCACCTGGACACCGGAAAACTACGACGTCCAAACTCTGGACGCGAAAGGCGCCACAGTCGGCGTAATGGCCGATCCAGAACTGAACGAGGATATCCGTTCCCTGCGCGAACTGCTGATCTACGGACTCAAGGGACTGGCCGCCTACACCGATCACGCCTACGTCCTGGACGTATACAGCGATGAGCTGTTAGCCTTCCTGCAAGAGGCGTTACTGGCCACCATTGACGACAGTTTGAGCGTTGAAGAAATGGTGGGCTGGGTACTCAAAGCTGGCGAGGTGGGCGTACAGGGTATGGCGTTACTGGATAAAGCCAACACCGATGCTTACGGCCACCCCGAACCTACGCAAGTAAATATCGGCATCAAAGCAGGCCCCGCGATTCTGATCAGCGGGCACGATCTGCGCGATATGGATGAGCTGCTCCAGCAGACCGAGGGCACCGGCGTCAACGTCTACACCCACGGCGAGATGCTCCCCGCCAACGCTTACCCCGCCTTCAAGAAATACCCGCACTTCGTAGGCAACTACGGCGGTTCCTGGTGGCGTCAGACCACGGAATTCGAGAAGTTCGGGGGCGCGATCTTGATGACCACCAACTGCATCGTGCCACCCAAAAAGGGCTACCAAGACCGGCTCTTCACCACCGGCTTGGTGGGCTATCCCGGCTGCGAGCACATCCCTGACCGCCAACCGGGCGAGCAGAAGGATTTCAGCGCACTCATCGCCAAAGCCAAAACGTCCGCCAGCCCGCAAGAACTGGAGAGCGGCGAGATTCCCATCGGATTCGCGCACGCCACCGTGATGAGCGTCGCCGATAAGGTCATCGACGCCGTCAAGAGCGGCGCTATCAAACAATTTGTGGTCATGGCCGGCTGTGATGGCCGCCAGCGCAGTCGCCAATACTACACCGATATCGCCGAGGGACTGCCTCAAGATCACGTCATCCTCACCGCCGGCTGCGCCAAATATCGATACAACAAGTTGGATCTGGGCGATATCGGCGGCATCCCGCGCATCTTAGATGCCGGGCAGTGCAACGACTCCTACTCCCTAGTTTACATCGCCCAACAACTGGCCCAAGCCTTCGAGCTGGACGACATCAACGACCTACCCATCTCCTACGACATCGCCTGGTACGAGCAAAAAGCCGTCATTGTCCTGCTGGCGCTGCTCTCCCTGGGTGTCAAGCAAATCCGCTTAGGCCCCACGCTGCCCGCCTTCCTTTCCCTCAACGTCGTCCAAGTTTTGGTCGACAACTTCGACATCAAACCCATCGGTAGTGTGAAAGAAGATCTAGCCGCCATCGCCGCCGGCAAATAAGCGAGGAAGCGAGTAGGCGAGAAAGCGAACAACCTACTTACTGGCTATGGCCGATCTCCAGACCGCGTCATAGCCAGTATTTTTTTGTGGGGAATACAGCGGTGGTCGCGATGCGCCGCCCGCTCGCAAAGACATATAACCCCCATCTCAAAGTTGGGGTTGGAAAACAAAACCTCCCGCATCCGGCCGCGCCGCCACACTCCCGCAGCCTTGTCATTCCGGGTGGCTTGCTCTTTCCCCCATCACCGCTCACTTCCACCTAGCGTCCAAAACCAGACATACTTCTCGTAATGCTCCGTGATGCGTTCCACGTAAGTCCGCGTCTCCTGGAAGCCGATCAGCTCCACAAAGAGATCGCGATCCTCACCGGCAGCCTCCCACCAACGCGCGGCGTTACCCGGCCCGCCGTTATAGCCCGCCAGCGCGGGGTAGAGCTCGCCCTCAAAACGCTCTCGCTGCTGCGCCAGATACCACGTCCCAAAGCGGACGCTGACCAGTGGGCGGTAGAGGTCCTCAGTCTCGTAATCCGGCGGCCAAGCCAGTGCCTCGGCGATCTGCGCACCGGTGGGGGGAATGACCTGCATCAAGCCATGCGCCGCCGCGAAGGAGGTCGCAAACCCCTCGAAGAGACTCTCCTGCCGCAGCAGCGCGTAGAGCACCAGTGAATCAAAGCCCAACTCCACTGCCTCCCGCTCCACCAGCGTGGAGAAGTAGCGCGGATAGAGCAAGCAGCCCAAGAAGCGCGGCAACTCATCCGCCGTCTCCGCCGGGGAGAGCCGCCAGACGGTGGATGCGGCCAGGATCGAGGAGCGATACAAGCCCGCGTCGCGGAAGCTGAGCGCGAGATGATATTGCGCCCAGGCATCTTCTCCGTAAGCCACGCGGAGCGACTCCAGCTCGGCGCGCCCCTCATCAAAGTGTCCCAATTCGAGGAGGAGCAGTCCCCGTTCCAGACGTGGATCGGATTTCAGGGCCTCCGGCGGCACGCTCAGATCAGGAAGTGGGTCCAGCCCGATCCAGCTGGCCAGCCAATCCACCACCGCCTGCTGCTCAATCTCATCGCCGCAGGGCAAGAGCGTCGCGGCCGGGTTGACCAGCGGCCCCCGCCCGGCCAACAACTCCGCCGCCCGTAAACCATAATAACCCCACTCGTCAACCGCGACGGTGCGGCTGAGATACGCAGTCCCACTGAGGGTACTTCCCGCCTCCAAATATGTTTTGCCCAACCAGAAGCGGGCACCCTGCGCGAGCTCGTCGGCCGGATACCAACGGAGCAAATCCTCCCAAATGATTACCGCCGCACCCGACGACTCCGTCCGGTAGCGATCCAACCCGGCGCGGAAACGCGCTGCTGGCGCGCTGCGATCACCCGGATACTGCTCCGCTAGGGCCAAGAAGAGCTCAGCCGCCTCCGGCAGACGGGACTCGTCCTCCAGCAGCTCCGCCGCGCTCCAGAGAGCCGCCGGCGCGCGGGGATGCGCCGGCAACGCCGCCGGGAGCTCCCGGTAGGCCGCCACGGCGTCATCCACGCGGCCCAACGCCGCCAACGCGCGCGCCTTCCCGATCCAGGCACTGCCCCAATAGGCGTCGCCGGATAAATCCGCCAACAACGTCTCAAATTCCTGCAACGCCAATTCCGGGCTACCCGCCTCCAGAAAAGAGAGTCCTGCATAGTAATGCGGCTCGCCGGTATGCTCTGGCACCGCCTCAATCTGGCGGTGGAACGCCTGCACCGCCGGGCCGTAAGCGCCGGCTCGATAATCGATCTGGCCGCGCAACAACTCATTGACCGGTTCACCCGCCTCAACCAGCTGCACCAACGCCTCGTAAGCCTGAGATTCTTGGGGATAAACGGTTATCAGCTCATGATAGCGCCGCAGAGCCTCCTCGGTCTCTCCAAAATAGCGCGCCGCCTCGGCAGCCTGGTAGCTAATGCGCGCGCGGTAGGCCGGGATGCGGGCGATATCCAAGATGGCGTCATAAGCAGCCATCGTCTCCGGGTAAACTTGCCGCGCCGTCTGGGCTAGCGCGATTTTCTCCCAGAGATAAACTTGGCGACTGGCGCTGGTGGCCTCATCCAGGGCGTCGCTATAAGCAGAGAGCGCGGCCGGGTAGACGCCGGTAGCGAAGTGCGCATCACCCAACCATTCATGAGCGTAAGTCGTGAGCACCGGTCGCGCCGCCAGCACCGCTTGATAGTGCGGCACGGCGTCCGCCGATTGTCCAGTAGCCCGCAACGCATCCGCGAGTTGCAAATGCGCCGCCACCGCCGCGTCGCTCTGGCCCGCCTCTGTTGCCACGGAGGTGAGCAATTCCATGCCTGCCGTGATCTTATCTTGGGCCAGGAGCGTCTTCCCCAATCCCAACATGGCGCTAACAGCCTCCTGCTGCGTGATATACGAGAGAGGCATCAACCGCTGATAGAGCAACTCAGCCTGCTGCCAATCGCCCATGCGATAAGCGTGCTCCGCGCTCTCCAGTACCTCTGACGGGCGCGGAGTGGGTGTGGGCGTCGGGGAAGGCGTCAGTGTCGGGGTAGGAGTCAACGTCGCCGGGGGGGGCAACGTAGGGCTAGCAGTCATGGTCGGCGCAGGAGACGCCAACCGGAGGACGCTCTGCTCCGGCAATATGGTGCAGCCAGCTATGATTATCAAGAGAAACAAGCCTATTACAATCCATCTATTCATCTTTCACAACCTCCAACCATACATCAGGAAAATTATGGTTTCGCTTAATTGACAGACTAGGAGCAAAAGCATATAATCAAGGAAAGATAGCTGGTTAAGTATAAAACTATCACTTGCAGGACATTATACCGACTTTTTTCACAATAACATGATATACAGAAACATTACTTAACCGAGGGAAGGTGTGATGCACAAATCTAAATTGAGAACGCAATCCTGTGATACCCATCCAAGCGCAGAGGAAGTGCAGGTATCGCTCTTGCGCCAAGCGACGGTGTCCAAAAGATTGTCCCTCATGTACTCCCTATCACAAACTACCATCCAACTTTCACGGCGCGCCATTTCTCGCGCCAATCCCACCTACAGTCAGTTGGAAGTTAAATTGGCTTTTGTCGCCTATCATTATAACGAAGAGTTGGCTAGACGAGTACGTCAATATCTAGAGCGGAGGAATCATGCCCTCAACTGATCTTGTTGCTGCGCTCATGCCAGTGGTGAATGCCTTTGAGAGGTTGGATATTGCTTATTACATCGGTGGTTCTGTCGCCAGTTCAGCTTATGGCATTGCTCGCGCTACTATGGATGTGGATATGGTCGCCGCCCTTGAAGTGCAACACGTCAACACGTTAGTTCAACAATTAAAAGACAATTACTACATTGACGGCGATATGATATTAGATGCCATCAACCACGAATCATCCTTCAACCTCATTCATCTTAAAACGATGTTGAAAGTGGATATTTTTGTACTGAAAAACGAACCTTATCATCACACCGCGCTGGAAAGGCGGCGTAAAGACACGTTGGACGAGGTTGTGTCCCCCGAATTCTATTTCATATCGGCTGAGGACATCATTTTGAGTAAGTTGGACTGGTATCGGTTAAGCGGCGAAATGTCCAGACGGCAATGGAAAGATGTGCTGGGCGTGCTCAAGGTGCAAGGGCAGTTACTTGATATTACCTATCTTGAGCAGTGTGCTGCCAAGTTAGAGTTGGCTGATTTATTAGAGCGTGCTTTTGTGGAAGCCGGCCTGCTCAACAACCAGAAGGATGATTGACTGAAAGATTGCTCAATTGCCAGACGAACAGCTGGCTGTTCACAAGGCGTGGTACCGTATCCACGTTAGACGAAAAAAATATCTTCTGGCAGAAACAATCAACTGTGTTACAATGCAAAAACATAAGCATCTCGGGGGAGCCTGGAAAACCAGGCTGAGAGGGTGTCCACGCGACGCCGACCCTTGAACCTGATCTGGATAATACCAGCGGAGGGAGAGAGTGACAACTGAGAAACCCTCCCCGCTGAGTCCCAGTGACCGGCGGGGAGGGTTGTTTAGTCAGGTAGTCGTTAGTCAGGTAGTCGTTAGTCGGGTAGTCGGGTAATCAACAGTTCTTAGTCAGATCCCCTGTCTACTGTCTACCGTCTACTGTTTACCGTCTACCGTCTACTATTTACCGTCTACTGTCTACCGTCTACCGTCTACTGTTTATTATGAGAATAATCATTTTCGCCAATGGAAAACTAGCCGCTCCCGCCGCCGAGGCTGCCCGCTGGGTACATCCCACGGACGTGATTGTCGCGGCGGATGGCGGCATGCGCCACGTGCTGGCGGCCGGCTTGACGCCCGATCAGATCATCGGCGACTTGGACTCATTGCCGGCGGGGCTGCGTGTGCGGCTGAAGGCAGCAGGTGCCACGTTTCAGATCCATCCGCCCGCCAAGGACGAGACCGACTTGGAGTTGACCTTACTCTGGGCCGCCATGCAGGAGACGGACGCGATCATCGTGTTGGGCGCGTTGGGCGGCCGTCCCGACCAGGAGCTCGCCAACTTGCTACTGCTGGCGCTCCCAGAACTGGCGGGGCGCGCGGTGAGCATCGCTGCTGGCGCGTGGCAAATCCGCCTCATCCGAGGCGGCGAGACGCTGGCCTTGCACGGGGAACCGGGCGATACTGTCTCCCTCATCCCGCTGGGCGGCGACGCACGCGGTATCACCACCGACGGGCTGCGCTATCCGCTCCGCCAGGGGACGTTGCGCTGCGGCCCGGCGCGCGGGGTGAGCAATATGCTCGCCGAGAGAACTGCTACGGTGATGTTGGAGGAAGGCTTATTATGGTGTTTTCAGCAAATTCACCGCGAATGAACGCGAAACAATAAAGGCTGGCGGTTGAAACCGCGCCTACAAATGCGAAGTCGCCCTACGGCGACTAGGGCTAGTCCACTGAGCTGTGGCCGGTCTCCTGACCGCGTCACCGGGCGAGTGAGGGTTAAGAAGTGCCGCGTGCCACCTTGTCATTCCGAGCGGAGCACGCCGCGTACTTTGCGGCAGTGCGCAGTCGAGAAATCTTTAGCATTTATAGAAATTATGAGGCAGAGGCGAGAGAGCCACCGCAAGCGCGGAATGGCCAGGAGCTGTGGCCGGTCTCCTGACCGAGCCACCAAAATTAACCCGCCAATTAAAAATCTATGGATGTATCTGTTAATCCCAGGAGGCTGCAAATGAAGAAGAAAACGTTTTTGATTGTATTGCTCGTCCTACTACTGGCGGCTTGTGCGCCGCCGCCGACTGCCGCTCCCCCTACCGCGCCCCGTGAGTTACGGGTGATGACACACGATAGCTTCAGCATCAGCGAAGAGGTGATCGCGCACTTTGAAGCAGAGCACCACGCTAAGGTGCAATTTCTGCAAGCGGGCGATGCCGGCAGAATGCTCAACCAGGCAATTCTCAGCCGGGATAATCCCCAGGCGGACGTGCTCTACGGCGTGGATAACACCTTTCTGAGCCGCGCCCTAACAGCGGGAATCTTTGAGCCTTACGCAGCTGAGGGACTGTCCCAGATCCCGCCAGAGTTGCAACTCGACCAGCAAGGGCGCGTCGTCCCCGTTGACTACGGTGATGTCTGTCTCAACTATGACCAGGCTTACTTCGCCGAGCACAACCTTGACGTTCCTCAGAGTTTGGCGGAGCTCACCCAACCCGCCTACAAAAGCCTCTTGGTTATCGAAAATCCCGCCTCTTCCTCTCCCGGCCTCGCTTTCCTGCTGGCTACCCTCAGCAATTTTAGCGAGGAGAGATACTTGGATTTCTGGGCCGACCTGCGCGCCAATGACGTGTTAGTCGTCGACGGTTGGGAGACCGCCTACTACTCCGAGTTCAGCGGCGGCGCGTACAGCGAGGGCGCCCGGCCCCTCGTGGTCAGCTACGCCACCAGCCCCGCCGCCGAGGTCTATTTCAGCGAAGATGAGTTGAGTGAGCCGCCCACCGGAGCCGTGACCGCGCCAGGTACCTGCTTCCGCCAGATCGAGTTTGCCGGCATCCTCAAGGGCACGGACAACCAGGAGCTGGCCCAGGAGTTCATCGAATTTCTACTTTCCGCAGAGTTCCAGACCGATATCCCCTTGCAGATGTGGGTATTTCCCGCCAACGAGAATATCAAATTGCCGGAATCTCCTTTTACCCACTTTGCTGAGATAGCCACGGAACCGGCAGAGGTTTCACCAGCGGCTATCGAAGCCCATCGAGAAGCGTGGATTGAAGCATGGACGGAGACGGTGCTCAAATAGCGAGAAAGCGAATGAGCGATAAGGCACGCGGGCGAAGGGAGGTAGCGATTCTACCAGCTTTGTCATTCCGAGCCAGCGGAGCGTTAGCGACGCGCCCGCGAGGAATCTCTCATTTCTGCCCCACAATCTCTATAAATGCCAAAGACTCCTCGACTACGTGCTCCTCGCCCTGCTCTGAGCACTTCGCTCAGAATGACAACCGGCGGTGGCTGGTCTCCGACTACGCTACCAGGCGAGAGAGCAAAAAGCGCAACAGATGATGACATTACTCAGAACAGCACACGTGAAACTTTTTGCCGCTCGCAACTGGCGACTGGCAGCTCTCCTCTGCTTCCCACTCACCTTCCTGCTCCTCTTCTACTTCTACCCGCTGGGCACTATCTTCTACACCAGTTTGACATGGGAAGGCGGCGCGCACCCGGTCACACTCTTCCATAAAATCTTCTCCGCCGGGACCCTGCATATTCTCAGCTTCACCGTCGGGCAAGCGCTCCTCTCCACGCTCCTCACCCTGCTGCTGGGATTGCCCGGCGCTTACCTCTTCGCCCGCTATGATTTTCCCGGCAAGCGCCTCTTCGCCGCGCTGACGACGGTGCCCTTTGTGCTGCCCACCGTCGTCGTCTCCGCCGCCTTCACCTCCGTGCTTGGGCCGCGTTCGCCTCTCAACGCACTCCTGGGCGACACGTTAGATCTGCGCTACACTTTGGGCGCGATCCTGCTGGCACACGTCTTCTACAACTACACGTTGGTACTGCGGATGGTCGGCGGTTTCTGGGCCAACCTCAATCCGCATTTGGAACAGGCGGCCCGCACCCTAGGCGCGTCTCCCTGGCGCGCCTTCCGTGAGGTGACGTGGCCGCAACTGCTTCCCGCGATCAGCGCGGCCGGATTGCTCGTCTTCATCTTCTGCTTCACCAGTTTCGGCGTCATCCTCATCCTGGGCGGCCCGCGTTTCGCTACTCTGGAGGTGGAAATCTACCGGCAAACCATCTACTTCGCCAACTTACCGCTCGCCGCGGCCCTCTCCCTGATACAGATCCTCTTCACTCTGCTCCTGACCGGCAGCTACACCCGCCTGCAAGCCGGCTTGACCCGCCCAGTCAAATTACAACCGCGCTGGCTCACCCAACGTCGCCCGCATACCCCCAGCGAGATCGGCTTCGTACTCCTCAACCTGCTCCTGGCCGGCCTGCTGCTGGGCTTTCCGCTCCTCACCTTGACCGCTCGCTCCTTTGGCGCCGGCCTGCACTACTACCGCGCCCTCTTTGAGAATCCGCGCAGCTCCATTTTCTACGTGTCCCCGATCACGGCCGTCGGCAACTCGGTAAAATTTGCGCTGGCGACCACCGGTTTGGCCCTGCTGCTGGGATTGCTCGCAACGTTAGCGCTACGCAAGGAACGCCAGGGATGGATACTAGATACGCTCTTCATGCTTCCGCTGGGAACCTCCGCCGTGACATTGGGACTGGGGTATCTGCTGGCGATGGCGCGCCCGCCGCTCAACCTGCGCGGCACACCGCTGCTCATCATCATTGGACATACGCTAGTCGCACTCCCTTTCGTCGTGCGAAGCCTCCTGCCCGCCTTGCAAGCCATCCGCCCGCCGCTGCTGGAAGCCGCCGCCACGCTAGGAGCGCCTCCCTGGCGCGTCTTCGTCACTGTCGAGCTGCCCATCATCTGGCGCGCGCTGGCGGTGGGCGCGGTCTTCGCCTTCACCGTCTCCCTCGGTGAATTTGGCGCCACCACCATGATCGCCCGCCCTGAGATGCCCACCATCCCGATTGCCATTTACCGCTTCCTCTCCCAGCCCGGCGCGCTCAACTACGGACAGGCGCTAGCCATGTCCACCATCTTGATGGCGGTCTGCGTCGTCGGCTTCGTCGCGATGGAAGCTCTGCGCCCACCCGGCGTCCAGGCGTTTTGAGAAAAGCCGTCACCTTACGGTATAATACGCTAGCAAAATTCACCATCTATTTTTTGGACGCAGATTTTCGCAGATAAATACTGATTTATCATTTTCAATCTGCGAGCGCAGCCTGCGTTTATCTGCGTCCTTTCCAATAAAACCGACCCATGCCCTTTCTTGAAGTCACTAACATCCACAAGGAATACGCTGGAACCCCGCTACTACGCGGAGCCACTTTCACCGTGGAACGCGGCGAGATCGCGTGCCTCTTAGGCCCCTCCGGCAGCGGCAAGACGACGTTGTTGCGGCTCCTGGCGGGGTTGGAATCGGCGAGTGCCGGCCAGATCCGGCTGGCGGGCCAAGAGCTCGCCGGTATCCCCACCCATCGACGCGGGATAGTCTTGATGTTCCAGGAATACGCGCTCTTCCCCCATAAAACCGTAGCGGAGAATATCGCTTTCGGCTTGCAGGATGGGAGGTGGCGGCTGCGGACCAGCGAGCGGCAAGCACAACGCCATGCGGTAGCCCAACGGGTCGCTGAGATGTTAGCGTTAGTTGGCCTGGAAGAATTTGGGGAGCGCGAGGTGATTTCGCTCTCTGGCGGCGAGCAGCAACGGGTCGCGCTGGCCCGCAGCCTGGCACCGCACCCGCGGCTCCTCCTCCTGGATGAGCCGCTAGGCGCCCTAGACCGCAATCTCCGCGAGCGACTGATGGCAGAGTTGCCCGCCATCCTCCATCGCGTGGGAGTCACCGCGCTCACGGTAACGCACGACCAGGAAGAAGCCTTCGCGCTGGCCGATCGCGTCATCCTGCTGCATGAAGGGCGCGTGGTGCAAACAGGACGACCGGAGGAGGTCTATCGAGCACCCGCTGATGCCTGGGTGGCCCAGTTCTTAGGCTTGACCAACCTGGTGGCGGCCCAAGTGGTCTCACAGCAACCCGCGCGCGTGCAGACTCGCTTCGGGGAATTGACGTTAGCTCCAAACTGCGCGCTACCC